>CAYOSB010000005.1:0-47939 GCA_964406495.1 uncultured Bacteroidaceae bacterium | reverse complement strand
GTAGCATTAGAGTCAGTGTCAAAAATATCAAAAACCGGCTAAAAGAGATCATTTACCGACAAATATCTTTCGCCGGTATCATAATTGAAGGTCAGTACCCGGGCTCCGGCGGGTATCTCAGAAAGTTTCTTACTCACAGCTGCCAGTGAGGCACCACTGGAAATACCGATGAAGATTCCTTCCTCCTGCGCAGACCTGCGCGCAAAGAGATACGCTTCCTGTTGCTCCACTGCAACGGTACCATCAAGCACCGACCGGTCGAGGGTTCCGGGAATAAACCCCGGCCCGATGCCCATGATCTTGTGCGGGGCGGGCTCTTCCCCTTTGATCACCTGCGACTCGGAAGGTTCCACGGCAAATACTTTGATCCCTTTGATCTCCTGCTTCAACACTTTCGCCACACCACTGATGTGCCCCCCGGTTCCGACACCCGTAATCATGTAGTCCAGTCCATCCGGGAAATCTTCCAGGATTTCGAGCGCGGTGGTACGTTCGTGGATCCCGGGATTGGAAGGATTTTCAAACTGCGAGGGAATCCAGGCATTGTCGATCTCATCCCTGAGTTCTTCGGCCCGTGCAATGGATCCCTTCATCCCTTTGGCCCGGTCGGTCAGTTCGATCTCTGCCCCGTAGGCCCGAAGAATGCTCCGACGCTCCACCGACATCGATTCAGGCATTACCAGGATCACCCGGTAACCTTTCACTGCACCCACCATGGCAATACCGATCCCGGTATTCCCGGAAGTGGGCTCAATGATCACGCTGCCCGCTTTAAGGATTCCCCTGGCCTCTGCATCTTCGATCATAGAATGTGCGATCCGGTCCTTAATGCTTCCACCGGGATTGGCGCGCTCAAGTTTCACCCACACCTCGTGGTCGGGGAACAGTTTGCTTAATCTCACATGGGGTGTATTTCCTATGGTTTCAAGTATGTTGTTGTATTTCATGGTTGCATTTTTTTAATCAAATCACGTAATCTATAGGGGTGGTAAAGTCCTTGTGATCCTTCACCATCACACGATGTTGACGATACACCACGGAATGGGGCAGCACGCTTTCGGTGATCCAGGTGTTCCCGCCGACCACGGTATCATGACCAATGTTGGTCTTGCCTCCGAGGATGGTACTTCCTGCATAGATTACCACGTTATCTTCAATGGTAGGATGCCTTTTGGTCCGCGCCATATCCTTTTCCACGGTAAGCGCACCCAGGGTCACCCCCTGGTAGATCTTCACATTCTTTCCGATCTCCGCAGTTTCACCAATTACGATCCCGGTTCCATGGTCGATAAAAAAAGGCGAATTGATCTTTGCTCCCGGATGAATATCGATCCCGGTCTGCCCGTGTACATATTCCATCATCACGCGGGGCAGCAAAGGCACTTTCAGTTTGTAGAGAATGTTCGCCATCCTGTACACCGAGATACAATAGAACCCCGGATAGGCCAGAATCACCTCTTCCACACAACTCGAGGCAGGATCGAACCTGGCAATGGAAACAGCATCCTCCATCATCGCATCATAGGCTTTTGGCAGCTCAGCCATAAATTTTGCCGCGATCAGTTCAGGTGAATCGGGAATGGAATTCCGGATGGAAAACAACAAATCCTTCAGCTCCAGTTCGCAACGTTGCAGCTCCATATGCACTTCGTTCTCCTCGATCTTACAATCCAGTTTTATGGGGAACAACAGGTGCACCATCGATTCAACGAATGTATGGGTCTTTACCATCGACGGGGCCTCCATGCAGTATCCCTTGTTCATGGAGCTCAATTGCTTAGCAAATTTCTTCAGATCACTCATAATTGAACAAAAATGCAAATATAAGGAATCGAAAAAGGAATATACTATAAGACTAATGAAACAGGGGCGGATTAAATCAAAATTAACATCATAAATTGCCGAAGTAATTCTGTCCTTTGTCTATCGCAGTTAATCAAAGGTTTTAGATGAAATTACTCTTTTTTGTATTTTCTCAGGCCTACATCGCTTGTATCAATCGGTTCAAAACCCAATTCAAAAGCCGGACTCTCCGGCAACAATGTAAAATCACCCTTAGCCGGATTTTTAAAATGGGGATCAGCATAAAGAGAATGATGATCCATGGAGGGATGATTTACAAAACCAAGCTTTGGACGTCTTTGTTTTCTCCACTCCTCAAATATGTAACCGGCAAATTCCGGAGCAGGATCATCAGGATTCCAATATAGGTTATTGCTTATCTCCTGATCAAAGTTATGGATCCGGTTTCCTGAAAATAGCGGGCCCTCTTTCCAGTAAACAATATTCTGATGGAACACATTGAAACGGTCTGTATCATAACCTAACACCCCTTCTTTAGCAAAGGCAAAAATATTGTTTTTAACAATGTTTCCTGCCGTTCCTATTTGAAACCGTATTGACGGACTTAAGGTATTGTACACAATATTGTTTTCGACAATATATCCCACACTTCCTTCATCCAGGTAGATACCCCGTCCCGAATTCTCATAAGGCCATACATCATGGATAAGATTCCCCCGGATATAAGTCCCCGGTGACAGACCAAGTGTATATATACCTCCCATATCCGAAAGGATATTCATGCCAATGTGATGTATATAGTTTTTCTCAATAATATTATCCCTGCAGTGATTTGGCCCTGTACCCCAGTCCCAGCCGACAGAAATCCCGGTGTACTTCATTTGTGTAACTTCATTATGTGAAATGGTGGTGTACCGGCAATTTGCTGCAAATATCCCTACAGCGCCAAAAGCTGTTTCTCCTCCTTCAGCAATTAAGTTATCAGAAATGGTATTATGGTAAGAAACAAACTCATCTGTTTTTGATCTGGTGGTTGTACCAAGACGCACTCCACCGGCACCTAAATCGGTAAACCGATTATGAATCACACTACAATGATGGCAGCGTGGGCCGATATCCACACCATATTGTCCTACGGATGTAATTTCACAGTTCTCTATCTTAATATATTGAGCTGCTTCTGCATAGATTGCACCGGAAAGATAGTTAGCAGCTTGTAACCCTCTAATACCCATCTCTCCAACAGGGAAAGAAGCATAGCGAAAGCTCACGTCCTTCATGGTAATATGGCTCACAAAATCTCCCGAAGGATATTCACCCCGGAACTCAACAAGTGTTTCCAGTACCGGCGCCATTATACTGCTATCGTTTGGATCCTCTTCTGTGCGTATATAAAGCAGGCCTTTATCATAATTTAAATACCATGTACCCGAACGCGTCAGGCCTTCCCTAATGTTTTCTATGTGGAAACGCTTACCTTCTTTCGGTCCCCTCCAGATTTCTCCCTTAAACCTGCAAATCTGATTTTCCTCATCAATGGATTCAATAAAAAGGCGTGAATTATTCCAGCGGTTGTACACAATTAATTCTGCCTGATGGAGATTATCATATGCTTCAATCTCACCCTCTTTCACATGAAACTCCTGCTCCTTACTTAGTTCTCCTTCAATCGATTCTGAAACGGGTTCAAGAAAAAACCATCCTTCTTCAGGAAGCCGCGAGCGGGTAAGTCTTTTGTCATCCCTGAATAGTTGTCTGAATTCCCAGGAACCTTCTTTTACTTCAGGAATTCTCAGTCTCCAGAGGTTTTCACTTATTTCCTTAAAACCTGTTAGAACCTTTCCTCCTGATATAACAACCTTTTCTCCCTGCGCAGCCCTGAATGTAAGCTCAGCTCCTTCAGCTCCGCTATCTTCAGGCCGAAAAACCAGTGTTTCAGATAAATTATAAACGCCTTCTTTGATTACGATCTGAACAGGTTGGTTGAAGGACTCTGATTTGCGCAGTTCCTTTACCACTTCTTTGGCATGGGCAAGGGTGGCAAAGGGACCATCGTTCAGTTCTTTGTTAGGATTCTCAAAAATACCACTCCAGGCGTCATTTCCTTTAGTAGAAACATAAAAGACACGTGGAGCCGAATGAGGGCAAGTAGTTATGCAATCGTCTTTTGCAGAGGATGCTGGCGTGGCTGCCTTTACTAATAAGTTCCCAAAACTCATCTGAAACAAAACAAAAAAAACAAAGGGCCATTGGTTTAGGTGAAATTTCATAATAGTATGTATTTGTTTGATTTTATTCGATTTTTTCGCCGGAAGTATATTCCCAATTCATTTCTTAGTGCTCTGACAGTCTAACCATTTGAATAACCACATCATTTTTCCCTGTTCCTTTAATCCGGAAATCCATATCCTGTGAATACCCACCCTCTGGGGAGAATTCCCGGATGTCCCATACGGCTACTCTCCATTGATGCCGGTCAGTTGTAGCCATTTCGCGAGTTTGCTTCTATCTGATTTCATATTTATAAAGCGAAAATGAATGTGCACCAGGCAGGGAAAATTCAACTTTGCCATCTTCATTTACTTTTGCATTAAAATCATTCCCTTCACCCAATATTTTTTTAAAACTCACTTCCGCATTTCCAGGTAACCAGGTTGTAACCCGTTTCCTGTTTGATTCATTTAATTCTCTGAAGACGAGGATAAAACCCTCATTTTCGGATTTTATGGATTGAAAACCTGTCCAGCTTCTTCCCGATGGTTCTTCGCCAATAGGAAAAATGTAACCACTATGAATGTCATATTGAATCTCATTATAAGCTTTAATTAAAGGGGCTATTTCATACCCTTCTTCAGGAAGGCCGGAACCTTCGAACCAAGCTAAAGGCTGCGACATCATGGTGATTGCAAAATTGTAGTCAAAAGGTAGCTTTTGCGGAGC
Source organism: uncultured Bacteroidaceae bacterium (assembly GCA_964406495.1). Taxonomy (GTDB): domain Bacteria; phylum Bacteroidota; class Bacteroidia; order Bacteroidales; genus M55B112. The sequence continues at coordinate 43,196 of CAYOSB010000005.1, read as the reverse complement.
AAAGGGAATATACTCGGGATATTTGTCACCATTTCGCCATTTGTTCAGAAATTCCATTTGAAATCCCTCTGCAGGTGTATATTGCGAAAGCATCCAAAGATTTCGTAAGGTCCAGTAGGGATAATAGTTTCTCCAGTCGGTGTACCGGTTTTCTAAAAATATATTCCCGTAAAAGGGATTGATATAATGGTAGCCGGCCCGGCTACCTGCAGTGGCATCTAAATTAAACACCACAGCGCTATCCGTTTCAATATATACTTTATCAAAGAACTTCACCAGGTTTAATTCTGCTTTTTTTGATGGAAGGCTTATTCCATCAATTTTAAAATAACGAACATCATATTCCTGGAAAAGACCAATGATAATATCAGCATCTCTCTCCCAGTGCTCATACTCGTTTTCACTGCTTGGATTAAACCACAAACTCAGTTTTATACCTTTTTCATCGGCATAATCCTTGACTGTTTGAAAGCCCTCTGGAAACTTATGGCGTGCAGGTTCCCAGGCTTCTTTGGTCCATCTGTTCCAGAAGGTGTCTCTGCTGGCTTCTTGCATAGCCGTATTACTGGATAATCCGGACTGCCAGCCATCATCTATCTGTAAGTGGGTAATTCCAAGTTTTACAGCCGCGTCCACTTCTCTTTTTACAAAAGCTTCATTGATGGCTAAATCCTGGTTGCGATCGCCCCAGGTATTCATCATGATCATTTCATCCCGTCCTTTTTGGCGTTTTCGAATTATTTTCTGGTACGCCCTTAAAGCAGTCATAAAATCGAGTTGGGTGGGGCCACTAACGCCGGTTACAAGACCATATACGCGGATCCACTCACCGGTTTTCAGATCACCCGGTGCAATTCCCAATCCTGCAAATTGAATACCCGTATTCTTAACGAGGAAATCATATCCCGGGTAATGCAACTGGACAAAAGAACAGGGTGCTTTTTTAATGAAAAACAAACTATTCTCAGTAACTAAATTCTGTACATGAAGAATATTTCCTTTCATCTTTCTACCCTGGAAATAAGGGATGATTTCATGCTCTTTTACCAGATTGTTGTAATGATCGGTTCTGTCATAAAACTCAATGGCTTTAGCCTTGAGATGTTTTTCTGAAAATTTATAATTTTCAATATAGGTTTTCAACGGATCAAAATCCCGTGATGACCCAGCGTTTTTCTTTAAATAATAGTCGCTTTCAAAGGCCGGACTATTGGGATAAATCTTAAAAACCCTTTTCAGATCATAGTCCTTGTAATGGCTGACAATTGTAGCCTCTAAATGCCTGAATATAACATTATTACCAGGAATAATATCAGAAGAAAACTGGCCATTGGAAAAACTGATACTTTCAATACTCAGAGGATTATCTGGTTCTGAATTTTTCAACTGAAATACCTGGTTTGACAGTTTGTTTTCAATGGAAAAATTAATCAGGTTTCCATCATTCCATATATATTTTCGCTCAATGAAATCATTTCCCAGGTAGAGCGTATCGTTTTCAATTTTAGCATAGCAGCTAGTGATATTTTTCCCTTTGTAAGGAATTGCTTTCGCAGATATCAAAGCCACCATGGCTATCAATACCAGTACATTTAATCTCATTAATTTTCTTATTCTAAATTCGTTTAAAAACTCATTAAATAATTATACCAAAGATCAAGGTTTCCTGATTGTATTATTCTCTTTTACAATGTTTTTACAATTTGTAAAGCGAAAAGGTTCTGGAGATTCTATGACATTATTCTTAAAATAAATTTCTTCGGCATTTGATAAGTTGATTCCTACGTTAGTGGCATTTAAAAACTGGTTGTTTTCAAACCACAGTCGCCTGATGGGTCTTATATTCACTTGATCAGTTCCTGTGGGGAGTAAAATTTCAGATAAGAAACCTGTATGGTTATTCACCATGTTGTTTCTTATCATGATATTTCGCGGGGGATAAAGTTCTAACCAGTTCATCAGTGCGCAAAAATAGAAACCATAGTTTTTTACATGTGAAATTGTGTTTCCTTCAATTAAGCCATTGGTTGACTGAATTTTAACACTTGAAGCGCGGTGATCGCCAAAAGAATTATCCTTAATAACAAACCCGTTTCCCATGGTATTTAAATTTGCGACGAAGTGCTCAATATCCCGGTGATTCCCTTTAACATATTCTCTGGAACCAAAAGGACCTTTACCAAGCGCATCTCTGCTCACCAAATTCTCAACCGGTCTGTCGAGGATGAGGGTAAGGAAGTTACTTCCATGCCACTCATCATAATTTATATCTTTAACGCGGGCATAGGCATCAATTGTAAAACCCATATTAGGATTCACCAAACCTATCAGTTCTCCTTTTTTATAAATTGGAGTAATGGCTTTTCCGTTTTCAATTCTGCCGGCCCCGCTATTTATAATAATTTCAGTGTCAGATTTCACTTTTGCCAGTGAGAACATTTTACCGAAAATGTTGGTATCATCATCATTAATTCTAAAAAAAGTGCAATTCTTTATGTAAGGGCCCTTTCTGTTTGAGCGGCAGTGAAAACCATCGGCATTTGCACAGGTTAATCGTTGGGTACCCGGTTTTGGCATTGCTTTACAATCAATAAACTTAAGCGCATCGGAATAAAAAAGAATGGCAATATGGATTGGAGAGGCCCATACATTAACCTGGTGAAAAGTCACATAAGATGAACCATATAAAAATATGGCTGGGCCACCTCTGGGAGTACCTCTGGCATGCATTACGAAAATATGGCCTTCTTCCAGGTCTTTTGCAAGTCCTTTACGTTCAAAACCATAATTGCTCAGGAGTCCGAATCTGAATATATTGTTTCCCAATTCTTCAAGGTCTTTTACTCTCCAATCGCCTTTTTGGTATAACTGTCCGGTTTCAGGGTGATTCATAGTTCCCCTCAGAAATCCGGCTTTTTTAAATTTATCATTATTGGGTAAGGGAAAACCATCCTGAATCCGTATTTCAACGAGATCATTTTTGCGGTCAACTTTCGTAATAACACCCTGGGTAAAAGGAAGTGGATCATAATCGATAGTAAGGTTCTTTACTTTTACATTATGACAATCTTCCATTCGTAATCCGGTTCTGTAGGTCTTAAAGAGCAGCAAGGCATCTCCTAGTCCTTCAAGGACTATGTCCTTACAACCGATGAGTTCAAGATTGCCTGAAACCTCTGCATCTTCAGAAACATGAATGGAATAGGTGCCTTCCGGGAATAAGACCTTTACCCCATTACCCATTTGTTTAGCTTTCCTGAAAGCTTCCGAAATAGCTTCCCGGTCGTTAGAAATTCCATCTCCTTTTGCTCCAAAATCCTTAACATTAATGGTTTCAATCCCCTGCTTTTCAAAATCTTGATTCTTATTGATCAGTTCTAATTCAGTGTTTAAAGAATTGATCAGCTGGGCGCATTCTTCTTTTTGAAGCGGAATCTCATGACTTAACAAGGAATCAGGTTTCTCTTCATCTGTTTTTATCGCTTCCACCAGCCTTGTAATAATCCCTTGTTGATCAATAAAATATTCATATAAAATATGGTCTTCAATACCTGCCTTTTCAATTTTCTTATTAATTCTGTCAAAATCTTTTTCCAGGGCAGATAATTGCAGACTTTCATCGAATACAGGGGGAATTCCATTCTGCTGATCCTGGCTACATGACCCTAAAAGCAGTATGCTTATTACTAAAAAAGAAAAAATGCATTGTCTCATGTGATTATATGATTTAGTATTACCCAATAAAGAATCAATAACGATTATTCAATCCGTTTAAAATAAGGCAATTCATCAAGTGCAACATCAATAGTAATGGTTCCAGGGCCAGTAATTTTTTTACCTTTATTATCTTCCCATTGCCCTTCTGGAATAATTACATGTCTTTGGGATGTACCATTTTCAATCAGCGGGGCCACCAAAATATCATCACCTAATAAAAACTGGTCTTTCACTTTTGCATAACCCTGATGTGGAAATACATATTCCATGGAACGAACAATAGGTTCGCCATGATCAGCTGACTTTTTAGCTAATTCAATAATTAAGTCTGTATGTTTTTGACGTATTTCAACAGCCTTTTTCACTGCAGCAAGATGTTCTGTATCGAGTACGCGCCAGGGAGCCACAGAGAACTGCATCATGGGCATCAGGGCATGAACCTGGGCCGAACGGACGATCAACTTCTGATCTAATCGATCATTGTTTAAGAATGCAGTATATTCGCCGCCGCCGATCATATCCGGACATGTAAAAGCATATCCTGCGATACCCTGTAATAAAATATGCGGAATCAGTTTTTGAAGGTCCTCCCAGGAATGACCTTTATCTCGTAAACGCTCAACAAGGGGTTGATTTCCAAGTTTATAATTGGCCCGGTATTCATTTAATGGGTATTTCAATCCGAATTCTCCATAAAGCCGGGTGTGTTCGTTGGGTGTTACATCTTTATGGGCAACTACATCGGTATAATACCTGGTATCTCCAGCATCCAGTTTAAATCCGTCAGCACCATATTCTTCCACCAGATAATCCATTTGTTCTTCAAACCATTTTACAGCATCCGGATGGGTGAAATCCAATAATCCGCTGGCGCCATTCCACCATCTTAAAATCGCAGCATTTCCATTCTCTTCTTTTAACAATAATCCTTCATCTCTTAGTTTTCGGTAAACTCTTGAATCGGGACTAATAAAGGGACACATCCATAGCATCACTTTAAAACCCATATCATGCAAAGAATCCATCATAGCTTTTGGATCCGGGAATTTGTCGGGCTTGAAATCCCAGTTGCCATAATCTATTTGCCAATTATCATCAATCATTATTACACCTGGTGGAAAACCGTTGTCAAGGATAGCTTTGGCATAATCCATGATGTCCCTTTGATTCTGGTCGTACATGAGTTCAATCCAGGTGTTGTACTGCGGGGCTTCAATCAGGGACAAGTCAGGCAATTTTCCGCTTGGTGGAAAATGTTTTTGACTTACAATACGATAAGCTTCTTTTAATGAATTGGCTTCGTTTGAATGAAAAATCTTTCCGCCATGGGATTCTACACTTAAGGTACCGTTATCATAATTGACCTTCAATGGTTGATCCGACCAGATGTATTGTCCATCATTTGCGATCAATAATGGGACAATCTGATTGCCATAATTATTCCCATAAATATCAGCACTATATTCTCCTGAGAGGGGCATTTGCTCTCCATGATTGACAACACCAAACCACCAGTTGTTTTCCTTCTGATTTTCCAGGATCAATTTATCCGCTCTATTGGTATCCTGATTAAATGCCGGCATGATTATTACTGTAAAAAAACAAGCCAGCAGAAAAATGTTGAATTTCATATTCATTGTATTTGTTGTTTTCTGTAAGAAAATGTCAATACCTGTGTCAGTTCTCGTAACACCACTACTTACTGCTTGATCATTCTTTCAATATGTAATAAGCTTCGATCCTTGTATATTTTCAGTAGGTAAACTCCTTTTTCAAGCGAACCGGTCTTCAGCCGGTCTGTGCTCATAATGGGCTTTTGCATCACCAACATGCCCAGCATATTGTACATTTCTATCTTATAATTGCCTTTCTCTATATTATTCATGAGTTCGATATGAATTTGTCCGCTGAACGGATTGGGATAAACCCTGGCTGCTCCTGTTCCTGACCTGATCCTATCCACACCGGTAATTTCTTCAAACAGGGCTTTTAAGGTAATGTCCTGGTTCATTACTATTTGCAGGGGATTGGTAGTATCGTTGACACTTCCCTCCCATCCCATAAACTGGTAGCCTGTATCAGGGATAGCCAGGAGTTCCACTTCCGATCCTTCCCTGAGTATGGTATCTGAAAAAGAAACCTCACCATTCACAGCACTAACTTCCAATTTATACAGTTTGACAAAGTTTGCCACTACATATTTATCCGATTTAAACACGATTCTTACAGGATTAGCATTACCGGCAATATCTCCACTCCAGTAATAAAACACATAGCCTGAATCGGGGGTAGCGATCAGGTAAAGTTCTGAGTTCGCCGGGAATGTTCCACCGGATGTGTCGATGGTACCATGTTCGGCATATGTGGTTAACTTGTAAAGTTTAACAAACAGGGCCCTGACTTCTTTATCACTGTCCATTACAAGCTCAACCGGATTCTCATCCGATGTGATATCACCGGTCCACTGTAAAAAGGCGTAACCGCTATCAGGTATGGCATGTAAGCTAATGCTGGTACCTTCGTTGAACACTCCACCGGATGTATCAATCCTGCCGTTTTCAGCCAGGGTGGTTAATCGGTATACGCCCGTATAATTAGCCCTGATATTCATGCTCGAATCCAATGTAAAGCTTACAGGATTATCTGAACTGATGATATCCCCGCTCCAATCGGTGAAGGCATAATTGTCGTCAGGTGCAGCTGTTAAACTGATTTCGGTACCTGCTTTATAAGATCCGCTGCCCGGGGTCACCAAACCGTTTTCAGAAAACACGTTCAGTTCATATATCTCGAACAACTCAGCACCGGGTAACAGATCAAGCCTGTCCACATAAGGAGCACCTTTCCCGGAAGTTGTGGTGAAAAGCAGGGTGTCATATCCTCCTTCCAGGTCAAGATTAAAAGTCTTATAGCCCCATTGGTTCCATCCACCTGTACTTTCAAGGTCCAGGCTGTCGATTTCCATTTTGCCATCCACCCGAATACTTGCAATGACACTGCCGGCATGGCCATTTGCGTATCTCAGGCCAAATGTATATTCTCCTGATCCAGGAGTAAAAACAATCTGTCTCCACCATGAACCGTCTGAATTGGCTACATTGAGGTAGCCCTGACCGGTATAACCCGTACTTGTTGATTCTACCTGGCTTCCGCTTCCATGTAAATGATAAAAACTGCTTTCCACCTGTATTTTCACGGTATCATTTAATACGAAGTCCTGGAATACATCTAACCTGTCGAGGTTTGCACAACCTGATTCGGAAGTTGCAACAAATTTAATGGTATCACCTCCTCCATTCAGGTCTAGCGAAAGGTTTGTATAATCCCAGGTTTTCCAGCCTTCTTCACCCGCACTAATTAATGGGAAATTCAAATTCTCAATTTGCAATTCACTGTTTACAAATACATTGACCGGCCGGTCGGAGGTTCCACCAAGGGCGTACCGCATTTTCATATCATGCTTTCCCTGGTTTGCATACACAATAACAGCCGCCCAGGTTCCCGGTTCATTATCGGTATTAACCGCGCCTATTCCGGAATAACCCGGATGCCTGTTTTCAATCATTAGGGGATCGTCGAGCGACCGGTGGGCAAAACCGTATTCCATCTCATATACAACTGGCTCCAAATCGATTGCCTTGAAATTAACATTAAGGTGGATATTGCTATCCATGGAGAAAGTCAGCGGATTCTCCTCGCTGTTCAGGTCACCCTCCCAGCTTTCGAAAGTATAGCCTGCATCAGGTATGGCGGTCAGCGTGACTTCTTTTCCCGCAATATACATGCCGCTACCGGGTTCCACCGAACCATTTGATCGCGTAATATCAAGCTTGTAATAGACCGGGATGTAAGCATAAGCCCCTATCTCCCAGCTGTGGCCCTGGTCATTCTGGTTGATGAGTTTCACACCCCGGGGATAATTTGTAGTTGAATCCAGTGCCATCTGGTAATTTTCACCGAGGACTGTCCCGCTGTCAATTGCAAAGGAATTTGAATGCAGGGCGAAATTACCTGTGGCGGGATTTACAAATACCGGATCGGCAACAAAGCTGTTCAGGTCGAACTGCAGGCTGTCAATTCCCTGCCATGAAGCCAAATCATAATTCTTAAATATTTCGCCATCTCCTGCTTGTTCATCAATTTGAACATGCCTGTTATTCTCTATCTCAAAGAATAAATTGTAATCGGATTCACCCGGAAATTCATCAACATGGGTGCGGATTCCGATGTTACAATTGGATAAAATGTTGTTTTTAAGATCATGTCCGGGACTTTGAAGGTAAATTCCGATGGTAGCGTCATGAATGGTATTATTATATACCTGCGCCGTTCCACCTTGTAAGGCAATGGCGGGACCTGAGTTAGAACTTGCCCCATACAATACATTGTTTGATATGCTGATATCACTATTTATCATACAAAGGCTCCATCCTATTTCATTATATATTTTATTATACTTCACGCTCCCGCTGCCACCGTTAATTTGAAGGGATTGTCCACCCGCATCATGCAGGAGCGAGGATGACAGGGTATAATTGTTTGAATTGATTATCCTGATGTTATCATCACCAGCATGGTGTACATGCAGATTCTCAAGCTGAGCATCATGAGTTGCATCCAGATAAATACCGGAACCACCGGGAGATGCAATTTCAATACCCTTCAGGGATATACCCGTGCTCATGTTGGCAAAGATGCCATGGGCATCCGTGCCTGATGTGCTGAGATGTACATCCTCTATGTTGATATAATCATTACCGTTCAGGTGAATGGCGATGGTATCGGTTGATTCAATCCTCGGAGTTGTACCTTCACCGTAAGAACCTATAATCAGCGGGGCTTCTTCAGTACCGCCGGATTCAATTCCGATGTTCCCTTCCCAGGTGGTTCCCCTTTTTTGGAGGTAAATCCCGCTGGTTTGCCATTTTACCGAATCCCAGCTATTATAAGGATTGTTAAAGCTTCCATTTCCATTGGTCAGGGATGAAGGATCGATATGGTTGACAAATTTGTAAACGTAAGGTCCAATTTCCCAGCCCTCGCCAAAATCATTCTGATTTAGCAGTCGCACGTCCCCTGTCCAGCTTGAAAAAGGGTCCACAGCCATTTCATATTCGGATCCGAGACTATCTCCTGCATCAATGGCAGGAGAACCGCTTAACAGGGTAAAGTCATAATTGGCTGCATCCTTGAATTTAGGATCGGCAACCAGGCTGTTTTGATCCAGGTTGGAAGCTGTTTTAAAATCTGCAAGACTGGAGTAAACGGTCCCATTTCCACTGGCAAAGCGATTGTTATTATAATACAGGTTATGATCCATTTGTTCGGGAAAATTGCCGGAAGGAAAATAAATAACTTCCCCGCAATTCATCACAATGTTGTTCTTAATGATGTTAGATGCAGGTACCTGCTGAAAACCTGCCACGCAATCGTAAGCAACATTTCCGATCGCCGTGGCATCAAGTTCTTCCTGCAATGCATATGCGGGACCGTTAAAACTTCCGTAAGCAATATTATTGAACAGTGTTACTTTCGACTGGGAAGAATGTCCTGACATTTTAAAGATACTCCAGTTGGAGTGCTCCGTATTCGAATCTGGTGTACGATAGCCGATATTGTACCTCCAGGTACCGGTGGTATAGCTGCTTCCACCGTCCGATGCGTCATAAACAGCACCCTGGAGGGCGTTGTATGAAACACAATATTCCACCAGGTAATTGTGGCAATTTTCAAGGTGAATATTATCACAGCTATCCCATTCATCTTTTGTTCCCGTGTTATAAAAAACGCAGCGTCTCACCACCAGGTTATGATGTCCCTGGAGATACACCCCATGTGCAGCAGCAGGACCAATTTCCAGGTCTTCCAGAATGTTATAATCTCCACCCTGGCCACCATAGATACCAGAGGTTAACCAGTATCTTTCCTGTCCCCTTGTGATAATATGAAAATCCTTGATTTTTATATAACTCCTTCCGGAAATGATGATCCCCGGATTATCTGTTGTTTCTATTACAGGCTTATCTCCCTCTCCGTATCCGCCTATTGTGATGTAATTTTCTGCCGTCCCGCTGTTACCTACCTGTATGGTAGTGTTCCATACGGTACCCCTTTTCTGCAAATACGTATCACCTGCTTTCCAGCTTGAAATAGCCCCCCAGCTATTAAAGGGACTCTCTATTGTCCCCGATCCGTTGGTGCTGGCGCCGGGGTCAATATAATAGGTCGTGGCCATCACAGATAAACTGAGAAAAGAGAGAATGCCCGACAGCAACATAATTTTTACAATTGATATAAAACGGCTAAAACGATACACCTTTAATATATTATTGGTTAATACTGTTTAATGATCTTTTGTTGGTGGCTTACGCCATTGAGGTAGGTTTTTAAAAAATAGACACCCTGATCCAGATGACCCATATCAAGAGGTTTGCTTAAAGTACACTTTCCTGAATCTATTTTCTTACCCATTACATCATACAACTCATACTTCACATTATCCATATTGTTTTGACCTGAGCAGTAGATTATAAGCAATTCATTGAAGGGATTGGGAAATACCCTGATAGTCCGCAGCGCTTTTTTTGAAGATTCACCATTGGATTCACTCCCTGTCAGAATATTAAATACCGCTGTTACTTGTTTATTGGTATCCATGGTTATGGCCAGAGGATTGCTGTTTCCTGCTGCGTCTCCCATCCAATGCGAAAACTCATATCCTTCAAAAGGAACAGCTATTAAAGTAAGTGCTTCGTTTTGATTATAATATCCATTGCCAGGTGTAATGGTGCCATTTTCAGCATATGTTTCAAGGAAAAATTGTATTTGTTCGAAGACAGCCTGGTAGTATTTGGAAGTATCCATGATAATATGAATTGGGTTGGCCAAACCGCTTGTATCTCCTTTCCAGCCCCAGAATTCAAACCCATCATTTGGTGTTGCCTCAATGCTGAGTTGAGTCCCTTCACGATAATATCCACTGGCGGGGGAGATTTGACCATTGATGACAGATACATCGAGCTTGAAAATTTTTGAGAAAGAAGCATACAGAGTAGTATCTGAGGTAACGACAAGCTTTACAGGGTTTGTTTTAAATGATGTATCCATGTTCCAGCCATCAAAAACATGGTTTTCATCGGGAATGGCAGTAAAGCTTACCGTATCTCCTTCCCGGAATTCCCCACCCGGAGGCTGAATAGTACCGTTCGTATGAATAGTATTTACACGGAATGAGGCGACATTGACAAAAGCCCCTATTTCCCAGCCAGAACCGAAGCGGTTTTGATTCAACAAAGATATTTTTCCCGACCAGACAGAAGCGGAATCCAATCCCATTTGGAAAGCCGAATCCAACTTTTCACCGGCATCGATGGCCGGAGAACCGCTTAGCAGGGAGAAATCTCCTGAACCAGGTGATTTAAACAAGGGATCAGCGCTGAGACTATGCTGACCAAAGCATAGGTTAGAATCTTTCTGCCAGTCAGCGAGGGTATTGTATTTGACCCTGTCATTGGCCGGATCCGAATCGACAGGTTCCCTGGCAAATACTTCCGTGTTATGCCATATATTGTGATCATATGCTGCGGGTTGGGTCTCGTAACGAATGGCAGCCTGAGCGGTATGTACAATATTGTTTTTCACTGTATTGTTTCTCCCTTTCTGTTGAAACCCATATCTGCAATTGTAGATGGTATTGCCTATGGCAGTAGCATGACAGTTTTCCTGCAGGGCTATGCCACATCCCCCCGTATTCCCGTTTGAAATATTGTATAACAAGGTCACTTCGGACTGCTGATGCTGCCCGCTCATTTTATAATGTGCCCAGGTATGCTCGCTGCTCCTTCCCGAGGCATAATTGTACTGAAAGGTTCCGGAGGTATAACCACTCCCGCCGTCGGAGGCATCAAAAGGTGCATTTTGCATACAGTCATACGACCGGCAGTATTCGACAAGGTACCGGTGACAATTTTCCAGGTGCAGGTTGTCTGCAGAGGTCCAAAGTGATTGAGTGCCGGCATGATGGAGCTCACAATTTCTGATTATAACACTATCCCAGTCATGGAGATATATTCCATGACTTCCGGTAGGCCCTGTTTTCAGGTCTTCAAGTATGAGATTGCTTCCGGAATGATTAAAATTAATTCCCCTTCCAAATTCAAGGGTAACAATTTCCAGATCTTTAATATGGATGAATTCCCGAAAAGAATCCGTTTTTATGGTACCTGTTTCTTTATCATACAGGGTATCGGGAAAAGAATATTCTATTCCTGGATGATCTCCTGTTCCATAAGCACCCATCCTGAGATATTGCTCTTTGCTTCCCGATGCGCCGATTATGATCTGCTCCCGGGCTATGGTTCCCCGTTTTTGCAGATAGGTATGCCCGGTTTTCCATTCCACCTCATTCCAGCTATTGAAGGGATAAGTGAAAGACCCATTACCCGCTTTTTCGCGATCAGGATCAATATAAGTGGTACCATCATCCCTGATTATAAAGGAAGAGGCATACCAGGCCTGACCGGATGCTGAGTTTTCTGAAAACTCAATTCGAATATGATGTAGGCTGTTGCCAAGGTTATCTTCAAACAGGATGGGCCTTTGTATGGTTCCGTCCACATACATATTGTATTCCTTCCACGGTCCTTCATCGATACTGACCTTTATTGTACCTGCGTCACGGGCTTTTATGTCATAAATCCCTATCAATGAACCATTGAATTCGAAGCTGACAGATGAACCAGGTGAAGTGGTTTTCCAGGTTGGAAGCGGTGTTTTGCAGGCATATTGACTGATGATATCCTCGTACCTCTGGGTTACATCTTCCCATTTGCCTTGCTGCATTTCAGGTGTAACAGGAACCAACCGGGTATCTTCATAATTATTCTTCATCAAAGGTACAGTAGGGAAAGAATGATTGATCACACCGAAACTATCCCTGAGTAATTTCATGGAACGAATAATGCTTTCAGTGTAAAGTACGTGACCTGATTCAATATGGGGATGCACACCATCGCTTGAGAAAACGATGGGTAAATCAAGCGGATTTGACGGCAGGTCACCTGTAAAAACCAACTGCCCGTCGTTATGCATTTCAGCAATGGTATCTCCAAAGTTGACAGAAGGAATGCCATAATACCCGGCTATTTCTTCCATTAGTTTATATTTCTCAGGGAGGCGCTCGTTTTTCAAGTCATTGAGCATGGATGACCGGATGGTATAAACAAAGCATAAATCAATACCGGGATCAAACAAGCGGGTTTTTCGAACCAGGCCCTCCATGCCTTTTTTTGACTCTTCATCCGTAAGTACCAAATCATCATTCACCGCAAATTCCACAAATACCAGATCCGGTTCGTTTTGCAGTACATCCAGCTCGTACCGGAAAGCTGCAAGCCGGGAGGTAGTTCCTCCTATAGTGGCATTAATTTGTTCAAAGGGTACCCCTGGGTATTGGTTTTTAAACCAGTTAAATGATTGCACCCGCCATCCTTCATGCTGGGTAATGCTTCCGCCAATATATGCAATCCTGACTGTGTCCTTGTATTTTATTTTTTGAAAAAAATTGGGGAGATAGCCCCGGGGTTGTAATTCTTTAACATTATCAAGCTGAGCAACAAAATTGGCAGTGACATGAATATTACTGTCAATAGAAATTGTAAGCGGATTGTCAGTTGATGTAGTATCTCCCTGCCATTTCTGAAACACGTACCCTTCATCAGGAAAAGCTACAAGTTCAATTTCCGTTCCATTGGTGTAGGTCCCTGATGACGGCGTAATTGTTCCATTTTTGGATTCAGTAGTAAGCTTATATTGAATATAAGGCGTTTTTATGGTAGCATGATTTGAGTCAGGAACGATCAGAGATTGCGCTGTTAAAGAATGTGGTCGGAAAACATGCACTCCGAGAAAACCCAAACCTCCAAACGCCATTGAATAGGAGTTATAATTCAGCATGTCCTGATTTTCAAAAATATAGCCCATCGCTTCCACCAAATCATATTCGAGGTGATCTTGTGACTGGGTTTCCGGGTAGTTGATCCAGGTATGTTCAGTATCATTGTTTCTGCCATATTGCCAGTAAAAATCAACCAGGGCATTTCTCAGGCTTCCTTCCCCATTTAATGAGATCCAATCGTACAAATTTAGTCCCATGTCATGGGCGATTATTTCGCATGCACCTGCACCTCCCCTCAATGCCCAACCTGTATAATGAATGCTTTGAAAACCTCTTTCAATTTCTTTGGGCAAACCACCGGTGTTAAAAATTTTATCCTGTCCGCCTGCAAAACTATTTCCATCAAGAGGTCCGCATATGGCAATGTTCAAAAGGTTTTTAAAATGCATCAAATCATATTCATGCGACCGGTCAGCAAGATGATTAATCAGAAACATGGTATGCATGGCCTGCCAGCCCCAATTGCTCATGGAACGGTATATGACTGTGGAGAGCGTATGCCAGGCTGCTTCTGTGGCAAAATACAGGAAGCGATCCTTTTCAGCTTGTGTCCATTCAGGGCAATCCCACATAAGCTCTGCAGCAAGAAAAAGTTTCGATCCTCTTGAAGAAAGCTCCAGGCCGCCGGCAGGATTATCATCTTCATTATATCCTGAATATTTGCGTACCAAAGCCCACTGATTGAGAATATCCAGCGCTTTATCGCGAAAATCATCTCTAGTTAGATTGGTGTTGGGAAAAGGATCGTTTAGATCTAAGGCATAAGCCATGGCACACCTGAGCGCATTTTCCGCATCCCAACCCAGCATTCCAATATGTTCATCATCACCAAATTCGACCCTGATGTTATAGCCATAGCTGTCGGGAGTACCGCAATCTGCTGCAAACTGAGGAAAATTAATGATTTTATCGTACGATCGCGAAGCATATTTGCCCAGGTCTTCAATTGCAGAAATGTACGAGCTGTTTCCCGAATTATAACCTTCCCGGGCATTGTTAATCATTTCACCGGTAATGAGTCCTCCCGGATGGGGCCGGTTTACTTGTTTCCAGACTGGTTCATTGTTCCATCTGATATCATCAATATATAATGTTACGTTCTCCCTTCTGCCATCAGCATTGGCATTTTTTCCTTCGATCCAGCTAATTCTTCCCATCGTACCATAACCCGAGTCATTGTCGGTATCAAACCGAAGCATTTTTACATCCTTAATGATTGTGTGGTAGGAATCGTGTGAATATGTGGCTGCTTTAGCCGGATGAAAATGAGCGCCTGTAAATTCCCATTTTTTCCATCCATGCCAGTCGAGCTTGAACCATACCCAATACCCATCGTTTGGGTAGGCGGTAATGTCCTCGTTATCTGATGTTTGTAAAAAAACAGAAACCTGTGCCTGGGTAGGGTTGTCGCAATACATCCAGAAAGAAAGGGTGTTTTTAAATCCCATTGTATCAGGTACTGCATAACAAGTCATTGTTTCATTTTCTGAAATATTTTCCCATTTAATGGAATAATCACCTTTGACTACTATTTGTGAATCCAGTTTTGCATGATCTGACCAGTTTTCAATATTTTCATCATCAATGATTACCCCCTGGCAAAAAAGTGAACCCACATTCAGGGTGACAAGCATAAGCAAAGCGATGGAAAAGGCTACCTGCTTATTGCCCATCCACGCGTACCGGGTTGTTCGCGACTGAACTGAGTTATTCTTTTCAGAGATATCAGATAAACAGCAAATTATTTTGCTGCTAGTTTTTATCGTGGTTGGGTATTTCATTTAGCTGGCCTGCTTTACGAGGTGTCAGATTGGGTATGCTTGCGTTATTCTTTAATGATCATTTTGTGCATTAGGTTTTCATCTTCTTTTTTCAGCTGCAATATATAGATGCCTTTATTCAGTCTGCTTACATCGATGACGGACGAACCGGATACGTTTCGCATGAATTTTATCTTGCCCAAAACATCATAAAGTAAAAGCTGGTAGGTTTCGTGAATGTCGGTTCGCGGAGATACTTCAATATGCAGCTTATCATATACAGGATTGGGGTAAACTTCAGGAGAATTACCATGTATATCAGTCCAAACGGAAGTTACCTTTATGAAGTTTGCTTCAATTGTATAATTCCTGTTCATGATGATTTCAATGGTTGTACTGGTATCCTGTACATCACCGGTCCAATTTGTAAATACATAACCCGAATCGGCATGTGCAGTGAGAGATACCGTATCTCCTTCGAAGTATGTGCCACTTCCGGGGGTTACTGAACCATTTTGCGCTTCCACAGTAAGCGTATACTCCGGCAACGCAGAAAAAACAGCAATAATGTCCATATCGCGGTTTAATGTGATGGTAAGCGGATTAACAATCCCGCTTACTGTTCCGTTCCAGGCAACAAATTTGTAGCCTTCATCAGGATAAGCCATTAATACCAATTGGGTGTCCGCTTTATATTCACCGCTTTCGGGCGCAACAGTCCCATTCTCAGCTGTAATATTCAGCTGATAGGTCTTGTAGAAATGGGCAGTGATTTCTTTATCACCATTCATGACAAAGGTCACCGGGTTTTCTGTGCTTTCCACATCTCCGCTCCATTTCTCAAAATGATAGTCACTATCAGGTGTGGCAGTAAGTGTGACTTCTTCCCCATCAAGAAAAGTACCTTCTGCAGGTGTCACCGTACCGTTGCTGGCATGGGTAACCAGGTTGAAACCCTGAATAAAATTGGCAGTGACTGTAATGCTACTGTCCATGCTGATAGTAATCGGATTGGTAGTACCTGAAATATCCCCGCTCCATCCGGTAAACACGTAGTTTTCATCTGGAATGGCGCTGAGCTCAACCTCTGTTCTTTCGTAGTAAGTACTGTCTGAAGGCACCACACTGCCATTTTCCGCGTTAATCGTCAGATCATAGCGGTTAATGAAGACATATGCCCCGATTTCCCAGCCTGATCCATAATTATTTTGATCAACGGTCACCAGGGTATCAGGGATTACCGTGTTAGATTTCAAACCTTCCCGCAATGAATCAGCAGTTGGTGATCCATTATCAACAGCATGAGACCCGGAAAGAAGGGTGAAATCGAGATTTAGCGTATCGGTAAACTTAGGATCAGCGTTCAGACTGTGTTGGTCATAATTATTTGAACCAGCGTTTTTCCATTCCTGCAGGGACATTTGATTCGGTGAATCAAACACATCTGTGGCATTGGCATAAAACAGGTTGTAATCACTGAACTCCGGTAAGGTCTTGATATTCAGCGCTGTTTGGTTTACTGAAAAAATATTATTTTTTATTTCATTGTTCGCATTATTGTTATGGATACCGGTTTTACAATTAAAAATAGTATTATTAAAAACGCTTCCCTTGCTGTTCATGACGATAGCCGAGGTATCTGTTGCATTGGCTAAGATATTGTAAGCCAATACCACCTCAGCCTCATTTTCAGTGGATATCAAGCTTCCGGCGGATACCTGATTTCCGGTATTGTCCAGTTTATTGTACAATACGCTGCCTTTGCCATCAATAATTTCAATGCCCGATCCGTCCTTGTTATTCCTTGAAAGTGTGGCACTGATAGTAAACCATTGACAGGTATCCAGGTGAATATTGTCATAGCTTTTATTTTCCATCCCGTAACCTGCTGATTCAAAATGACAATTTTGTATCGAAAGACTGTCTGTTTTCAGAAAATAAGCCCCATGTCCCACAGTTGAATCCGTACGTACGTTCATGAGCTTTATCCCAAATGCGTTATGGGCCTGAATCCCGTGGGCATAGGAACTTCCGTGGGTTTCTATATCAAAATCTTCCAGGTTGATATAGGCAGCAGATTGAATAATAAAAGCGCTGTTTTCACTCGTGATAACCCGCGGGTTATCACCCTCACCGTAAGCCCCTATGGTAATGGGGTTCCTTTTAGTTCCACTGGCTTCCACGGTGATGGAAGCATCCCAGGTAGTACCCCTTTTTTGAAGGTAGGTATATCCTGCACGCCACTCGACGTGATTCCAGCTGTTGAAAGGTTTGTTGATGCTTCCAATCCCGTTTGTCGCAAGGGATGGATCAATATAAACCACAGGTTTGAAGACAAAGGGACCGATTTCCCATCCGCTTCCATGATCGTTTTGGTTGACAAGTATCACATTGTCCGTCCATTCCGAAAAGGCATACAGGGCTGAATCATAGCTGCTACCCAGGTTCTCTCCTGCGTCGATGGCGGGTGAATTATTTTGCAGGGTAAAATCATGGTTTGCCGCATCCGTGAACATGGGATCCTGCACCATGCTGTGTTGGTCAAGACCCGAAAAACTCTGAAAATCCGCCAGGGTTTGAAAGACCGTGCTGCCTTGTATAAAACCAAACCGGTTATTATTAAAGTACAGATTATTATCCATCTGGCTAGGCATTTTGTTTTCCTGGAAATATATCACATTCCCGCAGTTCATAACAATATTGTTTTTAATAATATTGGTATCGGGTGATTGCTGAAAACCGGCCACGCAATCATACGCAACGTTGCCAATAACGGTTGATACGAGTTCTTCCTGCAGGGCATAGGCCGGTCCGTTAAAACTACCATATGCAATATTATACAGCAGGCTTACACGGGATTTCTCATGGTGTCCGGATAATTTATATATACTCCAGTTCGAATGATCTGTATTGGAATCCGGGGTACGATAACCGATATTGTATCTCCACGTGCCGGTGGTATATCCGCTACCTCCATCCGAAGCATCATAAACAGCTCCCTGCAGGGCATTATATGACACGCAATACTCTACCAGGTATTCGTGACAATTTTCCAGGTGGATATTATCACAACTATCCCATTCATCTTTGGTTCCCGTGTTATAGAACAGGCAATTTTTGACATGCAGGTTATGATGGTTTTGGAGGTAAATGCCATGTGCAGCGGCGGGACCTATATCCACGTTTTCTATGACATTATATTCCCCGTTATGTCCGTAAATACCCGATGTATAATAGTATCTTGTCTGACCCGTGGTTTTGATTTTAAAGTCCTTAATATGCACGTAGCTTTTATCACTTATTTTTATTGCTATCTTTTCATGAGTTTCAATCCGTGGCCGTTCACCTTCACCATAAGCACCTACCACAACGTAGGCGTCTTTGGTTCCGCTTGCACCGATGGAGACAGTTTCATTGGTTACGGTCCCCCTTTTCTGCAGGTAAGTATTGCCAGGGCGCCATTGCACGTATGACCATGAACTATATGGTCTGCTGAAAGAGCCATCCCCAGCGAAACTGGCACCTGGGTCCACGTATGTCGTATCGGCCATCATGGGCCGAACCATTCCAAGCACAAAAATTATTACAATGATATGTTTAAAACAATTCATGGTCTGATTTATAATAGTCTGATTAAAAATTAGTTATTATTTGACAATCAATATCCTTTCAGTGTAAATCTTTCCCAAGGGATGCTTGATTTTCAGGATATACATTCCTTTGTCATAATTTTCCAGACTTATAGTTGTATTTTCTGTTAAAAGTTCATCTTCCATTTTCTCTCCCATCCCAGTATAGATTTCCAGTGTGCTGCCACGGAACCCAGGGTTCCCGCTGAAATCGATAGTCAGGCGATCGCCTCCAGGATTGGGATACACCTTTATGCCACTGATAGATAGCAGATCATGTTGACCTGTGATTCTTGAGAAAACAGCCTCAATCTGCTTGTCTTCATCAAGTTTTAGGTTGACCGGGTTCAAGCTGTCATTCAGATCACCTTGCCATTGCATGAACCTGTATCCCGAATCTGGTATGGCTGTAAGGGTAACAATTGTATTCTTCTTAAAAATACCACTGTCAGGCACTACTTTGCCGTGCTCAGCAATCACTCGCAGCATTACGGCTTCCGCAAATTGAGCCTTAATCACCGTATCCTGGGACATGTAAAACTGTATTTTGTCTGCTGTGAGACTGGTATCTTCGTTCCAGTAGTCAAAAACATAACCCGAATCCGGAATTGCCTGCAAGGTAACAAGGGTGTTTTCTTCAATCAGGGTATCTGATGGAATGATGGTTCCATGATCAGCCTCCGTCAGAAGCGCATACATTACCGGTATGATGGTGCATACGGCTTGAAGGGTAAGGCTGCTGTCAAGTTTCAGCTGAAGTGGGTTTGCATTGCCACTGAGGTCTTTTTTCCAGCCCCAGAATTCAAATCCCTCGTCAGGAATTACCCGGATTGATACGCTGCTACCTTTCCTGTAAGTCCCTCCCGGAGGTTCAAGTCTGCAGTTGATACCCGATAACCTGAGTTCCACGGTCTCGGCAAAACCGGCTGATATGCTGGTATCCCTGTCCATGACCAGGGTCACCGGGTTTTCGGTGTTCGCTGTATCCCCGTTCCAACCATCAAACATGTATCCCTCATCGGGAGTGGCCTTCAATGTTAATTCCGTGCCTTCAATAAAAGTTCCACCTGAAGGGGTGATGGTACCGTTGGTTGCCTCAGTTGAAAGGGTGTATGACATCACGAAACCATAGGCTCCGATCTCCCATTTTTTACCCAGTTCATCCTGGTCAAGGGTGGTCACTCTGTCAGGCCAAACACTGGCGGTATCCAGGGTATACCGATGCATCGGATCCAGTTGTACACCTTTATCAATGGCTCCGGAGCCTTTTGTCAAACCGAAGTTGCCATTATCAGCATCAACAAATACCGGGTCCGATTCAATACTGTGCCGGTCATATGCATCACCCGATGATCCCTGCCATTGTTCCAGGGTTCGGTCTGTATCTTTATCCTTCACCTGAACAGTGTTATCATGGTAGAGATTGTAATCGCTTTCAACAGGATATTCACGGTAGTTTATGCCGGTTGTATTACCGGCCATTATGTTGTTTTTTATATCGCCCGTGGAACGATCCAACACCATCCCCTGGCGGCAGTTGTAAAAGGTGTTGTTGTAAACCCGGGCGTTGGCCCCGAGCCATAGGGCGGAACCGTTTGAATTATCGTAAACCAGGTTGTTTTGAACCAGTGCCTCAGCCTGTTTGTCAACCATGATGCCATGCAGGGCATTTTCAGAGGACTCGCTATTATAGATTCTGTTGTAGCGTATTTGTCCCTCGCTATCTGATACCCGCAGGCCGTTTCCTCCTTTAAAGTCCCTGATAATATTTTCTTCAACCAAAAAGCCCTTGCTATTAACAAGGCTGATGTTATCCAGGGTATCCTCCCCGGCGGTACGTCCGCAGTTAGCGATAAGGCTTTCACGCAACTCCAGGGAATCGGTACGGTGAGCATAAATACCACTTCCCACGGCTGAATCAATGACAATACTGGTAAGACTCACATTCTTGCAGTTTTCAAGCACCAGGACAGGAGTCGGCCTGCTGCCTTTCACCGAGAAAGAAAGATCCCGGATCTCAACATGATTGATACCTGAAGCAATCAGGGCCGCTGTATCGGAGGGGACAACACTGGGATTGGGTCCTGAACCATAGGCCCCGATTTGAATAGTAGAATCCGGGGTTCCACTGCTATCTATCACAATGGTTTTATCATAGGTAGTTCCTCGCTTCTGAAGATAAATATTGCCTTTCTTCCAGCTTATATTTTCCCAGGTATTATATGGACTGGTAATGCTACCACCGCCATTTTCTGGAGTGCCTGGATCAATATAAACAGTGTTACTTACCACGCTCCCGTTCACCAACAGACCAACTGCATTCAGGAAATTATTTTCATATTTTTCAGGATTGTTGTCGTAATCATCTTGTCTGTTTGGATGAATCACTGATCTTTTATCAAAATCGCTCGTATTAACTGTGATTTTAATGTGATGTTTCCCATAAGCCAGGTCATTACTGAAAAAAACCTGCGCAGGTCTGTGATACGTTGAATATTTGTCGAATGCAAGATAAGTAGATTCACTTCCATCGTCAATACTCACATCTATTCTCCCCGCTGTGGGACCTGCAACATGATATATTCCAATCATATTTCCGATAAATTCGGCAGATATATAAGACTGATCGGTATACCCTTTCCAGGTTGGTAGAATGGAGGTGCATTTGTAATTTCTTATAATTTGGGCCATGGAATCGGTGATATTGCTCCAGGGACCGTGTAACATGCTTTCTTCCAATACGACCATGGTAGCGTTCTCATAATTGTTGGGATCTAAAGCAAATTGCGGTATACCGTGTACAAGGGTCGAATCAATCTCTTTAACAGACAGCATGGATCGTGAGATAGCATTGGAATACAACACATGTCCTGATTCTTCATGTGGATGTACGCCATCGCCGGAATACACAATAGGTTCTTTAAGCGGGTCGGCAGGAAGTGAACCCTGGCAGATCAACCGTCCTTCAGCCTCCATTTGAGCCGGTATTAATCCCATGTTAATGGTCGGGATTCCATAATGATCCGCCACTTCTTCCATGATTCTTACCGGCATGGGCAGGTTGCTGTTTTGGTAATCATTAAACATGCTGCACCTTGCCGTATACACAAAACAAATGTCAATATTCGGATCGTATCTCCAGGTTTGGCGCACAATACCTTCCATGGATTTTTTAATTTCCCCTTCCGACAGGCCCAAATCGTTCACGGCAAATTCCACAAAAAACAAATCAGGGTTGAAACGAAGCACATCCCTATATAAACGGAAAACCCCAAATTTTGAAGTGGTTCCACCTATGGCTGCCACAACTTCTTCAAATTCTGTTTGCGGAAAATTTTCCCTGAACCAGTTGAAGGAATGCACCCGGTAGCCATCCTGCTGCGTAATGCTGCCACCCATGTAGGCAATTTTAACATGATCATGATTATTTACCTTGCCAAAGAAATTAGGAAGTGCATCTCTTTTCACAAATTCATTGAAACCGTTATATTCTTGCGCTTCTATTTCAGAATGTGAAAGGAGAATAAAAGGCAATATCAGAACAAACAGGAATTTATTCAGAAATAATGAATCATGCATGTTTTTAATTGTTTAATCATTAATTCAGTGGGTTCATAAGCAGAAATCCTGGCGATAATAACATTATTTAAGTGTTAAACAGATCCAAGATCTAAAAGTCCTGAGTGTGCCTTGTCTTATCAAATAAGTCAAAAATTTCCGTTTACTAATGTATACACTATCTCATGAATTGCACCATTAAAAAGAGGATGGCCGGCAGACCAACCTCTTTTTAAAAATGCAACTTAAATACCGGGGTTAATCGATTATGATGCTTGAATGATGAATCAGCTGATTCTCGTCAAGAATTCTCAATATATATACACCGGTTTTCAGGGTACTTACATTCAGCTCATCATTGCTGCTGATGTTTTCAATCATGATACGTACTCCTGCGCTGTTCAGGATTTCAGCTTTATAACTCATGGTATTCCCTTCAATCATAATATTCAGGAAGTTAGTAGCAGGATTCGGGTACACACTTACTCCTGCATTCATTCCGAATGAGCTGATACCAACTGCTTCCGTGAAGTTAGCCGTGATACTCATGTCGCTATCAAGGGTAATCATGATCGTGTCATTATCTCCAGTCACATCACCGGTCCATCCGTCAAACTGATATCCTTCATCCGGAGTAGCAATTAACTGAATTTGGGTTCCTTCTACAGCGGTAGTATCTGTTATATTCACCGAGCCATTTTCTACGGTAACGGTTAAGGTATTCAATTTAGCGAAATTAGCCGTTATGTTCATGTCTTTATCAACGGTTACCATCATTGACTCCTGATCGCCACCTACATCGCCGGTCCATCCTGTAAATGCATATCCTTCATCAGGTGTTGCAATAAGCTCTATCCTTTCCTCAGCCCTGATGACCGTATCGGAATAATTCACCGAACCGTTTTCTGCAGTGATATCCAGGTTATAAACCTTAATGTAATTCGCAGTAATGGTCATGTTGCCGCTTAGCGTTAACTCAAGCGGATTATCGGTAGAATTAATGGAACCGCCCATCCAGTTCAGGAATTGGTAGCCTTCTTTTGCCGATGCCGTAACTGTAATCGTGGTATCCTGAATATACCATCCGCTTTCCTGATCCACGGTTCCTTTTTGGCTATCGCTATTCAGGGTCAGCATATATGCTTCCTTGAAGCTGGCTATCACTTCCTTGTCGCTGTCCATGGTAACGGTTATTAGCTCATCCATACCGGAGGCATCACCGCTCCATCCTGTGAATGTGTAACCGAATGAAGCAGAAGCTTCCACTTCAACTTCCGTACCTTCATTATATATACCCTCCATTGGCACTACCGAGCCACCTTTGGGGAATACGGCTGTCAGAGTGTACAGTCTGACCGTGTTGGCAGTAAGCTGGTAATCCTTATCCACGGTAAGTGTAAAGCTGGCTTCGCTACTGATGGTATCACCACTGGCATCTGTCCAGTTTACAAAAGCGTAAGCTGAATCCGGCACCACGGAAAGTTCAATTTCAGTACCGGTATTAACCGTGCTGTCAGCGAAATTAACCGAAGCATTCTGGGTTGATGCGGTTACGTTATATGTATCCACCGTAATATAGTTGACCGTCAGGTTCATATTGCTGTCAACTTTAACAGATAACGGGTTATCCGTGCTGATCACATCGCCACTCCAGCTTTCAAACGCGTATCCCAAATCACCTTTAGCTGTCAATTCAACGACAGTACCAATGAGGTAGGTTCGTTCAGCCGGTGTAACAGTACCATTTTCCGAAGCAATGGTGAGGGTTCCGAATTTATCAAATGTCGGGTATGCATACGCTCCGATTTCCCAACTGTTGCCCTGATCATCCTGGTTAATGGTTCTTACCATTGCCGGCCATACTGTTCCGGTATCAAGAGCCATTTTATACATATCACCGAGCTCAGCACCAGCATCAATAGCTGCAGAGCTATCTGTGAGTTCGTAATTTTGATTGGCTGCATCCACGAAATTGGCATCACCTTCTATACTATTGAGATCAAGGGTTTGTCCTTCTAACGCCTGCCATTCAGCAAGACTCCATGTCTGAAGGTTTTCATCCAGATAAGCGCCTTTATTGTAATTATAAAACAGGTTATAATCAGATTCTGCAGCCTGAGCACCATCCCATCTTAATGCTCGCTCGGACATGTTAGCAAAGATGCTGTTTTTAATGATGGTGTTGGCTGATCGGTTTCTGAAAGCATACTTGGTATTGTCAAAGGTATTGCCAATAAATATACTACTTGAACCAGGTAAGACAAATGCTCCAGCTTTCTCTGAGTTGTAAAACACGTTGTACATATATGTATCGTTCCCTTCTACAAACAGCAAATAGTTCTGGTTTATATCATTATACACATAGTTATAACGGAACAAACCACCATTTGTGTTATTTGTCTGGAATCCACCCCGGTTGATACCGTCATGAATGGAATTATTCTCAACCACCCAGTTATCGCTATTATATACAAGGAAAGGACGATCGTTATGGTGTACATGGTTGCCCTGGGCAAGCAGATGATCCACCCCGTCAATCATAATTCCAAATCCTGCGGTATATGCAACGGTAACATTCTGAATAGTTAAGTTTGGTGCATTTTCCCAGTTGATACCTATACCACTGGTAGTGGTAGAAATGTACAGATCTTTGATGGTTACATTTTTCGCGGTATCCTCCAGGTTACTGATGGCATTTTTGCCGTCCACTATGATTTTGGCTGTGTCACCTTCGGGACCATAAGATCCGATAGTTACGTTATCCACACTAATACCGATGGTATCATTGGAAACGGTACCGCGTTTCTGCAGGTAGGTTCCGCCGGTGGCCCAGTCTACATTTGCCCAGCTGTTGTAAGGACTGGCTTTTGTGCCGTCACCGTTGATTGCCAGGGATGGATCTACATAGTAAATAGGGTTGGGGAATACGTATGCCCCGATATCCCAAGTCTCACCGTTATAAACCTGGTTCACTGTTTCCACAGCATCTGGCCAGCTTGAGCCCACTTTCAATCCCATATTAAATTCATCGGCCAGTGCCATACCTGCATCGATGGAAGCAGAACTGTCAGTCGGTTCGAAATTATAATTATCCACGTCCACGTAATTCGGGTCGCCATTGATACTGTTCAAATCAAGGGTTTGTCCATCAACAGCCTGCCATTCTTCAAGGGTGTAATTGGAACCATCAAGGTACGCTCCTTTTACATTATAGAACATGTTGTAATCCGATTCAGTGGGTTTTGCACCGTCAATCCAGTATCCCCGATTAGCAAGATTAGAGAAGATGTTGTTTTTAACAATGGTGCCGGTACCGGATTTTATTCTCAATCCATAACTGGTATTATCGAAAATATTCCCGATAAAGGAACTGTTGCCATTGGTTACCTGCGCAGCAGCCTTTCCACTGTTATAAATAA
Organism: uncultured Bacteroidaceae bacterium; assembly: GCA_964406495.1. GTDB lineage: Bacteria > Bacteroidota > Bacteroidia > Bacteroidales > M55B112. Next base: position 17,158 of record CAYOSB010000005.1, on the reverse strand, counting down.
TATTGTACGCGTAGGTATCGTTTCCTTCCGTAAACAATAAATATTTATTGTTGGGATCATCATGCACACGGTTGTACCTGAACATACCACCATTGGTATTATTGGTCTGGAACCCTCCGCGGCCAACTCCATCATGAATATCACAGTATTCCACCAACCAGTTGTCACTGTTGTACACCATGAAAGGTCTGTCATTGTGATGGATATGTGAGTTTCTTACCACGAAGTTATCTACACCGTCAATATGAATACCGAATCCGTCAGTACTGTCAATTTCTACGTTTTCAACGGTTAAACCGGAAGAATTTAACCAATAGATTCCTTTGCCACTACCTTCAGCGGTAATCCAAAGGTCTTTGATGGTAACATTTTTCGCAGTATCACCAAAATTGCTTATCGCATCTTTTCCTGTTGCAATAATTTTGGCGGGTTCGGTTGCAGTTCCATAAGATCCTATGGTAACTCCATCTGCTTCAATGCCCAGAGAATCCATCCAGATAGTTCCGGCCTTCTGCAGGTAAACAGCACCTTCTTCCATTGGAAATACCTTGTCCCAGCCATCATACGGACTTGCCATCGTCCCGTCTCCATTACTGGTCGCGCCCGGATCGATGTGATAGGTGCTTTGGCTGAAAGCATTGACTGAAATAAAAACAAGCAGTAATCCGATAATGTATTTCAGTTGATCAGTCAGGTTAAAAATGGGTAAATTTTTTTTCATTTTCATAATCATTCATTTTTAGTTAATATTAAAGAAAGTAATTAGTTATCTTATACTTACAGTAATTAAAATAATTGGTTTTCTATTCTTCAAATAGAGAGATATACCAGTTATTCTCATTTAATAGTTTTTGATAGATTGCTTCTTTTTTAGTCCCGCTAAATTTAGAAGCCACTTTTTCAGCCAGATAAGAAGGATCGCCTCTACGTTTAGCGGCCCGCATGATATCGTAAAACCGTTCGCCCTCGTATGCCATCTCCCTGGCTTTTTCTTCCAGTATGATATCCTCCAGGTACAATTGCTTTTGCTCCAGGGTTTTCAATTCTTCATACCCGATAACCTTGTTGGTGGCCGGATCGTGCTGATATACCACATCCCCAACATACAAGGCTTCATCACCATCACTTAGTCCAACGCGTCCCCTGATTCCCAATTGATTCAGATCATTTTGATAGGTTCCGTCATTGATTACCTGAAGACTGGTAGGGATACTTCTTTTTTCCCTGCCTTCTTCAAAAAATACCCGCCAGACCTGGATCTCGGCAAAATAAAAATGAATCCCGGCAGCCCTGTAAATCATAAAGTTAGCGTCATTGTCATATTCCTGCTTGGCGATGGTGTACTTGTAAACCACAGTATCTGCACCCTGCATAATATTATCCACTACCCTGTAATTCATTTCAGCTTTATTCTCCAGCATTTCCTCGATATCTTCTCTTTTAATCAGTTCTCCATCTTTAATGTAGCCATAAGACACGCCATAACCCCTGTAGAAATCACCAGGCGTACCCCTGATGGGCTTATTGGTATTATTATTTATGGCAAGCTTTGTTTTTTCCGGTTGCTGATTATTCCTGTCCAATCTCATTCCATCCCAAACGCTTTCCCAGTTTTCTATAGCTTTTTTCGTTGGTTTCAACATGTGCTTGTTGGGAAAGATCATGGAAAACATGGTCTGCAGCTCATGGGTTTGCTGATAAGATTTATCAAACCACATGGTATAAATATGCTCGAAGGGATCAATGGTGGTAAGAATATTTTTCCAGGCATTACGCTGAAACTTATCATCGATACCAAATCTAATATCATTGGTACTGGATTCATAATTATACATAATGGGCTGGAAATACTGCAGTGCCTTGTCATAGTTTTGATTGTAGAGGTACATCTGCCCCAGCAGGGATTGCATTGCGTAATAATTCCATATGGTTACGTCCCATGACTGGTCATCAAAATCTTTATTGTGGATTACCCCTACGGCCTTCACTTTGTTTTCCAGTTCATAAGTAAAAGTATCGATGACCGCGTTCATTTCGAGATAAGATTTTTGAAGAACGATGGTGGTATCCCTGATGGTATCGTTATGATATCCATCCTGACCATATATAATATGCACACTGTCTTTGTATTCATGGGTTGAATTCACGTAATTTTCAATTTCATCTACACTGGTCAGTGATGAATGGATGTAAGGGACCTTCCTGAAAATCCTGACTGCATTAAAATAGGCCCAGGCGCGCATGCATAATACTTCACCATACATCCTGTCATACCGTGTTGGTTCTTCATTTTTGTCCAGGACCTCAGGTTGTTCTTTTTCTAATTGTGATTTCAGACTGTTGCAAGCCCCGATCAAACGGTAAAAGTTTATAGGGGAAGCATATTTATTGGTTTTGGAAACCTCAAAATTATATACCTCAATTAAATCCCGATCTGCATTTTCTGTTATTTTCAAGAGATCTGCCCTTAGTTCACCGAGTATGACCAATTGTTCCACCAAATCCTGCTGGATGGAATAAAGACCCATTTCAGCGGCCCTGTATTCATGCCAGGACTGGAAAAAATCGTCTTTATCCCTAACCAGTTCTTGTTCGGGATGGAAAAAATCTTCGCAGGAAGTGAATACAGCCATAACTCCGATAATAAAAACGAGCAATATCTTGTGAATTTTATTAATCATAGATGTATTGTTTAATTCAATTTCCTTCATTTCTATTATTTGTAATCCTCTTATAATCCAACCTTCAGACCGATTAAGATTTTCCGGGTGACCGGTAAAAGTCCAAAGTCGATTCCCTGTTCCATGGCATTGAATGAATAACTGAATTCCGGATCGTAACCCAGGTATTTGGAATAGGTGAACAGGTTGGTCCCCGTCAGGTATATACTCATGTTGTTGAATACAAAAAATTCATCAGGTATGGTATAAGCAATTGTCAGGTTTTTCAGGCGTATATATGAACCATCTTCAATCCACCTGCTTGAGAAGTGGGAGTTTCCAATCGGATCAGCCCATAATGCCCTGGGTACATTAGTGTCATGACCTTCATACTGCCAGCGGTTAAGCGTGGTAATGCTTTGGTTGGAAATGTCCGACATTTTTTCATTTTGATACCTCAGGTAATTGAATACTTCATTTCCTGAAACAAATTGCAGATTGATATTCATTGACCAGCGGCCGTATTCAAAATACGTATTCATTCCCCCGAACAGATCAGGTATAGGGGTTCCCAGGCTTGTCTTGTCAAAGTCGTCAATGATCCCATCCGGGATCCCCCCGGGACCGGAGATGTCTTTAAATTTTGCATCACCGGCCATATAGGGAAAACCCTTATTATTCACCAGGTTTGCTTCCTGAGCTTCTTGAGTAGTACTATAAACACCCTGGAATTGGTAGCCATAAAATTCAAGCAAAGCGTTTCCTTTTTTTGAAATATATTCACCACCCTCAAATGGTGTTATGATTTGATCGTTCCTGATTTCTAGAACCTCGTTGACTGACCAGGGACTAAGATTAAAGTGCATATCCCATTTAAACTTATTGCGGTTGATTAACCTGGAAAAGAGTGAAAACTCAATTCCCTTGTTGTTTAATTCACCATTATTGGTGGGTACTGTAGGAAATCCGATGTAGAAGGACTGCGGTTCATACACCAGCATATTCCTGGTTGTGACATTATAATAATCCATCGAAAATCCAATACGGTTGGCCATGATTGCCAGGTCGATGCCTGCATTCAGCTTTGAATAGGATTCATGACGCAACGAACCATCAGTAAGGGTGCCCGGAACCATTGAAGCAGATTCGCGGTAATGGTCTACCATGTAATAATTCAGTGCGCTTAGATTTCCAATGTCATCGTTTCCTGAGAGGGTATAGCTACCCCGAAGTTTTAATTCTTCAAGCCAGTAAATGTCTCTCATGATATCTTCGGAAGACAAGCGCCATCCCGCGCCAAGGGAGTAAAATGAAGCAAAAGGTACATTCCCGACGGAGAGCATACCGGTATTGTTACCCAGTCTGGTTGAATTCTCCAGATTGTAGGCAGCATTGAATAAATACCTGTCTTTTAAAATATAATGTAAATTGGTATAAACCGCTAACCTGTTCCAGCGATTTGTGGCGCCATTAATCTCTTTCAGGTAGGATACACCACTTTGTAGAGATTTATATTCATCACTATTAGAATTCTTTGCTATTCCAATGTCTTCTTCAAATCGATTCGTATTTAACCTGAATCCAAGATGAACCTTAAATTTGTGCAGGCTCCCGAGATCAGGAATATACGATACAAAATTGTCGCTATACATCGAATAAAGAAAATTTTTCGTATTCTTGGATACATTGTAGGCGGTTCCATTATAATAAAGGGCCATGCCATAATCCGGCAGGAAAATTTCTTCACTCATGGTGTTCAGATTAATTCCAAACAGGGCATTGAGTTTAAAATAATCAGAAATATCACCTTCCAGCCGGATAGAATTCAAAGAATGATTATTTTTGCTGTTGCCTTCAAAATTCTGTATTACCGCGGCAGGATTACTTATTCCAAATGCACTCACATCATCCAGCACAGGCAGTATTTGCCCCTCCTTATTAAATTTTTGAGGATGCATCATGGGGGGTTTATATAAACTTGTCAGGATAGGGCTGGTTTGTTGGGAAATGGCTGATTCCTTTAACATGGAGGAGTTTATATTCAGATGTGAACTTATATACATACGTAGCCACTGGAATATATTAAATGTACCTACCAGCCTGATATTAAATCTGTTATAATTTGTATTTTTAACTACTCCATCTTGAGAAAGGTAGCCGACTGACAAACCGTAGCGGGCAATTTCATCCCCCCCTTTGATTTTAAGAAAAACATCGTTCAATATGCCATTTTCAAATACTTCATTTTGCCAGTTGGTGTTATGCTTGAACCTGTGGTAATTTTCATCACTTTTTTCCATGGCTAAACCGGGATATATATCCGGGAAATCTTCTTCCTGTAAGGTAGAACTCAGCAGTACCTCATTTGCATAATTGGCATGCTGGATGGCATTCATCTGGGGAATATGATCTTTCGGTGCGAAGTTGATTCCTGTTTTTGTCGAAAACTCAATGGTGGTTCTTAATTCGGTTGGCTTCAAGGTTTCAATAATCACGACTCCATTTGACCCCCTCATGCCATACAATGCGGTAGCATAATTATCTTTTAGCACAGTGATATTTGAAATATCAAGTGGTTCAATGCTGGTAAGTGGATTATAAATAAAACCGTTAATATTAGAGCTGAAAATGCCGAATGTTTCCAGTGGCATACCATCAATGATGTACAAAGGCTGATTATTGGTATTCATGGACTTAATCCCGTGCAAATAACTAACGGTAGCAGTACCGGGCATACCTGAATGACCTGTGACATGCATACCGGAGACCGAACCCTGGAAATACTGATCAATGGTCTGGTAAGGTAATTGATGAAGTTTTTGTGGATTAAGGGTGTTAAACGAGGAAATGATGTTCCTCCTGTCTTTTGCTCCCATAAGCATACTTATCTCTTCGTGTCCGGAACTAATATCCAGGGGAGTCAGCTGAACTATGAGATCCTTACGATTATTCAGGAATATGGTTTTCTGTTGATACTCATTTACCGGGTTGATGAGAAGCCAAACCTCACCTGAAGGAACCTGCAGCACAAATGATCCATCCTTCTTTGAAATGGCAGGCTCCCCTGATACGCCGTCAATACTCACTGAAACCCCCTCCTGTGGCTGTTGATTATCACCCAGTATCTTCCCATTTAACATAAATCCTCCTTGTTGTGCCTGAGAAATGCTGTTCAATGCGAGCAGTAGTATAATCGATAGATTTTTTATCATTTTGAAGCTGTCTTTCATACTTGATGCATAATTCAATGATTTAATGCCCGCCTGGAATAATATGGTTGTTAAATAAGAATTCATTATTGCTGTATTACCCATTTCTAACTGATTGTAATTGACTAATTATCCAAAGGTGTAAACGCAAAGTAATCAATGCTAAAACCATTGTTTGAGCTGCTTCCGCTATTGATATACTCCAGTCTTACTGTAACTGTACCGTAATCCGCCAGGATGTCTTCCACCAGGAATCCAACCGTGTTGTATTGGTTTTCGTCAGGTATATTTGGTGGGTTGCCTGGTACCGGACTATATACTACTCCCCGTAATTGAAACAAATCGAAACATCCCTCATTTGACATGGGATTGGTGGCAGTAATATCCACATCGTTCACATATACTTTAAAACAACCTGATGGCCGGGAATTCGCATGCCATTCGAGCAGGTAGTCCCTCGGGAACATGTTTTCAAATTTGAATTCGACACTGTATTTTCCCTCGTAATTTCGTTTGAAACCCACTGTTACTACAGAATCGTTAGAAGCCCCCTTCACTTCTGTTACCAGGGGATCAAAAGAAATATCGGCATCGACCGATACTTCACTGCTTTCCCATACAAACCTTCCCAACCCAAGTGAGTCGCAAAAATTCTCCCCTTCAAACCTTAATTCCCTGGAATACAGCTCTTCCGGCACCTGAAAATTCAGGTAATTATAGACTACCCCGTTGCTACAGTTAAATTTGGATCCGGGATCGATATTGAACGGATCAATAAAGGTGCTATCGCCCTTAATATTAATAAGGGTATCATTAAACTCGGCATAATCCAGGCTTCCCTCGTAAATACTATTATTGATAATATCCGGTAAAAACACTTCGTTTTGCCATTTTTGTGGAATATCCGGGACATCTATACCCATATTTGTTGCCATCTCCGAAATCGCGTTATCATATTGCTCCTGAGTGAACAGAATAAAGGTTGCTCTCCTTTTTCTGAACTCCTCGCTTACAGGAAAATATGTGTTTTCAAACAGATTTTGCCTGGTATATACCGAATCGTACACCGTTTCTCCCTCATTGTTGTAGCCGATAGGTACACTGAGGTTTTTGTCCAGGTATAAAGTATCCTTGGAGTCCACATATTTTTTCAGGAAAGGACTGTATAGCTGCATGTATTCATATAAATTCGGTTGAGGTATGGCTACTTCTGAAAGCACATAAAACTTACCATCCAGAAAGAGCGGACTGGATGAATTAATCGGTATGTTATCAAATAAAAAACCGTCACCAGCACGAAGTATGGAAACATATTTACCCGAATTGGTATATAGAAGCTTTTCGCTCATGATATTATTCGACAGGAACAGTGTTGGTGAGATGTGATAGGACAGCAATTGATCCATAATCCCTGCAGTATCATCCGCGTTTAAATTTTCAAATGCTTCATCAGTTGGGATAAACAAGGTTTTTGCCTGGTCCTTACTAATAAGGGTATCCAGACCATACTTATTGATTAATTCGAGAAATGTGGTATAATTATTTTCCCCGGAAAGCGCTTCCTTTAGTTTCAGGTTAACCCGCTCATCTGCCACATGGTAATGCTGATCCCATTCTTTTTCGCAAGAAGTAAAAAAAGAAAGCATCAACACGAACATAAGCAAAAAACCAAAATTCATCGGTTGAATAGAAATCATTGTATTATTGTATTTTTTATACATCATTATAAGGGTTCAAATTGTATATAATCCCATTCAAACCTTCCGGGAATGAGTGTTTTAATCACTACAGTGTGTTCCGAGTAGGATGAAAAGCTCACGCTTCCCACGTTTATCCTGTCGTAAGGACTCCCTCCTGTTTTCAGGTCAAAATTGCTACCCAGGCGTTTCCCATCTACGAATACCTGTATGGAGGCGTTTTGATAGCTTTGCGCGTTTGCCCGAATCCAGACCCTGTAGGTTGCCGGCAGAACTTTTGGTATTGTATACTCCACGGTAAAATCCCCGTCCAACCTGATATAATCATTCCTGCTGGCCTCGTCAACATCCGTAGCTTTCACATAATACATTACATCTACTCCTTCCCATTGAAGCGATTCAAAGCCATCGTCAGTGAAAAACGGGTGCTCCCCAATCTCGTTTCTTAACTTGTCCAGCACAGGTTCTTCATCGGTAAACTGGAAGGTATTAACGGATGGCCTTGGCCTGGATAATTCAAGCATTTGGTCAATAAAATGGATGGCGCCGTTTTTCGTTAATACGTTACTTAGATTATAAAGCACGTTGATATAATCAACAAACGTAGTGTCTGAACCTTGAACCAGGGTATCGTAAACTCTTTTCCCCCGGTTAATCCATAGTTCAAGTCCTGCATCAATTTTTACCGGGAAAGTGGCAAAAGTATTGTAATTGGAAGTGACAAAGGCATCAAGGAAATGTCGATTTTCCAAAATATGGTATGCAGCGTACTGGTAAAGCGGATTATCCTCATCCTGGTAATTTATCCTGTCCGGATCATCCACGATTCTGTCGATCAGATCATCAATAGTATAGATACCGTTTTTATGATAGATGGAATCATGTTCCACCAACAAGGTGTAAACGTTGGGTACGATCCTGCCACTCTGGGTATTCCTGAAAATACCCATGGTATCTTTTAGACCTGTGATTTCAAACGCCCTGGATATGATGGTAAAGCCCTCCTCCTTATCGAGCCATTCATAACTGTTTAATACCGGGGGTTCAAGTACCCTGTCGATCACATGTATATAGCCGTTTATCAGTCTGATATCGGGCTGCACCACAGGGGCTTCGTTGTTTACCTTATATACCGTACTATCATATAATATTTCGTTGGCAACTGTATCATACCCGAAATCAAAACCAATGGTGAGGTAATCGCCTGAAGCAGTAGAATCAGGTAGTGCACCGTAAGGGAAAAAACTTGTTTGGATCTCACCCATTACTATATGATAGCGGACAAGTGCAACAGCAAAGTCTGTATCATTCAGTAAGTCGCTAAAGTTATTATAATCAGCATGGTTGGTTATATAGTTATTAAATGCCTCATCAGTAGGTAAAAACAAAGTAAAATTATTACCATTTGGATTATATGAGTTCAGGGCTTTATCAATATTGGTCGCTTTCAGGAGGGTATCAAATTTTGAATACGCTTGTTTGTTTTCATTGATAAATTTTGTAATGGATATGATATCTTCATCGAAAAAACCAGCGTTTTCATCCTTTTCGGTGATGAAGAAATTGTCAAAATAATCGTTACACCCGCCGAAAAAAAGCATTACTGATAACAACATGGTAAGATAGGTTGGCTTCTTCATTATACTGTTTTCGTTTATTATCATTAAATAGGTGATATTAATATTTATCTTGTTCATATACCTGATAATAAGGATTTTGAACAAGGTTTGCATTATCCTCCAGCTCTCCAAAGTGTATGGGCATATACCAACCATAGGGATCGGTTAATTTAGAAGCCAGTACTAACTTTTGAGTTGATGGGGCATCCTCTATGATAATTTTTATGAGTTCATCTTTTCTTGTGAATCCATTTCTTCTCCCCATTCTGACAAGATCAAACCAACGTTTTCCTTCATAGGCAAATTCCTTGGCACGTTCGCGCATGATGGCATCTTCAATGGTAACAGGATTATCGGGTAACTGAATTTGGCTCATAAAAGCCCTTTCCCTTATTTGATTAATCAATTCTTTCGCGGTTGCATACTCGGGATTGTTTTTTTGTGACAGGGCTTCGGCTTTCATCAACAAAATTTCTGAGTATCTGTAAATAATCCAGTTTTGACTTTGGTTTTCCGACCCTCCTCTTGTAGTAGTTCCGTCAGGTTTTATTCCACGGTATTTCCAGATGTAATATTCCTGGTTGAAAAATTCCAGGGTGCCAAATCCCCTTATTCCTTCTTTGGAGCTCTCGGGTCCCAGAATCTCTGCAGCAAATTCAGATGCTTTGTAATCTCCATTTCTTCTGTCAGTTAAACCAAGTAAATTGCTACTTTGATCCAGTCCTTCATCAAATTGGAATTCAAAAATGGATTCGAATGAATTCCCCGGATAAAACAAATCATACCAATCACCTGGTTTGAGCAATTCATAATTTAAATTTTCGATGTTATTGATGTATGTGAGGCATTCCTCATACTCGAAATTCCAGAGCGCAATATCTGCAATCAATGCATTAATGGCTCCCTTATTTGCACGCCCTTTATTCTGCCTTACAGAGCCGTAATCTTCCCGGACAGTCAGAAGGGCTTCCTTTAAATCGTCTTTGATTACCCTTAGGATAGTTGTGTCGGCAGATTTAACGGGAAACAACTCGACTGCATCATTTTCGGTAGGTTGAAGTACTAAGGGAACATCCTTAAAAATCCGCACAAGGTAAAAATATGTCAGGCTTCTTAAAAAGATGGCTTCTGCCTGGTAAGCCTTCATTTGAAATTCGGTAAAAGTATTATCGACTTCCTTCACCTCTGGTGCATATTTAATAACGAAATTCGAATAGTTGATCACTTCGTAAAAATCATCCCAGCGGCTCAGGTAATTATTCGGTTCAATGTTCCCCAGCATGATCCTAGCCTCATCATCGGATATGGTGGTATTTCTTTCGATCATATCAGCCCGTAATTCTCCGTATAAAAACAACCGATCATGTATACTGGCAAATTTTTGGTAAGCTCCCATTAGGACTGATTCAACATCCTCTTTCTTATTCCAGTACTCGTTTTGTACAAGCCCGTCCCTTGGCAATAATTCAAGGTAATCTTCTCCACAAGAAATGATTAACATCATCATGAGGGAGAGGAGGACTATCTTGCTAAACCTTTTCATATTCTGAATGCTCTTTTTAAAATCTGACATTAATGTTCAAAGTATAGGTTCTGGGCGGTGGAGTCCGTGCGTTATCCGTGCCAAACCAAAAAGGATCAGAGCCTGACTGCGATACCTCGGGATCTTGTCCCGAATAATTGGTAAGGGTTGCAATTCTTCGCATACTAAGACTAATCTCCAATAAATTCAGCCCGAAACCTCCAACTACATCTTTATCGAACTGGTAACCGATGGCCAGCTTATTAAGACGCATAAAATCACCGTCTTCTACGTACCTGTCGGATCCCAGATTATTGGCCGGATGAAACATATAAGCTCTGGGCAGCAGTCCTTCTTCATCCATTCCCTGTTGTCGCCAGCGACTTAACACGGCCTTGCTCTGGTTATCCTTATTCAGCATACCTTCAGTAGTCAGGGCAACCTCGTTGACGATTTGATACCCTGTTCGAAAGAAGAACTGGGTCGAAAGGGTCCAGTCTTTCCAATTCATATTCATACCCCAACCTCCTATAAAATCCGGGTTGGAGTCACCGAGATAAACGGCATCGAGAATGTCAATTTTACCATCATAGTTCACATCCTGGTAAATAGCATCTCCCCCTTTAAAACGATACTCTTCCTTGTAGGAAAGGGGAATAGGGTTCCCTAGTACGTCGAGTAATAGATTTCCTTCAGCATCCCTGGCGACAACGTCTTCATCGCTCGGCCATACGCCCAGGAATCTGAACCCGTAAAAAGAACCCACGGGCACACCTTCTTCAGCTCTTAGCGGAAAATCCCCATTGCGTACGTCGATGTTTTTCTCGTTTTGAAAATTCTCCGGAAATTCCAGGAAAGTATTGATATTATGGGAGATATTAAAGTTGAAGTTCAAGTTCATGTCCGGCTTCTTAATAGCCGTAATGTTCATAAAAAACTCCCAACCCTTATTTCGTACTTTCCCTGCATTATATGCATTCAGGTAACTGTAACCTGATGAACTTGGTATTTGATAACTATCGCTTCCTTCCCATAATAAATTAGAAGTAATCTTATCATATAATTCGGCAGTTAAGTTGAAGCGCTCATTAAAAAAGCCAAGATCAAGACCGAAATTCACCGAACTAACCGTCTGCCACTTGAGTTTCGACAACTGAACCTGTAATGGCCGGATAAGAGGAGTTTCAATGTACTGGTAGGGATATTGGGTGTTATATATGGCGTGCCTCACATAAGCGCCGCCAGGTTGTTTGCCTGACTGGCCGTAACTAACTCTCAGTTTACCTTCAGATAAGGAGGGAAAGTTCTGCATAAAACCTTCGCTAGAAAATCTCCAGGCCACAGAAGCACTTGGGAAGAGACCCCAGCGCTGAGCATCTCCGAATTTTGAACTACCATCAGCACGCAGGTTAAACTGTCCGATGTATTTATCCATCATCACATAGTTCACACTTATCAAGGCTCCCAACGATTTAACTTCCTGGGAATAGGATATGATATTTCTAAGCAGGGTATTGGCTGAGGGGTCGCTGATGTGCACGCTGGGTCCCCGAGAGTTTAACAAATCACTTCGCTCCATTTGCTGGTTGTCGGTTTCCCACATCAAAACCGTAGAGAATACATGATTGGAATTGATCCTGGGGGAAATAAACACCTGGGAACGGGTCATGATTTTGTTGGAATTCAAATTTCTTTCGCGGGATTCATTGTTATGAGAATCAAGCCAATGGGCACCCACAGCGTTGTAAGGTAAGAACCAGTTCCTCTTTTGATTCATGTAGGTAAAAGACAAGGTTTCCTTGAACCTTAGCCAGGGAAAGATATTGTATTGAAGGATAAAACTGTTTTCAATGGTATTATTCTCTATGTCATTTACACTCAGGTTCCCAATAGCCACTGGATTATAATATTGTATCCCGGAACCCTGGTAAGTTTCAATAGGGGTAAAGTATTCACCCGTTGGCTTCCCGTCTGCATCCAATTCCATCACGCTCATATTTGGTGATTTGATGTATGCCATTTTACGGATGTTATCGTTACTTCCCTCGTAATTATCCCCTTTATTGCTATTGGTATAGCTTAACTGGGTGATAAACCTGAGTTTGTCTGAAATGTTATAGGTAAGATTTACCCTGGCGGTAATCCGGTCAAAATCCGTATTGATGGTGGTGCCTTCAGTGCCCAGGTAACTCACTGAAGCGTAATAGAGGGTTTTATCTCCACCGCCCTCCAGTTTAAAAAACTGATCATTCTGGTAGCCTTTTCGGGTGATTTCATCCAGCCAGTCGGTATTGGCGCTGTAATTATGGAAATCAACAAAATCCCTATTATAGGCAATCTCCGGGGGGAGTTCAAAAACACCCCTTGCATTATGCCATTGTTCCAACTGCATCATGATGTACTCATCACCATTTAACATTGGGATTGCAGGGGGCTGGACATCCCGGCTTAACTTGGAATTATAGGTAAATCTGGTTTTACCCTTTCTTCCCTTAAAGGTTTCAATAAGCAATACCCCGTCAGCGCCTTCAGAACCCCAAACAGCAGTAGAAGCCGCATCTTTCAGCACTTCCACCGATTTGATGTCCTGTGGGGCAATGTTGATCAGGTTACCCAGGTCTTCCTGGTCGGCCGAAGCGAAGCTAAAATCATTACCTATGTTGATATTCTGTTTGATTCCATCGACAACGATCAGGGGTTGTGAATTCCCCAAAGAACCAAGTCCCCGGATAACAATAGAAGAACCACTACCGGGATCACCTGAAACAGACATGATATCCATACCGGAAACCTCACCCTGCAGCGCATCTCCTGCAGAAATGGCGCCGATACTTCGGCTTTTATCCATATCTACCTTAACCCTGGAGGAGGCATTGTTCCTGTCGGAAACACCGGTCAGAGGATCCGTTTCAGCTTTGGCAGTCACCACCACCTCCTCAAGTTCCACAGATTCCGGTTCTATCTGAACATCCAGTTTACTTCTCCCGTTCAGGTTAATTTCCTTGGTCTTGTAGCCGATGGAACTAAAGCCCAGTAAAGTATTTTCATTCGTGGCGTTTAACTGGTAGTAGCCATTGACGTCGGTAATAGTACCTCTAATGATGCGTTTCTGTTCATCATACTCAATAACGTTGGCACCTATGACTATTTCTCCTGTTTCCGCATCGGTCACTCTTCCCCTGACAACAAAACCTTCCTGGGCCAATACATGAGTCGCGCCTGATAAGAGGATAATGAAGCAAAGTAAAAATATCTTATTCATTCTAATGGATTTTTTCTGAACTTTACTTAGTGTTATAATTTTGTTTTACTAAAACTTTATCGATGCGATGAATCACCCCGGTGGTGATGAAATCCCAATATCCCCTGCTGCTGGGTTCCCCAGTAGGGCTGGTGGTAATAAGGTTGGTATTATTCGGGTCTTCGTTGATCGTGTAATACACGTTCCCATCTTCATCTAAAATATCGATATAATCGGGACCGGGACGAAGATGAATTTTGGACAAAATAGACCTGTATTCGTTGGAAGTTTCGTCGACCCTGGAAGTTTCGTAGTATTTTGTTGGTTTTTTTCCGTCAGTAAAGATCAACTCGTCACGTATAAAATGATAACGCAATAGTTTTTCCAGTTCCTCTTTGGGCAAGGTATCTGCGCCGAAATTCTCGAGCGCATTGTCTGAAGGCACCAGTACCGTATAATATTCTCCCGGAGAAATGAAACTGAAATTATAAATAACGGTATCTATCAAGCCGGACTTCTCCAGTAAATCTTTGAATTTTCCTGTGACACTTGAATACAAAGTAGCCCTGGAAAAACTGAACCATCCGTTCACATCATAGACCTTCCCGTTATCCGGATAAGTCTTTGGGGCATCGAGTTCGACGGGGTTTATGGTGATCACAGAATCCCCAAGATAACCGTATACGTTTTGGGCAGTTCCCCGAACTGTATTGTTCTCATTATCCACAAAAATATAATTCCCTGCAAGGTTTTCAAGAAATTCTTTATTGGCACTCCCGGTTGGAAGTGACACTGCTACCTGGTTGAGTATCCTTTTGGTCAGTTCATCATTTGAAACGCCGGTCTGGCGTTTCAATGAACGGTCAAAAACCTGAAAATTATACCGGTTTAAATCCCGATCAATCCAATTCAGCATTAAAGAGGAGTCCATTTGTAAACTATTATCCGACAGTGCAAAAAGCGCGTAGCTGGCATTTTTTCTTTTTACAGCCGGCAATACGTTTGTATATTGTATGGCACGCATAAAGGTGGAGTAGCCGGGTCTGAGATAGATAGGGCCGGTAACACTTGAAAATACACGCGGTGTGATGGCTTCATTCAGCCCGATAAAGGTACAGTTACTGCCATAATATTTTTCATTGATTTGTGATTCATCGATCACGATCCGATCATCTGAGCCATTATAAAAGCCTTCCTTTAGGTCGGTTTTGTAAACAGGCGCTTCTGACATATGGGTATTCACAATTTCATTTTTTATTTCGTCAGGCATCCTTTCCAGGCTGCTCCAGTGAGGATAGCCGCTTTTGGAAGTAATTACCTCGTCTACAAGCTTATTAAAAGCCTCGTCATCCGGTGCCAGCAACCCGTAATGGCTGACCATGCTTCTCTCAAAATTTCTGTATTGTTCATCGTGAATATCAAAAGTAATCTCCGGATAAGACAGGTTAAACAAAGAATCAAATTGCATCCCTGCTCTGGCTTCAGGTTGATCATAGGTAGCATCACTGTTAAACCTGAATTCCGGGAACAAATAGATCAGTTTTAAAAACTCCTTGTAACTCTTTCCGTCTCTTTCCGTTTCCAGCAATTGCTTGGCGTTTAGGGCAGGAGACAGGACTTTATCGATACGGTACACGAACCCGTTTTCTGCAAAAATTTCTTCATCACCCAGTTTCCCACTGCCGTAATAAATATTTCCTGCTTCATAAGACCTGTTAAAATAGAAAGTGTAATCCTGGTAATTAAGTTGGTTCAGGGCAAAATATTCATCAAAAAAAATGGGAACAAATTTCCTTTGCTGGTTATATACCTCTTTTACATCATTACTCGTCAAGGAATCCACTATGGTAAACTCACCATTGATGTTCCTCACATAATAGGTTTCATTTGTATTACTTAGTAAGCTTTGCCTCTTGTAAGCCCAGGCTTTGCTATAGATGGGATCATCATCCTCGGTGATCCAGCCTCGCTGGTTTAAAGATTGAAGCTGGGTTTTACTCCACGGATTTTGTATAATATGGTATTTCACTATCTTTTCCAATTCAGTTTTTGGAATGCTCCCAATTGAATCACCATATTGGGGGTTTTCTGATAAATAATCTTCAATGGCCTGGTTGGTAGGTGAAAAAACGGTGAAAGATCCGGATGTATTAATAATGGTATCATATCCGGTTATTTCCAGGGCTTTGGCAAAAGAGGTAAGGTCTTCCTGGGCCACAACCTGATCGTAAAGCTTACCCGCCAACCAATCGGGACGCTGATATTTGTCTTCTTCTTTAATGCAGGATAGCATTAACACTAAAAATGAACCAAAAAAAACATACTTAATAAGCTCTTTCATGTTTCGGGTAATTGAATTGCAGTTAGTTAAAATAATCTCTCTTGCTCAAAAAATGTAGGAAAACCTTTTTATCTTCTGAGCTCCACGTTTTCGGGATATAAAATACCCATGACATAATGGTCAACCTGAAAATACTTGTGTGCAATTTCCTGCATATCTTCAGGTTTTATCCTTTTAAGCTCCCGTTTGAACTTCCTCTCCCGAATGATAGGTCCATCATCGAAATAAAATCTTTGTAAATTATTGATCCAATAGGAATTTTTGACATGATTGGTCTCCCTGTCATTTAAGGTTGAATTCTGAACCTTTTTTAGAATTTTTTCACTCGGTCCGTTTTTAATGATTTCTCTCATTTCCGAGATGACAGAATAAGCCAGACTATCCGCATCCTCCGGCTCACATCCAAAAGAAAGATAGAGACTATACCCGGGATCGGGATACCTGGAATAGCTTCCGTCAACGGTGATGTAATCTACTTCCCCCTGTTCTTCTCGCATAGATTCCCGTAACCTAATTTCCAACATCTTATTCATAACATCAAACTTAAGCCTGTCATTACTCCAATCAAATGTATCCTTCATTAAGATGGCAACCGTACTTTGAGGTTCCGTTCCCTTGTAGACATAAAGGTACTTTGATGTGGAAGGGAATTCCGGTTCAACGTTTTTCCAGGTTTCAGGATTGTTTTTAGAAGGTAAACCTCCCAGGTATTTTTCCAGGTAGGGTATAATGGTATCCATCTCAAAATTACCGACAATAAAAAAAGTGAAGTCCCCGGCATCTGAAAAACGCTCCCGGAATACTTCTTTAACTTGATCATATGTGATCTGCCGGATTTGTTTGTCCGTAGGTGCGATTACTTCCCGGGG
>CAYOSB010000004.1:29412-50587 GCA_964406495.1 uncultured Bacteroidaceae bacterium | reverse complement strand
CTGTAGGCTGTAGGCTGTAGGCTGTAGGCTGTAGGCTGTAGGCTGTAGGCTGTAGTGAGAAGATGGACTTATAAAGGTAAGAAAAAGATAAGAATAAATGAGGGACCATAAGAATCTGAAGGCATTTGAACTGGCTGATGAATTGGTCCTCGAAATCTATAAAATAACCAGGGAGTTTCCGAAGGAGGAAATTTATGGATTAACTTCTCAAATGAGAAGAGCAGCTATATCGGTTCCTTCAAATATTGTTGAAGGCAGTGCACGATCAACCCAGGTTGAGTACCATCGGTTCCTGGACATAGCTTTCGGATCTCTAAGAGAATTACATTATCAATTCTCGGTTGCGAACAGATTAGGATATATAAATAATGATGCTGTAGATTTTATTGAAGCAAAATTTATCGAAGCTGAAAAGGTGCTTGCAGGCCTGATCAGAAAAATGAGATCATAACCAAACACCCCTACAGCCTACAGCCTACAGTCTACAGTCTATATACCAACAACATGAATGCTTTTGATTACTTTTTCGAACACACCTACAACCTGGATAAGAAATTCCTGGTTGGAAAGGAGGAGATCACCTATCGGGAGTTGTATCTCCAGTCCCTTGCATTAGCTGATCAATTGAAGGAGGAAATAGGGGAAGGTAATAATGTGTTGCTACTCTCTCCCAACAATGTTTTCTTTATGGTTGTCTACCTTGCGGTTATAAAATCGGGGAATACGGTTGTTCCTCTCGATCCAATGATCGAAGAAGAAAACTTTTCTTATATCAGGGAGTTTTCTGAGGCGGTTAAAATCTTCGCCGCACCACCAGTAAAGATGAGGTTGAAACTTTCAGATGACGAAGTTGTAACAGAGCTTCATTCCGAAGCCCCTCCTACAGCCTACTACCTACAGCCTACAGCCTCCGAATCACAGCCTACAGCCTCCTCCGACCGCATCGCCGAGATCATCTTCACCTCGGGTTCCACCGGTAAACCCAAGGGCGTTTTGCTCTCCCACAAGAACCTGGTGGCGAATACAGCGTCGATCGTTGATTACCTGGCGTTGACCGAAGACGACCGGATGCTGGTGGTATTGCCGTTTTATTACTGTTATGGTTTGTCTTTGTTGCATACCCATTTGCGGGTAGGTGGCTCTGTTGTGTTTAATAATTCATTTATTTTCCTGGGACAGGTGATCAAAGACCTGAAAGAGCACGAGTGCACCGGTTTTGCAGGGGTACCCAGTCATTTCCAGATTTTGTTGCGGAAATCAGATTCATTCAAGACCATGGATTTCCCGAAGATGAAATATGTCACACAGGCAGGTGGTAAGCTTGCTACAGTGTTCATTGATGAGTTCCGGGAGGCACATCCCGAAATCGATTTCATCGTGATGTACGGTCAGACCGAAGCAACGGCCCGGTTATCATATCTCCCCGTGGAGTTGTATGAAGAACGAAAAGGCTCCATTGGAAAGGGTATTCCCGGAGTGGAGCTGCGCGTGGTGAATGGTGAGGGGAATCCTGTACAACCCGGTGAGACCGGCGAAGTGATCGCGAAAGGGGACAATGTGATGCCCGGGTATTACAAAGATCCGGAAGGTACCGCCCAGGCGATCAGGAATGGCTGGTTGTATACCGGCGACCTGGGAACCGTGGATGAAGACGGATTTATTTACCTGACCGCCCGGTCGAAAGAGATCATCAAAGTAGGCGGCAAGCGGATCAGCCCAAAAGAGATTGAAGCCGTGATCCTGGCCCTGCAGGGAGTCGTGGACTGCACCATCGAAGGCGTTGAGGACGAGATCCAGGGAGAAGCCCTGAAAGCCACCATCACCCTGAACAAAGACAAAGGGAATGGGCTCACCGAAGACGGCATCAAGGAGCACTGCGCGCAGCACCTGGCCCTTTACAAAGTACCCCAGATCATCGAATTAAAAGACCGTTTGCAGATGAGTGCGACGGGTAAGAAGATAAAGGGGTAAAAAGGAAATGAAAAGCTGTAAGTCTAAGAGTATAATTATCTTGTGAAATAATCACAAATTCACGGGTTTTTACATTTTATCAAATGATCTTCTGAATTGTATATCTATAGATTTTCAGGGAAGGCTCATTCTTAAAATTCCCACAATAGCGGCACAATAAAAACTGTTATGACCATTACCAAAATACTCAGGGGTAGGCCGAGCCGGCTGAAATCCCTGTATTTGTATTGCCCGATGGATTGGACGATCAGGTTGGTCTGGTAGCCGATGGGGCTGATGAAGCTGGCAGAGGCGGCAATGCAGATTGTAATGACGAATGGTCTGGGATCAAGACCGGAGATCTGTGAAATGGAAAGAGCAATCGGAAAGATAAGTGCGGCGGCGGCATTGTTGGTGACCACTTCAGTAATAATGGCTGTGATGATGTAGATGATAAGCAGCAAACCGACAGGGCCGATGATCATCAGGTTATTCAGGATAAATCCGGCGATCGTTTCCGAAAGCCCGGAGCTTTGGATGGCCTGACTGATGCCGATCGAGGAGGCAATGGTAATTAAAATATCCCAGTTAACCGCTTTCGTATATCGCCGGGAGGGCAAGATATTGAACCATACCATCATCAGCATGACCAGGGCCGCAACGAGCAGGGGATTCATGGCAGTGTTTTCAAACACATCCAGGCTGGTGGTCAGAATAGCACCTCCGAGGAGCAGGCCTAACAAAGCATAGGTCAACACTGCCTTTTTCCTGTCAATATTGAATTGTATCTCTCCTTTATGCGAAAGCAGGTAAAATACCTGGGATTCACTCCATCCCGACACAAAATTCTCATCCGTAAGCAGGAGCAAGGTGTCTCCTTCCTTTAACCGTACATTGTCCACCTCCTGGTAGATCTGGTCGCCATTCCTGTAAATCGCAAGCACCACCGAATTGTAACGATTCAGGAAGTCTGTATCTGACAACTTTTTACCAATGCCCGGAAATCGCGGGGATAACATTGCCTCCACTGTTTCGAGCCTGGAGTTTTTGTGATGCCTGTAGGCCTGTTCAAGTTTGTGAAGGGATAGTCCTTTTATGGAGCGGAGTGTTTCAAGCATGACAAGTGAAGTATTCAGCAATAATTTATCATCCCCTGTAATGATCAAATCTGAATAGTCCTGTATGTACTTTCCACCCCGGATCACTGCCATCATGTTGATATCCTTCAGGATGCCCTCTTTCAATGCCGAGTATTCCCGGCCAACCTGGGCAAAATCCGGGTTGATCTTTGCTTCGAAAAAGAACTGTTTTTCTGCTTTGAAACCTTCATTGTTGCCGATGCCTTTTAGGAGTCCTCTGCTGAAGAAAACAAGGTAGATCAGGCCGGCGATAAATATGAAGATGCCCACCCTCCCGGTCTCGAAAAACCCAAGTCCCTCCATCTTGTTTTCAAGCAATAAGCCATGGACAAGCAGGTTAGTGGATGTGCCGATAATTGTCATTGTCCCGCCAAGAATCGTGATGAATGAAAGGGGCATCAGGAATCGCGACGGGTCCATCTTCAATCGCTCACTCCAATTCTTTATGACCGGCGCGAAAATCAGTACGATAGGCGTGTTGTTGAGTATAGCGGAAATCGTACCGATGGGAGCAAGGATTGATAGGTATAAGCGCGGGTATTTTTTTCTTTCCTTTGGGAGAAATTTATCTGAGATCGCTTTTAAAATGCCGGAAACCTTCACCCCTTCACTGATCATAAAGAGCAAAGCAATTATGAGCACCCCCTGGTTGGAGAATCCTGAAATGGCTTCTTTGGTTTCAACGATGCCTGCCAGGAGAAAGATTGCCAGTGCAGTTAAAAGAATAATACCAGGACGATGCATTTCGCGAATCAACGCAAAAATCACAAACGCCAGTACGATTAATACTATGATTTGGTCAGCGAGCATGGACTTAAAAGAATAAAATTAGAAAATATAATCAAGAATAACTCCATCATAAATCATTATCATGCTTTATAGGCAGGAATTACAGTTCATAGAAAACAATATGCATTTCACGGAATTTTGCAGCGGTATATTGAATGCCTTTGCAGTTCTTTTGTACAATTGCCGTATATTGATTAGTTAATTGAATTATCCGAATTCAAAGCTGTAATATGAATACAATTTAACTTCTTACTGCAAATCATATGGAAAATTACCGATTGACCAACCTTAAAGAACTGGAAGCTGAGGCGATCCACATCATCAGGGAGGTGGCTGCTGAGTTTGAAAACCCGGTGATGCTCTATTCCATCGGAAAGGATTCTTCGGTCATGGTCAGGCTGGCCGAAAAGGCCTTTTATCCCGGAAAAGTCCCGTTTCCGCTGATGCACATCGATTCTAAATGGAAGTTCAGGGAGATGATCAATTTCCGGGACAATTATGCGGCAGAAAAAAACTGGGACCTCATCGTTCATTTTAATAAAGAAGGATTCGAGAGCGGTATCGGTCCGTTTACACATGGAAGCAAGGTGCATACAGATGTGATGAAGACGCAGGCGCTCCTGGAAGCACTGAATAAATACAAGTTCGACGCAGCATTCGGAGGGGCAAGGCGGGATGAAGAGAAATCCAGGGCCAAAGAACGGATCTTTTCATTCCGCGACAGTTTCCAGCAATGGGATCCGAAAAACCAGCGGCCGGAATTGTGGGATATATACAATGCCAGGATTCATAAAGGTGAATCCATCAGGGTATTCCCGCTTTCCAACTGGACCGAGCTGGATATCTGGCAGTACATCAGGCTTGAGAAGATCACCATCGTTCCTTTGTATTTTGCAAAGGAACGGCAAGTGGTCGACTATGACGGTAACCTTATCCTTGTGGATGATGAACGCATGCCTGATGAGTTAAGAAGCAAAGCGGAGTTGAAGAAGGTACGTTTTCGTACCCTGGGTTGCTATCCGTTGACAGGAGCTATCGAATCCGAGGCTGATACCCTTGAAAAAATTGTTGAGGAGATGATGATCACAAAGGTTTCGGAACGTACCACGCGAATCATCGATTTTGACCAGGAAGCAAGTATGGAGCAAAAGAAGCGCGAGGGATATTTCTAGCAAGCTTATCCCGGATGAACGATGCTAAACGAAACATGGCTATGGAAACACCGAAAAATGATATCAAAACCATCAGGGAATTCCTGGAACAGGATGAGAAGAAGGACCTGCTCAGGTTACTTACAGCCGGTTCTGTGGATGATGGTAAATCGACACTGATCGGTCGCCTGTTGTATGACAGCAAAAAGCTTTACGAAGACCAGATCGCAGCCCTTGAGAAAGACAGTGTCAGGGAAGGGCATGCCGGCAGGGATATTGATTATGCCCTTTTGCTGGATGGATTGAAGGCCGAACGTGAGCAGGGAATTACCATCGATGTGGCCTACAGGTATTTCAGTACCAGCAAAAGAAAATTTATCATTGCCGACACACCTGGTCATGAGCAGTATACTCGCAATATGATTACAGGAGGATCCACCGCAAAGCTTGCAATCATACTTATTGATGCCACAAAAGGGGTAATCACCCAGACAAAAAGACATACCTTCCTGGTCTCCCTATTGGGAATCAAGCATGTACTGCTGGCGGTTAATAAAATGGACCTTGTGGATTACGAAAAGGAACGATTTGAACAGATTTGCGGTGATTACAAAGGATTTGTCACAAAACTTGGCATCCCCGACGTTGATTTTATTCCGATATCAGCACTTCATGGGGATAATGTGGTGGATCTTTCGGAAAACATGCCCTGGTACCATGGTCCGGGTGTCCTGGAGTTTCTTGAAGCGGTGCATATCGGAAGTGACGGTAATTTTGAGGATCTGCGGTTCCCTGTACAATTTGTATTGCGGCCGGATCTGAAATTCAGGGGTTTTTCCGGGAAACTGTCCTCCGGGATCCTGGAAAAAGGCGACCGGATCCTTGCCATTCCCTCCAATAAATCATCTGTTGTGAAGAAGATCATAACGTATGATGAAGAGCCCGATTTTGCTTATACTCCTCAGTCGATTACAGTGGTTCTTGAAGATGAAATAGACATATCCCGGGGTGATATGATCGTCCACCCGGACAATATGCCCAGGATTGAGCGACATTTCGAAGCCATGCTGGTCTGGATGAGTGAGCAGGAATTTGATCTTGCTGCACAGTATTACCTGAAACATACAACTAATACCACCAGGGCAAGAATCGATCAGATCAAATACAAGGTGGATGTCAACACGCTCGATAAGCATGAAACAGAGCAACTTAAACTGAATGAGATCGGCAGGGTCATTCTTACAGCGAACAAGCCGGTCTATTTTGATCCGTATATGAAGAACAAGCAGACCGGCTCCTTTATCCTTATTGATCCGGTCAACAACAATACCTGTGCAGTGGGTATGATCCTGGATAAGCTGGAAACACAGGACCTTCCTTCGCGGATTACTACAGAGACAAAGAAAAAGATAGCAAAGGGCCAGGGATTGATTCAACCCGGGGAATATGAGCAACGTTTTAACCAGCGAGGCGTGACCTTATGGATCACAGGGCTCCATGGATCCG
Organism: uncultured Bacteroidaceae bacterium; assembly: GCA_964406495.1. Classification (GTDB taxonomy): domain Bacteria; phylum Bacteroidota; class Bacteroidia; order Bacteroidales; genus M55B112. The sequence continues at coordinate 44,052 of CAYOSB010000004.1, read as the reverse complement.
GGAAGAACAACTTGGCCTATACCCTTGAAAAGAGACTGTTTGACCTGGGGGCAACCGTTGTGCTGATTGAGGGCAGTACCGTCAGATCAGGCCTTTCGAGGGAGCTGGACTTCTCACCAGCCGATCGTGCCGAACACCTGCGCAGGGTGGCACACATGTGCAAGATACTGAATGACCAGGGGATCATCACCATCTGTTCATTTATATCACCCAATGAGGATATCCGGAAGCAGGTGGCTGAGATCGTAGATAGAAAACGCTTCCACCTGGTTTTTATGGATTCAGATGTTGCCTATTGCAGGCAGCATAAACCTGAATTATACCAGCTCGCCGACCATGGAAGGATACAAGGCCTTCCCGGGGTGGATATTGAATATGAGGTTCCATTGCAGCCAGCTGTAAAATGCACCGTACATCAGGATAATGTTACTGCCATTGTTGACTACCTGGAGCAACAGAAGATCTTTCCCCTGGGGTGATAAACGGAGAGATTGAAAAATGGCTTTGAGCATTGATTTTGATGAGTTGGGATTAACCCCTGGACCCATACAGTCTTCATATTCATGAAAATTTTTACTTCTGGAATATTAACGCTTCAGCAATGAAAACTAAATAAAAAAACCTGTTCGATATACCGGAGGATAAAAATGAGTATATGAACAAAACAAATTCGTTGATGAATACATTGATTCTTTTGTTTAACATCTCTTTAACATACTGTTCTCGTTTACAGCGCAATAGACATGTTGGTGTAATGAATCGCTGAATTGGTCATTATGCCTTCTGAATTATTGAACAGGATGAAACTATTTCTTAATTTTCAATGTTCAAGTTATCGTCGGACAAAAGATGATAATGACCGATCATGTTTATTATGAACCAAAATTTATAAAGCTATGAAAACATTCAGACTGTTATTTATTTTTAGTGCTGCACTTATTTTTGCAGTATCCTGTACCAAAGAAGAGCAGGAGTTAAGCATGGAAGAGGCCAACAAAAAGGCCACTTTCCTATCCAATGAACGTTGGGGTGAATTGGATTTTTGCGGTATTTCCACTCACGAACTGATTGGTGGACAAACTATTGTAATGGGAACTGTTGTTATCGGCAACACGGAAGACAGCCTGTACGTGAAGTACCAGGCCGATCCCGGTTATATCCTGACTGAAACCCATCTTTTTGTCGGTGATGTTATGAGTGATGATTTCCCCAAAGCGGGTAAAGGAAATCCAAAAATCGGTCATTTCCCAAATGCAACAGAGAATTTCGGAGGGTCGAATATTGTTATGTATTCCATTGCACTGGATGATATTGATCCGAAATCGAATGGATGTTTCGATATTGCAGCGCATGCCGTTGTTGAGTGTGAAGATGGCACATGCGAGGAGACTGCCTGGGGTGCAGGGGAAATTAAGAATGAAATAGTATTCGCTTCCAAATCTACTTTTATTATTCCGGATTTGTACACTACCACTGCAAAAACGCAGGGAATCTCTTATGTTGATGAAGAAGATTGCTGGTGGGGCCCCACTTTTGGATACTACATACTCGATTTAATTGATTTTACTCCCACTACTGTATCCTTGTCTACTACAAGTGGTTCAGAGTTAGGAACATTGAATGTGAGTATTGAAGGTGATGACCTGGTCTTTACAATGGCAGGAGCCAATGGAGCTATACTTAATTCTCCCTTCCTTTTTGTAGGTGATCTTTATGATCTGTTTTCATACACCATTGAAGGAGGATGCCCGGATTGGAAAAATTTCCCATACCAGGAAGCCGTAACGCGGATCCCGCTTTCAGACTTCTCGGGCGGAACAACTGGAGAAGCAATGGAATTCGAAGGAAGAAGATGGGGATTCTATTTTGAATATTGTGCTTCTTGCAATTAAGAAATAAAATTACATATTATTTTAACCGTCCTGGCTACCGCCCGGGGCGGTTTTTTATCTCTCAAAGTCAACGGAAATTTTCTTTTGCTTCAATTGCTCATGAATAGATTGTGCTGCCAGCAGCAGGTTGTCATCTATTTCAAAATCCGGCGTAACTGTTTTTCTATATGGTTCTCTTTCATCGATCGAGACATCAATCTGTAGAAAAGAACCAATACTTTTAATAAGCTTGGAGGGCTGTTCACAGAGATCTTCGTAGTCCGCAAGGATGAAACGATCATCCGCAGGCAACGTTAAAACAAATGAATAATAATCTACCCAAATTTCTAACCAATAATTCAATTCAAGTGGATCAGAGAACTGCCTTGTCGTTGCCCCGTTTAATTGCATTGTTTTATGATTCAGGCCAAATTCATGGTGTCCCAGCCAGTTCATATATTCCAGGGTGAAACTGTCTTCCCGGTGTAGTTTGGAAAATTTTTTATGCTGGTTCAACAGACTGTAGGCATGGTCCAGGGGCGATCGGAACATCATAATGAGGATAAACCTGTTATTCAGTTTTCGCAGTGATTCATATCTAAGAATGAAGTTATTATTCTTTGCAAGGTAGGTGCTATTTGTATTTTTTCTTTTGATGAGGTTTTGATATTGAATGTAGGATGTATACGTGGTTTCATCAATTTCATGCTTCTCAATAATGCTTTCTTTGATATATGAGTCATTTAGCAATGATTTAAAAAAATACTCTTCTAGTGCTTCGATGGTCTTGTATCCGAATTGCAGGTTATCCCCATGCGCTCTTTCCCTTAGTTTGTTCTTTTTGGGCCTGTAGAAAACACGCCAGAGATTCACGGAAAGAAGAAAAGGCATATTGTCATAGGACAAGGAATGGAAATGACCAGATTCATAAAGTGTGTTGGTAAAAGCAGTTGTGCCTGCCCTTGCAAGACCTGAGATAATCACAAACTCATCATTCAGTTTCTTAAACTTTCGTTTGTATATTCTTTTTTCAATATTGAACAATGATTTCGAGAGATTGTAATGATCCAGTATCATGCGGTGAAGCAATTTGGACCAATCAGAATAATCTTTGTCCTTTGATTTTCCAGGGACAAGAAATAAAGGAAAACTTCCTAAAACCAGGCTGATATAAAAAAATGCTGAAGAATTATTTACTTCATTCGGATTTAATCCTGTTATTTTCAAATATAAGATCACAGGCGCCAGGGCTGCCAGGACAGAGACCAATGTTATCAAAATGAAAAAAAGCAGTTTCCGTATTGTAGTTACGACTTCCTTTATAAGCGCTTTCTGTTTTGCTGATTCTTCCAAATCAGTATCAAGCAAAATATTTAACAATGCTGATGTCTGGTAGGCAAAGGAGAAGAATGGCCTTTTCATTTTCAGTATGCACAGGGATAGTATGACAGCTGAAACGAAAACAATGAGATAGTAAACCATTATTGGCAGCTAAAATTATTTACGAAATTTTCTCAGAAACCTCTTGAAGGGAGTCCAGACGATTACAAACAAACTAATGAGTATAATCAGGCAAACAATAGCTATAATAACTATTGTTGCTACTCCGAGTCCAGGTCCTATGTATCCTTGTACAAACATTTTCTTGTTTTTTAGTTGAGGGGATTCCTTTCATAAACCCTTGTCCAGGAGGGCATATGAAAGGTGTTGCCCATTGAGGTCGGGTATTGTTTTCTAAGCAATGTCTTCTCCCTGTTCATAACATATATTCTTAATTCCCGCGTACTTTCTACAAATACGTCTCCATTGGACAAAATTTCATGTAATCCCTGTGTCTCACTGTAAATACTTTCAGATTTAAATCTTTCCGGGTAATATTCCGAGAATGTTGAATCAGAAAAATCATATACAACTACGTTTGAATAAGCAATTGTATCCGTATAGTCTTCGCCGGGAGGAAGCATGTAATCTGAGGGGTTGGGTTCTGGTACTTGCAACTCCAGAGAAGTTGCATTGTTGTTAAAGATTGAAATACTGTCCGACCCGATAATATCAACATCATGCTGCAGTAAAAATGGACCAAAGACCAGTCTTAGTATTTTATTTGTTTCCGGCCTGTAATGTATGATCATGGAGGGTGTACGGATACTCAGAAGCAAATCTCCTCTTTTAAGGTACCTGTTGTGTTTCAGCACGGGCTCAATGTCATTCAAATGGATCGGGTCAACAAATCCGTCTGTTGTGTTTCTGCTCGCGGGAAGACCATATACAAGATTATGATATCCATTGTCCATCAGTATTTCTCCAACTCCTTTTTTAAACAGTATTTCCCCTGTCTTTACATCTACTTTAACAATAAAATCATCCCTGTAAAGAGAAGGCCTCATGTTATAGGTCCTGGCGCGAAATCTCCTCATCTCAGCTGCGCATGCCCAGATGTTTCCATCCACACCCACGTTCAGTGAATGATGATAGATGGTTGAACTATTCTTCCAGATGATATCTGATTCAGCACTGATTCTGTATAAATTGGGTGATTCATCATTAATTACAACGATGGATGTATCCTGAAGTAGAATACTGTTCAGTGCTACAGACCTGTTGTAAGCCAGTTTATATTTAATGAAATCTTTTTTTTGCAGATACCATGAATGAAGCGTGGAATCGGTTCTTAAATTGATCAGCCGGACCTCCCAACTCGCAGGTTCAGGTAAATAAAAGGACTGCAGGATATAGAGATCATGCTCCAGGTCACTTATATCTTCCTTGGAGTCCTGGAATGTGCCATAGGATGGCATTTTCCTGCTGATCTCTTCAAAGGACTCCACGACCAGGTTGGGAAAATTGATAAACGTGATGACAGGCTTTGTCAATCTTCCTAATTTTTCTCCTCCATGTACTACATGCTTAATAGTGGCACCGAATAAACTCAGGAAAGTCAGAATAACCACACCCAAGCTAAAGCTAAAGATAATCCTCGATAAATTCTTTTTTCTTTTCACGGAAAAACAGGTTATCTGTTTGGCGATGCAAAGTAAGCCGAATTAGATATTTATGCTAATAATGGCTTTGTTTTTTCCCATTCATAGATGAATACGACCAATAAGCAATGTTTACACGCATGACGTTGATACATTTCACGTGTAGACGATCATTTATTTTCCGGCAAATCCGACAAGAAAGAAAGGAGATTGAACGCTACAATCTTTGCACCAGTCTCGTTCAAATGACCTCCGTCATTTGTGTATAGTGAATACAAGGCAGGAATTTGTTCACCATTGTATTCGTAAGTATTCAGGGATCCGTCCGGCTGCGTGGCTTCAACTTTTGCCAGGTCAAACACCGGGAATTTGCCTCCCAGTTCATTTCTGAGTTTTTCATTAAATTCATTCCTTTTCACATTGTCCTCCTTGCTCGTATCCTTTCCGTACCGCACCCTGTATTTAATGGCATCAATCCCTCTGCGAACTGATTTGAGCGGAGCGGTAATGAGGACGAAATGCATATCCGGATAATTCTCCTGCAGCTCAAGCATTGTGGATTTGTATTGGCTAAACAGTTTCTCGGTATCTGTTGCTGCGCTAAAATCCACATAGCAGAATTTGAAAAATGCAATTTTTTGATTTTCGGAACTTATTCCGGGGACCGAATTGTAGAAATCATCAATCTTCAAAAACGGTTTTCTGTTCTGCCCGATCCTGAAGTGCATCAATGAGCTTGATGTTGAATCGGAAAAATCTCTTGTTTCAATAATATTTAATTGTTGATTCCCCTCATTGTTCCAGTATTCCAGGCCACTGAGGATATTTTTGCCAACGGACTGGTGACCAAAGTAAATGGATTTTTCAGCCAAATCATCTAACATATGTGGTACATCTGCGACTTCATTTCCATATACTTTGTGCATTGTTTTGATATCCACATTTTGATGATTAGAACAACCGGTTGTAATAACGAGTATTAACAGTGATAAAGTAAAACTCTTTTTTATAAATCCTATCATATTCATTTCAATTGTAAGATTCAGACTAATTGACATACGCAATAATAACCTGATTGTTCGATAATTCTTTGTTAAATTGGATATTATTGACAAATCGCTTCATTTATTATGTAAAACCCTAGAGGCAAGTAAATTAATTTCTTTTTGCACCTTCGGTCGCATTCACTCGAATTCATTAAATAAAACAGTAAAAAAGTCTAATGTCACTGATAAACCAACGTACTTTGACGAATTAGTTTTTTTTCGGGGTAAAGCCGCTCATGGTGCAGATTAATGTCTTACCAAGTTTTTTTCATATGTTAGCAACCAGGTTGATTAAAATCTTTTAAGTTATTGATAATCAAAATGTATTTTGAACGTTAAGCAGGAATAATGGGGAGTAATCATTATTGTTTGATTCGGTGTTTTATTTCATGCAATTAATCAAAACTGGCAGTTCAGGGTGTAACCAATTCTTTCAATAATGCGTACATTCGATGATCATAAAAACTTGGCGGAGCTGGGACCGAGGAGGCGGAGCTGTGCCCGACGGAAAGCGAAGGATTAGACTGGATTTTACACATTATATGGAAGAGGCAAAGCTGATAAAATTACCTAAATTCCTGGATGAAAGGGGAAACCTTTCATTCATCGAGGAGGACCAGCATTTGCCATTCAGTATCCACAGGGTATACTGGATTTATGATGTGCCGGGGGGTGAGCAAAGGGGAGGACATGCCTTTAAGGAAACGGAAGAACTGATCGTGGCGCTTTCCGGAAGCTTCGATGTGGTATTGCATGATGGAAACGAAGAAAAGCGGTTCCATCTTAACAGGTCATATTATGGAGTGATGGTTCCAAAAATGTATTGGCGGATGATGGAGAATTTTTCTACCAATTCCCTGGCACTGATTTTAGCCTCCACAGAATATGATGATGAGGACTATATCCGGAATTTTGTCGACTTTAAGCGACTGAAGGGCTTATGAAAGAGTTGATTTCAGATATACATAGTTGTCATGTGATGGACATGGAAAAGATCCATAACCGGGCAGGGAACATTACTATTTACCAGAATGGATCACCTTCACCTTTTGATGTAAAACGTGTTTACTACCTGTATGATGTTCCCGGAGGCTCCGAGCGCGGTGGTCATGCACATAAGGACCTGTACCAGCTGATCATTGCCGCCAGCGGTTCATTCAATGTGATCCTGGGTGACAGCAGGAATAAAAAAGTGATAGAACTTAACAGGCCCAATTACGGTTTGCTTGTTGTTCCAGGTATCTGGCGGGAGATCGTGAACTTTTCTTCGGGTGCTATTTGCCTGGTACTTGCATCTGAAAAATACGATGAATCAGACTATATCAGGGATTACCAACAATACACGAAATTTAAAACGGAGCAGTATGCTGATCGAAGCTGATCCAAAACAATATTTCCATTACTTCTCCAGTGATCCTCACCCTTTCATTACACGGGGATTCACTGAACTCAACAGGAAAAAGGCAGAGCGGATCGTGTACATTACAGAAGATGTGAAGAAGCCCGGATTAGGTCTGATTGCTGGATTGCGCAACGGATGGCTACTTTCTCCTTTTTCGGCACCTTTTGGTGGATTTCATTTCAGGAAAGCAACGATGTATATCCATGAAATGGAAGATTTCCTGGCAAATCTTAAAACTTTTGTGGCAGAACACCAATACCAGGGTGTTAAAATTACCCTTCCGCCCGATATTTACAACCAGACCATTAATTCCAAACTGGTAAAATCATTTTATAACCAGGGCTACCGTGACGAACTGCTTGATATAACAAACTGGGTGGATTTGCGGAACTTCCGGGATCGTTTCACCCAGAAAAACAGCAGGGAATACTATAAGCAGGCAGTCCGCAATGAACTTGCATTTACCAAAACCGAAGATGAAAAAGACCATCATGAGATCTATGAACTGATCCGACAGAACCGCGAAAAATTCGGCAGGCCGATATATATGACTTTGGAAGATATTAAAAAGACAGGGGATCTATGGTCAGTGGATTATTTCAGGGTCACAAACCGGGAAAATGATATTATAGCCGCTGCGATCATCTACCGAAGTCACCCCGCGATTTGCTATGCACTTTTTTGGGGAGATAATGATGCCGGCCGCCAGTTACGCGCGATGGATTTCCTTGCATTTCAACTCTGGTCCCATTACAAAGAGCAAGGCTTCAACTTTATGGACCTCGGGATTTCCACGGAGGCGGGAGCACCCAATGAAGGCTTGTTGCGTTTTAAGGAGAGTCATGAGGCTGTTTCATCTATAAAGTACAAATTTTCCTGGAAGCCTGAGTAATTTTTTAGAACACTAAAGAATGTATATACTTAATCCTGATCCTTATAGCTTACCGTGTTACAGGATTGGTCCGTTTCAGACAAAAGATCTGGCCATCAATCATAAATTGCCGGATAGTGATTTGATTGATGATTATTTTGAAGAACGCTTTAAAGGGAAGGAATTCAGGTATACACACAACGGGCGAGCAGCGATTCATGCGGCATTGAGACACTATAAATTGCAAAGAGATGATGTTGTAACAATATTAACTACCTCGGGGAATTTTTATATCAGTGGTTGTGTTACCCGTGAAATTGAGAAATATTGTAAATGGTCGCGGGAGATCCTGCCTGAGACAAGAGTGCTGTTTGTCAACCATGAATTTGGCTATCCCTATGAAAACCTAAGTGATTTAGAGGCTTATGGTTTGCCCATCATAGAAGACTGTGCCGGATCGTTTTTTTCGCAGGATGCAAACAATGAAATAGGCAACATCGGGGATTTTGTCATCTATAGCTTTCCAAAAATGTTTACCCTGCAGATAGGGGGATTGTTAGTTGGCAACAAGCCCGGAATTATCGATAATAAGGACTATCTAAGGAAAGATGAGCTCAGGCATGTTAAAAACGTACTTTCTTCACAGATTAACCAGCGAAACGATATTATAGCACGCAGGATTGAAAATTATAAACTGCTGACGGAAAAATTCGAAAAACTGGGATTCAGCGAGCGTTTTCCTTTGGCTGAAGGCAGTGTGCCCGGAGTTTTTATGTTCAAAACACAAGGGCATTCAATAGACCTCCCGGAACTGAAAAAACAATATTATGCGCATGGTGTGCAATGCAGTGTGTTTTATGGTGAAGAGGCTTTTTTTATACCAACACATCAATCTTTGGCAGATGAAGATTTGGAATACTTTGTCGAGGTCCTAAAATCATTTATAAATATCAGATTATGAAATATATTTTTTGGGGTGGTAAAGCTTTAGGTAACTACATATTGAATGGCTTTTTAGATAATAAAATACTACCAACAGGCATTATCTGCTATCGTGAAGAATTGGATAAACCCATCATTGAACATGCAAAGAAGTTAGATATTGAAGTGCTTCAAATCCAGAAATTTAAAAAGGAGCAGGACAAGATTACCAGATTTATTAGTTCATTAGGTGTTGACTATTATATAAGTGCTGCATTCCCTTTTATTTTATCAGGAGAGATTCTTAATATGGTAAAATATCCTATAAATATTCATACAAGTGCAGTACCAAAATATCGTGGACATCATCCTATTTCTGCAGCCTTGTTAAATGATGAGCCCTACCAGGCAACTACGGTCCATATAATGAAAGAGGAAGTTGATTCGGGAGAAATAATTTTGCAGGATTTTATCAAAATCACCAATGAGGATACCATTCTAACTATACGGCAAAGGTTAATAGAACTAAGTTACAAATTGGTTTTAAAAGCAATTCAACAACTTGAATCAGGAACTTTATATCTTAAGAATCAAATTGGTCCATCGGTATGGGCTCCCAGAAGAAATCCTGAAGATTCAAAAATAGATTTTTCACGAGATTCCAGGTATCTACATAACTTCATCAGGGCCCTCGTTGATCCCTATCCAAATGCTTTTTCAAAAATAAATGGAGAAGAAATTAAAATAAAAAAAACTATTTCTTCAGATATACCTGGTTTGGTTTTGGCTAAAACAAAGGATAATAAATATGTCGTTTCATCTGGTGATGGTGTTATTTTTATAGAAGCGGACAAAGAATTATCTGTGGGGGATAAATTTGACTAGCGTGATTAAATTTCTTGATCTAAAAAAAATTACTGAAAGCTTTCAGCCCGAACTTAGTGAGGCCATAAGCCGAGTGGTTAAGCGGGGTTGGTTTCTCTTGGGTGAAGAGGTCGAAGCATTTGAGCAAGAGTATGCATCATATATTGGCACCAAACATTGTATAGGGGTCGGAAACGGTCTGGATGCGCTCCGTTTGATCCTGAGGGCCTATATCGAAATGGGCATTATGGAGGAAGGAGATGAGGTGATTGTTCCGGCGAATACTTTTATTGCATCAGTGCTGGCGATCACAGAAAATCGGTTGAAACCTGTATTGGTGGAGCCAGATATCAAAACTTATAATTTGGATATCTCACTAATCGAGCAGCATATTACCGAGAGAACGAAAGCTATCATGGTAGTACATCTGTATGGCCAGGTTTGCTGGTCGGAGGAATTGGAGCGTATAGCCAGAAAATACAATTTGAAGGTCATTGAAGATAATGCACAGGCTGCTGGAGCAAGGTTTTATAAAAACATAAATCTGAGTGATAGGGGCGGTAAAGATGAGTCATATAAACGAACTGGTTCTTTGGGAGATGCAGCCGGACATAGTTTTTACCCAGGAAAGAATTTAGGGGCTTTGGGTGATGGAGGCGCAGTGACTACAGATGACGATGAACTGGAAAGGATTGTAAGAGCGCTTGGAAATTATGGTTCCAGCAAGAAATACATCAATGATTACCAGGGGATTAATTCAAGACTGGATGAGATTCAGGCAGCAGTTTTGCGGGTAAAGCTTCCGCGACTTGATGAAGATAATCGCAAACGGATTGAGGTGGCCAAATACTATCTTGAAAATATACACAATTCCGATATTACGCTTCCTTATCCTATTCATTCTCAAATCTCCAACTTCAATTATTCTCACGTCTGGCATCTATTTGTTATACGCCATTCGAACCGTGATCAATTACATCATATTTCTTTTGAGAGTGGTTTTCACACACTTATACACTATCCTGTACCCCCTCATAAACAGCTGGCTTATAAATACAAGAGTCACTTAAAATTAAAAGTTACTGAGAAGATTCATAATGAGGTTTTAAGTTTACCTGTCAGTCCGGTTATGGAGATTGAGGAGGCTGAGAGAGTTTCCATATATCTGAACAAGTTTAGTGAGAGAAACAAATAATCATAAAGTGCCTAAGAAATCGATTTCTTCTAGTAAAGAAGGCTCCCTCAGTGACACTGCAGGTTATCGATCAATATTCAAGGCTACTTCAATTTTTGGAGGTGTTCAGATCTTTAATATTATTATAAGTTTAGTTAGGGCAAAGGTGCTTGCAGTTTTACTGGGCACTAGTGGCATGGGATTAAATGGATTACTGCTATCGGGACTGGATATGGTGAGAAAGATTTCCGGCCTGGGAATTAGTGAAAGCGCAGTAAGAGATATCTCTGAGGCCCATAGTTCAAATAATACCCAAAAAATACGAACCACATATACTGCTTTTAGGCGTTTGATCTGGCTAACTGCCATCATTGGTGTAATGCTTACCATTTCATTGTCTCCCATATTAAGTAAAATTGCGTTTGGGGATAAAAGTCGTACTATCGCATTTATTTTTCTTTCTGTGACATTTATATTTGGGGCACTTACAGGTGGAATATATACACTCCTCAGAGGTATTCGAAAGATAAAGTTATTGGCAAAAGCAAACATCATTGGATCATCTGCAGGACTAGTGATTGCTATTCCAATATTTTATTTTTTTGGTATAAAAGGAATTGTTCCAGCGATCATTGCAACCTCCGCGGTTATCTTTATAGTTTCACTTTATTTCAGAAAAAAAGTGGAAATACAAATGACGTCAATATCTGTCAAAGAGACTTTTTCACAAGGAAAGCAGATGATTGCATTAGGTATAACCCTGACAGCGGCCTCTTTATTTACCAGTGGTGTTGGCTTTATCTTAAATGCATATATATCTAGGACTGGTAGCTTAGATGATTTAGGTATATATAATGCCGGACATAGTATTATGGCAGGGTATGTTGGTATGGTGTTTACAGCTATGAGTACAGATTATTATCCACGATTAGCTGGGGTTATCAATAAACCAAAAGAATGGAATGCAGTTGTAAACCAACAATCCGAAACTGTTTTGCTGATACTGGGACCTATCCTTGCATTTATACTTTTAAGTGCACCAATATTGATTAAAATACTTTTAAGTAGTGAATTTCTACCTGTTATTGATTATTTGATCTGGGCTTGTCTTGCTATTTTACTTAAGGCTATTTCGTGGTCATCAGGGTATATATTGATTTCAAAAGCTGATAATAAACTGTTTTTATATGTACAAGTTGCAGCAATGACCTGGTCACTTGGATTTAATATATTATTTTTTAATATGATGGGAATAAAGGGATTGGGTATATCTATGATAATTAATCAGTTTCTTTCTGTTTTATTGATGTATATAGTACTCAGGATCAGATACAATTTCGTTATTTCCAAATCAGCGTATTTAATTACCGGAATATACATGTTACTGTTAGGTTTTACCGTAATACTAATATCATTTATGGATTATCCCAAGGCATATATTTTTTCAGGTATTACTTTTGTTATCTCAATAATTATATCGTTTAAAGGGCTAAATACACGGATGAATCTCATGCAAATACTAAACAATTTAAAACATGGTAAATGTGATAATTAAAATACTATGGATTTAGTAACCGTAACAGTATCTTCCTTTAACTCCTCACGGACTATTTTAGAAACATTGGATAGTATTTTAAATCAGTCATGGAAGTATATCGAATTAATAATCGTTGATGATGCTTCAACTGATGATACTAAGGGTAAATGTCAGGATTGGATTGAGAGAAATCGTAATCGATTTTTAAGTACAGAATTCCTTTCTGCTGAAAAGAATATGGGGATACCATCAACTTTTAACAGAGGAATTAAGGCTGCGAGAGGAGCATGGATAAAACCAATCGCCGGAGATGATGCACTCATGCCTAACTGTATCAGGGACAATATGGAATATATTAATCAAAATCCTGAAACAAGGGTGCTTTTTTCTTTTAACAGGGTTTTTAGAGATGAGTTTAATTCGGCGAATTATTTAGGGAGAAATCCCTTTAGTTTACCAGAGAATATTATTTCAGAAAGATTTTCAGCTCTTGATCAATATAATTCGCTTTTAATTGGAAACAAAATCTCGTTTTCTCCTTCACTTTTTATTAATAAAGAAGCAGTAATAGACATAGGGCTTGCAGATGAGGACTTGTTCTCAGAGGACTATCAATTATGGTTAAAGCTAACAAAGAAAGGATACAAATTAAGCTTTATGAATAAGGAGACTGTGCTTTATCGCAAACATGATTATTCAGTAAATAACACAATTAGAAAATATATCCTGAAACCACATTATTTTAGAACCGAAAAATTCAGGAAAAGATACATTTATCCGAATCTACCAGCAGATATGAGGCTTTTTCATAGATACAAATGGATTGTTAACCAGATTTTTAGGATTGATTTTTTTAACAAAAAGAATAAGTTTAATTATATAATGTTTCTTTTGCTTAATGTAGTTTTTAATCCATTTAATTATATTAAATATTATAAAACACATTTCAGGAAACAATCAAAACAAGCTGTGTTTTATCAGGAATTTTAAGTATTATAATATTCTATTCGCAGTCAACAATGAATGAAGCACTGAAATTAAATAATACGGTGATTAAAAATGGTTGTTGTATTGGTTGCGGTGCTTGCACTACAATAGAGAATTCCCCATTTACCATCCGAATGGACCGATATGGTAACTATGTTGCTGTTCTTGATGGTGATTTGGAGGATTCTGTTTCTGGCTTTCTCCAGATTTGTCCCTTTTCTGATCTATCTCTCAATGAAGACCAGTTAAGTAAACATTTTCTGCCAGATGCAATAAATACAAATCCCTTTATTGGAAGATATATAGACTGCTATGCGGGATATGTTAAAGAGGGTCTTTTCAGAGAAAAAGGAAGCTCAGGCGGTATAGGAAAATGGATTGGATACAAATTATTGGAAAATGATTTGATTGATTATTTCGTCCATGTAATTCCTACAAGTGAAGAAAATTCAGATAATATATTGTTCGATTATAACATTGAAAACGATCCAGAAAATATAATTAGTGGATCAAAATCATCTTATTATCCTGTTAGATTAGACAAGATCGTCAAAGAGATAAAAAAGTTCAAAGGTAATTTTGCTATTACAGGAGTTCCATGCTTCATAAAAGCAATACGATTGCTTGCTAAAAATGATAATGAATTAAAATCAAAGATTGCATATACTGTTGGGATATTTTGTGGGGGTATGAAAAGTGCTAATCACTCAAAGCTAATAGGATGGCAACTGGGAATTAAACCAGATGATATTAGTGGGATAGATTTCAGAGTGAAATCAGAAAGCAGACCTGCTTCCGATAAGATATACAAAGTCTGGTCATCCGAAGATCAAAAAGTCAGAAGCGCTTATTCAGACAATCTGTATGGTACAGGTTGGAATGGTTATTTTACTCCTAAAGCATGCTTTTATTGTGATGATGTCGTCGCAGAAACTGCTGATATTAGTATTGGAGATGCCTGGTTACCCGAATTTGTTAATGATCCT
>CAYOSB010000004.1:0-29402 GCA_964406495.1 uncultured Bacteroidaceae bacterium | reverse complement strand
AGGGTACTAGTATCATCATTGTTCGAAATCCTTTGATGTTACAAATTCTCCAAGCTTCACAAAATTCAAATGAGATCTATTTGGAAAAAGTTTCCGAAAGTCAGGTTGTAAAATCACAGGCAGGTGGATTCCGTCAACGAAGGGTCGCACTTTCATATAGGATTAGTAAGATGGAGAAATCGAAAAAGTGGTATCCAAAGAAACGGGTTGAAGCTAAAGATTATGTAATAAACTACAGGAGGAGGCGAATCTATGAATTGCGTGAGAGAATATCACAAATGAGTCATGTTGCATTTTATGAAGCTTATTTAAAAAATGATTTAACACATTTTTTTTGGAAAATGAAGTTATTGGATTTTAGATACAGCATCGCCAACCAAGGCCTTTTTAAAATAATATTGTTGGTTTTTAAAAGTATATTAAAAAGAGTTTACCTCATGTTTAAGAAAAGGTAATGTTTACGTATATTTCATTTTGTAATTAATTCAAAGAAAAATGGAATGAAAATAGGATTACTCACATTTCATTCAGCTCACAATTATGGTGCGGTTCTGCAAGCATATGCAATTCAGGAAGCTTTAAAACAGCTTGGCCATAAGGTTTCAATAATAGATTACCGCCCGCCTTATTTGCTTAAACAAAGGATATTTCCAACCCTCAAGAATCAACCGTTTTCATTGAAGTTTAAATTGTTTGCCGAAGGAATCATAGCATTCATCTGGAGAATTAAACGCAAAAGAGGATTTGATCGATTTATTCAGTCCAGATTTCAGTTGACTGCAAATAATTACTTGTTACCTTTCTCAAATAACGAAGATTTCGATGCTTACATTATGGGCAGTGATCAAATCTGGAATATTAAATTTACGAGGGGTTTCGATCAAGTCTATTGGGGAGATTTTGTAATTAAAAGTAAAGCAAGGAAAATCAGTTATGCTGCGAGTATGTCTAACTATTTGCTTACCATTGATGAAAAAGAAAGAATGGCTTCCCTATTAAAAAATTTTGATTCGATTAGTGTACGGGAAACGGAACTTAAGACATTTCTTTATGAAAATTTTGAGCGTGATTCAATAACAGTTTTAGACCCAACATTATTGCTTGCTGCCGAATGCTGGAAAAATATTAGTAAGACGCCTTCTATTAAGAAGAAATATGTTCTGGTTTACTCAGTTGGTATTAGGGATGATGCATTGAAAGTTGCTCGTTTCATGGCAAATGAACTGGATACAGATTTAATTGAATTAACAATGGGTGTGGACAGGAGGGTGATTTTTAATAAATATCAGGTCGCTACACCAGAAGAATTTGTTGGTTTTTTCGAACACGCCGAATTTGTTGTAACATCTTCATTTCATGGCACAGCTTTCGCAATTATTTTTAATAAAGATTTTTATTCATTGGCACATGGGACAGATAAAGACTCACGACAAAAAACGATCCTTTCCAAATTAGAATTAAGTGATCGGCTGGTTTTAAAAAACACACAACCTTCTTTCGAGGCTATTGATTATGAACCAGTAAATCGTAAACTAGAGATGCTGAGAAATGAATCAGTAGCATTTTTGAAAAACAGTTTAATTGAATAGGAAACAATATGGTTGATTTTAATAATCATCTATCAATAATTGAACAATTCAGAATCTCTGAAAAAACAGGACAGTGTAAGTTCAGGGATCTGCATGATTCCTAAGCTACTAGTTTAGCGCAAAGTTAGCTGAACCTGTCAGTAATGTCAGGACTTTGATCAAATACAATGCTTTCAGTAATTAAGGACTGCTTGAATTCATAGCTCCTGTCACTGGGGATAAGATAAAGTTTAATGTAGGAGAAATAATTGATAAAACATCATTGCTCGAATCCATGTCCGGTATGAATGTATTTTTTCATATAGCTGTCATTACCAGTATACCTTACTCTTTGCAAAACACAAGATATGTGTCTTATGTGAATGTCCAAGATACCACGAATGTATTATTTTGAGGAAGAATACATAAAACACACAAATTTTACAATATGCCTGAATACCGTCTTGAAATGCGGATTGCATACTACCATAGAAAAGATATCCGGTAATTTTGAAATTTTGAAAACAGGTACATACAACTTTTAATAATGATAAAATGAGGCATCTAATTTTGATCGGCGGAGCAGGTTATATAGGTTCTGTCATGACGAGCCATTTTTTAAAGAAAGGTTACAGGGTAACTGTCATGGATAACTTTATGTACAATCATCGGTTCTCTGTTTTACCTTTTATCGGAGACCCTGATTACACTTTTATTTACGGCGATATTTCCAATTCTGAAGACCTTAAAAAAATCCCTGAGGATATTGATGACGTAATCCTTCTTGCTGGTTTGGTTGGTGATCCTATCACAAAAAAATACCCTGCAGAATCCAAGATGATCAATGACCGTGGAGTAAAACAATGTATGGATTATTTCGATGGCAAAGGCATCGGTAAATTAGTATTTATATCAACATGTTCAAATTATGGGTTGATCAAGGAAAATGAAGTGGCTGACGAAAACTTTCCTTTGAATCCGCTCTCTCTGTATGCAGAAGATAAGGTCGATAACGAGCTGTATTTGTTGTCAAAAAAGAATAAGGTAGATTACACTGGTGTGGTATTAAGATTTGGCACTGCTTTCGGATTATCACCCAGGATGCGGTTTGATCTTTCGATTAGTGATTTTACACGAAGCATTTTTTTAGGCGAGTTATTACTGGTATATGATGCGGATACATGGAGGCCATATTGTCACATCAGGGACTTTTCACGGTTATTGGAAACTGTTTTATTAGCAGATGATCAGCTGGTAGATTTTGAAGTTTTTAATGCTGGCGGGAATGAAAACATTTTTACAAAGCGGATGATCGTGGAGGAAATACTGAATATTTTACCTGAAGGAAAGGTGATTTACAATGATCATGGTAGTGATCCCAGAAATTACAGGGTATCATTTTCCAAAGTTAAAAACCGGTTGGGATTCGAACCTGATTATAAAATCAGGGATGGTATTATAGAATTAGTTGAGGCTTTGAGAATGGAATTATTTGGAGATTTCAAAATTTCAGAGAAGCAATACGGGAATTATGAAATCACTTACTTAGGTAAATAACCTCAAATCTACATGAATTACAAGATCCCACTTTTTGATTTGAATATGAATGAAGAGGAAGAGTCTGCTGTTATTGAAACTATTCGATCGAAATGGATATCTACAGGTCCGAAGGCCGCTGCATTTGAGAAAAAATTTGCTAACCTGCTGGGATCAGAGTACGCAGTATCGACATCCAATTGCACGGTTTCTTTACACATGGCACTTGTTCTTTCCGGAATCAAACCTGGAGACGAGGTAATATGCCCGTCCCTTACCTTTGTGGCAACCTGCAATGCCATCAGGTATGTTCAGGCTGTACCAGTTTTTGCTGACATCAGCAGTTATCATGATCTAACGATAGACCCTGCTGATATAGAAAAGAAGGTAACCAGTAAGACCAGGGCGATCATCGTGATGCATTTTGGTGGATTTGCATGTGATATGGACCGAATCATGGCCATTGCCAATAAATACGATTTAAAAGTTATCGAGGACGCATGCCATGGTCCACTTTCTGAATACAAGGGAAGGAAATTGGGAACAATAGGTGATGCAGGCTGCTTTAGTTTTTACTCAAATAAGAACATAAGCACAGGCGAAGGAGGTATGCTGGTAACCAATAACCAGAAAATGTATGAGCGTTCCAAATTGATCCGTTCACACGGGATGACAAGTTTATCATATGCAAGATCCAAAGGACACGCGACATCCTATGATGTAATCGAGCTTGGCTTCAATTACAGAATGGATGATATACGGGCTTCTATAGGTATTGTTCAGCTCGATAAATTGAATTCAGATCTGATCAGACGCTCAAAAATACGTGCCCTGTATATATCCCTTTTACGTGATATAAATAATCTAATTATACCATTCGTCGGCTATTCAGAGTTTACTTCCAATTATGTTTTTACCGTTGTGTTAAAGAATTCTTCAGCAGCAAAGCGTGATGAAGTACGCACGAAATTAGCAGAGGAAGGTATCCAGACCAGTGTGCATTATCCTGCTGTGCATCGTTTTTCCATTTTCAGGGAGTTTTTTACAGAATTACCGGTAACAGAATATGTAACAGACAATCTTATTACGTTGCCCATGCATTCAAAACTTACAGATGACCAAATAGCGTATATTGCTACAACTCTCAAATCCATAATGAATGATTAAAAACATTAATCAACTAAGTATTAAATCAGATGCTTCCATCCTGGATGCACTGAAGAAAATGGATAAAATTAGCCGAAAATTATTACTGGTTTTTGATCAAAATACATTTGTCGGCCTACTCTCAATCGGTGATATTCACCGGGCAATTTTAAAAAATCACAATTTAGAAACTCCCCTAAAAAACATTCTGCAGACTCAGGGCCGTGTGATAGCCCGGGTGAATGATCCTATTGAGAAAACGAAAAAGGTAATGCTCTATCACAGGACAGAGTTTATGCCGGTCCTGGATGAAAAAGACAGATTGGTGGATATCCTTTTCTGGGAAGACTTGTTCGTTGATGAATCTTTGGATGAAGTACCGCAATTTGATCTTCCAATTGTTATAATGGCTGGCGGAGTTGGACAGCGGCTCAGACCCCTGACCAATATTATACCAAAGCCATTAATTCCCTTAACAAATAAGTCCATCATAGAAGAAATATTTGACCGTTTTGTAAAACACGGATCAAAGCGTTTTTATTTATCTGTCAATTACAAAGCCGACCTGATCAGATTTTATCTTGACAGCCTTGCGCTGGATTATGATATTAATTTTATCCAGGAGGATCAGCCGTTCGGGACCGCCGGGAGTTTGAGCCTTCTAAAGGGGCAAATTAATGAGACTTTTTTTGTTACAAATTGTGATATATTGATCAACCAGGATTATTCAGAAATTCTTGATTTTCATAAAGAGAATCAGCATGAAATTACCATCGTTTCTGCAGTGAAGAATTTACCAATATCATATGGGTTGGTAGAAACAGGAGAAAATGGCAATTTAAATAATCTCGTTGAGAAACAGGATATCACTATAAAAATCAACAGTGGAATGTATATCCTTGAGCCACATCTTATAAAAGAAATTCCGCCAGATACACATTATAATCTTACAGACCTTATTTCGGATGTAAAAAATAAAAATAGGAAAATAGGTGTTTTCCCGGTATGGCATAGCTCATGGATTGATATCGGCAACTGGAGCGAGTATTTGCAAAATCTGAAAAGAATCAATAATAGCTGACTTCCTGGCTCGTAATTTTCAGGTATATGAAAAGAAGAACAAAATACTTTATCTATTTTACAATTCTAGTAGTGTGCATGACATTTAGTTTTACATATGGGTATTTTACACATCGGAACAAACTTTTCCCATTTGAGCAAATAAAGAAAGGTTTTCTGAAATACAATATTTACAAGACATCCCATTGGTCAATCGGAATATATAAAGGAACAACTCCGTTTGAGTTAGACAATTTAATTGGTGCTAATAATCCAGTAATTACAGGGAGGGATGTAGATGATATAAATGCAGCTTTTGTTGCTGATCCATTTATCGTTGTGCATCAGAATATGTACTACATGTTTTTCGAAATATTCAATTTAGACACTGATCAAGGTGATATCGGATATGCGGTAAGCGAGGATGGAATTGACTGGCAATATAAAAATATTGTTTTGGATGAAGATTTTCATCTTTCCTATCCTGCAGTATATGAAATAGGCGGTGCGTATTATATGATACCTGAAAGTTCTGAAGCGAATGCTGTCAGGCTTTATAAGTCCGCAAATTTTCCTGATGACTGGATTTATGCAGGAGATATCTTATCAGGCGCAGCTTTTACTGATCCAACACTGTTTTACCATAAAGATCATTGGTGGATGTTTAGTTCAGTATCAGGTAACAATGGAACTTTAAATCTCCATTACACTGACAGCTTATTTCAAAATTGGAAGCCCCATCCTTCTAATCCCATTTTAGAGAATAATTATGATTATTCCCGTCCGGCCGGGAAAGTATTTGAGATTAATAATAAGATCTATCGCCTGGCGCAGGATGATGCTCCCTATTACGGCACCCAGGTTTATGCTGTGGAGATAAATGACTTAACCCCATCCTCTTATTCAGAAAACCTGGACTCAGCAAAAGTAATTATATCTAATTCCAATTACGGGTGGAATAAAGCCGGGATGCATCATGCGCATTTATTTAAGGTTGGAGATTCCTGGTTTGCTGCAGTAGATGGTATCAGAAGAAGATAATTTGCACGCAGATATTAATAGGCTAGAATCTAATTAATATGAGTATTATTACTGGATGCTATAGTTGATATTTTGATTTATTCCCCAATAATTAACGATGAAGTATGAGAGTATTAATCCTTTTCGAGCATGCTAATCATTATCATACTATAGACGACCTTGGAAAAAATTTGGATCAACAAGGATTAAATGTGTCGTCATTCAATGTAGTTCACTGGCGATTTAAAAACTATAAAAAAAAGAAAGTTGGTATATGGGAGGGGCTAACTGATTTGTTCATGAGAATTCCAGGAATGAAGGGACTCTTCAATTATCTTTTCAGATATTTTTTTGTATTGAATTTGAGTAGGAATTATGACATAATTGACATACATTTTTTCAGTCCCATATATGATAAAATTATTGAGGTTCTCAAAAAAAGAAACAAATCGGTTAAGATAACTGTCTGGGGATCAGACTTCTATAGGGTGACCCCGGAAAGACACGAAAAGCAGAGAAAGTATTACAAATTGGCAGATAGTATTCAGTTGGAGACAAAGCAGATTGCAAAGGATTTTCTGAAGGTCTATCCAGAATGTCAGGATAAGGTTGCATTAGCACACTTTGGCATTATCCAGCTTGAGATCATCGATGAATTATTAGAAGTCAGATCCAGGGAAACGATACGAGAGGAAATGAACATTCCCAAAGACAGGATCGTTCTAACCTGTGGTACTAATGGAAGTATTGTACACCGCCATGCTCTGATATTAAAGAATGTTGATGAACTGGAAGTTCAGATCAAGGAAAAGTTGTTCCTCATCATTCCCATGACCTACGGTGGAGATGAGGTTTATATAAATAAAATCAGGCAGCTGGCAACCGATACTGGTATACCTTACATACTTCTCTCCTCATTTTTAACTCTGAAAGAATTATGTAAATACAGGATAGTGAGCGACATAACTCTTACTATCCAGGAAACTGATGCTTTGGCTTCAGCAATCCAGGAGCACATATATACTGATGAAATATTTATTGCCGGCGATTGGCTGCCGTATGAAGCATTAAGAAACCTGGGAATATTTTACCTTACAACATCAAGCAGTTCTGTTGGAAGTGCGATTTTCGATGCTGTAAATAATTTTGTGTCCCTCAAGAATCGATGTATAGGAAACAGGGAGAAAATAGCCCGGTTTTCTTCCTGGGAAAACGTTATCAATAATTGGCTTGACATCTACCGAAATCTTAAAATCCATAAGTAATATCAATTTATGAAACTCCTGTCAGTTATAATTCCCATGTATAATGTGGCGCCTCACATCGAAAGGTGTTTGCAAAGTCTAGAAGAACAGGATTTACCTGAAAAAGATTATGAACTGATTTGCATCAACGACGGGTCACCGGATAATTGTCACGAAATTGTCAGGAAAATACAAAAGGACTTCAACAATATCGTGCTTATTGACCAGGAAAACCAGGGAGTTTCAAGAGCGCGTAACAATGGAATTGATAGGGCCACTGGCAAATATCTTCTAATGGTTGATCCTGATGATTTCATAAAACCAAATTCCTTTAGGGCGCGGATTGAAGTCATGGAAAGGTATAACCTGGATATCGGTTTAACAGGGTATATCATTCTTGATGCCTCAGGTTTAGAAGAATACCGTTACGATCCGGTTCATGAGAGTAATGAAGTGCTCACGGGTATAGATTATTCATACAAATACGTTCGGGGCAGGTCAGAAGTTCGCGATCCACACCGATCCTGGGCGATTTTTTTCAAAACAAGCTTTATACGATCTAATAATTTAAAATACCTGCCTGATGTTCCTTACCTCGAAGATGGAGAATTAAGAGCCAGGATGATATGTCTTGCTGAGCGTGTACTACTTATAAATGATCCATTTTACTTAAGGACAACGCGACCAGGTTCTGCAACACACAGCCCACTCTATTATTCTGAAAAAGCCCGGAAAGGATTTATAAAGTCGGCGAATAATTTGCTCGATTTTAAAAATAATTCCTGTAAAAATGAAGCTCAAAAGATATTCATGAACCAGGCAATTATCCAATTTACAATCCTGTATGTCGTCACATTAAGATTTTTTGATTTTATCGCAAAATACAGGAAGATCCGAAGCACACTAAAAAACGGCCCCCTGCATTCTCTGGATACGACTGGCTCAAGTACTTTTTATAAAAAATTGGGGAATCAATATAATCATTCGTTATTCAATTTTTACATGTATTGGCTTTTCTTAAAAACAAAAAAATCAATAGGGATCAGGTTTAGAAAGATCTTCCATAAATAAATGAACATTTTAACAGGATGTCAAGAATCGAAATAGCCTTAAAGAATAATCAGTGGACCAGGCACCAGAATGGTGATCAGGTTATTTATTTTGCAGGTCAATTATATTATAATGATGTAACCTTTATTGAGGCTGAGCAACTCGGATCATATTTAGAGAAAAGAAATATTCGGTTTGCAGATGTGGAAGAGCGATTAATTGATGATATTTTGCCAAAAGCTGATGGCAATTTTGCATTCATCATCAGTAATGAAGAGAAGACGATCCTGGTAAGTGATTTTACAAGAAGTTATCCACTCTTTATTATAAGTGATAACAACAAAAATATAATAACTGATCATATTGAACAGGTACCATTTCATAAAGAAAATGATGAACTGGCCCAGGAGGAATTCCTTGTAACAGGTTTTGTAACCGGAAACAGAACGGTATATAAAAATGTAAAAGGAATTCAGGCAGGAGAAATGATTGTAGCTGTCAATGGTAGTTTCAGTAATCACCCTTATTATATGCCAGATACATCTCAACAGGATTCTGGCGATAGAGTAGCAGAAGATAAGTTGTATAAAAAGCTGGATGAATTATTGATGACATCATTCAGCAGAATGATCAAAGGATCTCCACAGGTAAACAACTGGATTGTTCCCCTGAGCGGGGGATATGATTCAAGATTGATTGCAAATTATTTATACAAGCAGGGCTGCAGAAATGTGATTTGTTTTACATACGGAATTTCCTATTCAGAGGAAGTGAGGATCAGTAAGATGGTAGCTGAATCGCTCAATTATGCATGGCATTTTGTGCAGTATGATGAGAAAGACCTGGAGGAATTGTATGAAAAAGCATTATTTGATAAATATATAAAGTATTCCTTTAATGGGTGCAGCTTACCTCATCCGTTGGATTTTATTGCAATTTATAAATTGAAGAAATCCAGGATAATTAATGAGGATGATATCATACTTCCAGGCTTATCAGCTATTACAGAAACTGCCAAATCATCTTTATTGAAGTTGCGTGATGAAAATGATTACTTTAAATATGTTTACAATAATTATTATTCACTTTTTAACAAGAAAAACAATTACCATCGATTTGAGCAGCTTATATCGGACTCATTTAAAGATAGCAAACAACCTATTCGTAATTTCCCGGAATATTTTTACCTGCGCGAGAAAAAGGCAAAATATTTCAGCAATTGGGTACGTGTGTATGAATTTTACAATTTACAGTGGAGAATGCCGTTAAAGCAAAGGAATATACTTGAATTCTGGTATCGATTGGATTTTAACTCGCGGATCAACCGTGAATTCTTATTTAACGCGTGCAAGCTGTACCTTTATCATGATAAATTAAGAGATGTACCGATACTGAATAAGTTTCAAAAACCGCAATCACGGAAAAGCATTATTCACAAGATCCTGCCGGCGAATATCATAAGTTTGTTTGCAAGAATTTTAAATAAAAGAACATTGATTCCAACCGGGCACTACCTTGTTTTCAGTCCCAAAGTCAAAACGATAAAGAAAATTGTAGGACCAATAAAACTGTATCCAAAACGGCTCCGAAAATACTTCAATACTGTTTTACCTAGGCGCCCCTACCAGGTTAATGTGCTAAAAATCATAGCTATATACACTCTTCGAAATGAAGTGTTTGTAGATTCATCTGATGATAATAAGAGGCATATGCACTAATGGAGTTTAATTTAAAAATCAGTTGTTGATATCACCAATGGAAAGTATAAATTTTGACAATCCGGTAATCATAGTTGGCGCCACCCGGACAGGAACGACCTTGTTGCGGTCCATCATTGATGCACACCCAGAATATGCAATTCCAAGAGAAACGGAGTTCTATTTTTTATACAATCGGTATCTGAAGAAAAACAGGTTAGGTATATTGCAGGACAAATCAGAATTTGAAGGTTTTTGGAACTGGTATTCTTCGCAACGAAGATTCAGATATTTAAAACTTGATGGGGAAGATCTTCACAAGATTATACTAAACTCTGGTGATTATTCTTCCATAAATATATTTAATAGTCTCATGCTTGCTGCGGCAAATAAAGAAAATAAAGGCAAGTGGGGTGAAAAAACGCCGGGACATGAAGCTTACCTTGATCAGATTTTTAAAGATTTTCCGGGTGCCAAAGTGTTGTATATGATCCGCGATCCCAGGGGTATGGCTGCTTCTATGAAAAAAGTCCCATGGGGAAACAAGTCAATGATCGTACTTGTAAAGATTTGGAAAAATAGTATCAGCCATTATATGGATCATCATCAGGATCCAAGAATCAAACCAGTATACTTTGAACAGTTATTAACGAATACAACAGAAGAAATCAGAAACATATGTGATTTTTTGAATATCTATTTTGATAACAATATGTTGAATAATCGAAAACTGGGATTAGATTCAGGAAATGATAAGTCCTGGACCTCTGATTATGAAAAACAAGTAAATGCTGAAATCACACAAAAAAGTTTATCAAAATGGAAAAGCATTCTTCAACCCTATGAGATCAAGTACATAGAAAAACATTGTATTGAGGAAATGAATTACCTAGGCTATGAAACTACAGAACAAGCGGATTTAACTATGTATGAAAGTTTGAGAAATGGTCTGGCGTATGTGAAGCAATTTAGTATAAACAAAATGAGGTTTGTTAAACCTAATCGGGAACAGGAATATGAATAGAGAGAAGAATATTCTATTGGTCTCTAATGCATTCTTCCCAGAAATCTCACCCAGGAGTTACAGGGCAACAGAGTTAGCGAAAGAGTTCTCACGCCAGGGACATAACGTTACTGTAATTACTAAATTCAGGGATCATGATTATACAGCTTTTCTTGAGAAAAACAAAATGAGGTTGGAAATGTGGAAGAAACCTGTTTTCCCAGACGTGCCAAAATTTAACAGGCAACCACTAGCTTTCATAAGTCGATTATTTAGTAGGGCATTATCAGTGTTGTTTGAGTATCCTCTCATAGAGGAAGTATTTTGTATAAAAAAAGAACTAAAACAGAAGGATAATTTTGACTTGATGATTTCCTTTGCTGTACCATACACTACCCATTGGGGTGTAGCATGGTCAAGAACAAGAAAACATCGAATTGCCAGTACATGGATTGCCGATTGCGGTGATCCTTATATGGGAGATGTCATGGACAGCTTCAGAAAACCATTTTACTTTGGATACATTGAAAAGTGTTTTTGCAGAAAAACAGATTATATTTCTATCCCGATTGATGAAGCGATTGATGGTTATTTCCCGGAATTCCATGACAAAATCAAAATTATACCACAGGGATTTGATTTTGATCTGGAGAAAACGTCATTTCAGGATAGGCCCGATAACAGCATTCCTCAGTTTGCTTATGCCGGAACATTCATCAAAGGTTCCAGGGACCCTGGTCCACTACTGGAAGCGCTTTGCAATGTAGATATGTCCTTCAGATTTCATGTTTTTACCAATAAACAGGATATGTTATTTGAATTTCAAGAAAGACTGGGAGATAAGCTTGTGATATCAGGTTATATCCCCAGAAAGGAATTAATGGATAAAATGTCAGGCATGGATTTTCTGATTAATTTTGACAATAACTCCACTCGCCATATGCCGAGTAAGCTTATAGATTATGCCCTGACGAACCGACCTGTATTAAATATTAAAAGGAATTTTGACGAGGATGAACTACATTCTTTTTTACAAGGTAATTATAACAATCGCATGGAATTGCCTGATCCGAGAAAATATCATATTACAAATGTATCCAAACAATTTCTGAAGTTATCCTGATTTTCTTATAATGAGCATTGCGATATCTGCCTCAAAGACAAATTACTCACTCTCGGATAGCAAATACTATCTTATTTTGTTCATAATATGGCCTTTTCTGGCTTTTGTCAGTGCCATTTTTAATTATAGTAAGCCTGAGGCGAGGCGGGTAGTATATTTATTCCTTATCTATTTTGGACTAACGATGTTGTCGAGTCCTGGACTTGATTCTTTTACCTATGCTTTGAGATTAGAACAATATGCACACAGGCCATTTTCAGAATTTTTTGAAATGGTTGGAGGACTATATGCGGATGATACAAGTGTGGATATAATACAACCATTGATCACTTTTATTATATCTCGATTTACTGTATTTCCAGGTATTTTATTTGCAGTTTTCGCAGCTTTATTTGGTTTCTTTTATTTGAAGAGTATAAACGTATTATATGATCGGCTACGAAAAAATCCAGGTTTTAATGGACACATACACCTGTTCTTTCTGCTTTCTATTCTGCCTATTACTGCAATCAATGGATTCAGAATGTGGACTGCGGCATGGGTTTTCTTCTATGCTGCATATCATGTGATTCTCTTCAGGGATAAAAAATATCTCATTCTAGCTTTAGCATCTGTTCTTGTTCACTTCAGTTTTATATTAGCAAATATTGTTTTAATAGGTTATGTCATTTTTGGTAATAGGAATATTATATATATACCTCTACTGATTACATCATTTATTCTCCCTCAATTGCTTGAACCTCTAGTACATTCAGTTGCTGGGAATTTAAGTGGTGGGTTGGCATCCAGGTATGAATCTTATTCAAACGAGTATTATATCCAGGCACTAGAAGAGCGTTCAGGCAATGCTGCCTGGTTTATGCTCTTATTTAATGATATGGCATTTTATTATCTTTTATTTGTCATCATTGTGATTAACATTTATTACAAACACTTAATGAATGGAACAGGAGAGAAAAATTTATTCAGTTTTTTACTAGTATTTTTGACGTTTGTAAATTTTGGTTCTGTAATTCCATCTGTGGGAGGGAGGTTTCGGTTAATCTTTTTACTATTTGCAGCACTATATGTATTTCTGTTTTATATCAAATTACCTCGTGATAAAATTAGCTACTTAACATGGATAGGTCTTATACCCATTTTATTAATGGCGGCAGTCAGATTCAGACAAGGAGCTGATACAATTAATTCCTGGATTTTTGCTCCCGGACTTGGTTTGCCTTTATTTGCTCCCGGCATTTCACTTACTGAATTATTATTCCAATAATGTTTTTAAATGCTTAGGAAACAAATTAGTACTGATATAAAAAGAAATCTTTCAAATATTCCCGGATGGAAAACCAGACGGCGTATTGTTGTGATCGAGTCCGATGATTGGGGGAGTATCAGGATGCCATCAATTGACGTTTATAATAAATTGTTAAAAGAAGGATTTGATCTGTCATCTGATGAAGGAAGCCAATATAATCTGAATGATTCCCTCGCAACCGTCGATGATCTGGAAGCACTATTTGAGGTATTATCTTCAATAAAAGACAGTACGAACAGGAATGCTGTATTGACACCTGTTTCCTTAGTGGCAAATCCGGATTTTGAAAGAATTAAGCAGTCAGATTTCCAGGAATACCTTTATGAACCAATCAACATAACCCTTAACAGGTATGATGGTTGTGAAGGATCTTTCAGCCTTTGGAAAAAGGGAATAGAAAACCGGCTGTTCGTGCCCCAGTTCCATGGCCGTGAACACCTGAACGTACAAGAATGGATGAGAGCGCTCAGGAGTGAGCATAAGTTATTGAGGAAAGCTTTTGATTATGGCCTCTGGGGAGTATCCACCGCGAATGATCCCGCGATCGGGCTGGAGGTTCAGGCGGCATTTGACTATCGTAAAGCTGAGGATCTTGAATATCAGAAAGAAGTTATTATATCCGGTTTAAAATTGTTTAAAACATTATTTAATTATCCTGCGACACACCTGGTACCTCCCAACGGGCCATTTAGCAGTGAACTTGAATCTGTTTGCTTAGCAGAAGGTATTAAATTCCTTTCAGTATCGAAAATTCGAACTGAGCCAATCGGCAATTCCAAAACAAAAAGAAGGTTTCACTGGATCGGGCAAAAAAGTAATGCAGGATTGACATACCTTACACGCAACTGCTTTTTTGAGCCGGTTCATGCTGGTAAAGACTGGATCGATAGCTGTATGCATGAGATTTCATCTGCATTCAAGTGGCATAAACCAGCCGTGATCAGTTCACATAGGGTAAATTACATAGGTGCACTTCGTAAAGAAAACAGGGATAGTGGATTGAAGCAATTGAATTTGCTATTGAAAAAGATTATTAAAACATGGCCTGATGCTGAATTTTTAACCTCAGCTGAGCTTGGAGATACCATACGCAATGAATAAGGCAGCTTCCAATCTTAACACAGCTTTGCGTCATAATATAATGAACCTTCCAGGGTGGCGCACAAATAGAAAGATAGTGGTTATTGAAAGTGATGATTGGGGGAGCATACGTATGCCTACCAAGGGAATTTATAATAATTTTATTTCTAATGGATTTGATATTTCAGGAAGTGATTATAACCGGTTCGATACGTTGGAGAGCAATGATGACCTTATTATGCTATTTGAGGTGCTCCAAAAACATAGAAACAAGTACGGTGTCAAACCCATAATAACAGCTAATTGCGTTGTTGGGAATCCTGATTTTCAAAAGATCCGCCAGTCTGATTTCAGTGAATACTTTTACGAGCCGGTTACGGAAACATTGAAAAGATATTCTGGAAGGGAGAATGTTGAGGCTTTATGGAAGGAAGGTAATCAACTGGGGATATTTCACCCACAATTTCATGCTCGTGAACATGTCAATGTTGTCAGGTGGATGAATGCCTTAAGAGAAAGAACACCTGAAATGATGTTTACTTTTGAAAATGGAACGACGTTTTCCGGGGATGGTGATTATAATTTTATGGAAGTGCTTGATTATAATACACCTGATGATATGCCTATCATGAAACAGAGTCTTTCTGAAGGTATGGATTTATTTGAAAAAATATTTGAATACAAGTCGTTGTCATTTATACCTCCCTGCTATACCTGGAACAGTGATGTTGAGGAAGTATTACATGAAAAAGGAGTCAGGTATATCCAGGGACTAATCGTGCAGTCAATTCCTACTGGAACCTTTGGAAATTACCGGAAGAAATTACATTTTCTGGGAACCAGGAATTCATTTGGACAATATTTTCTTGTCAGAAATGCATTTTTTGAGCCATCGCTAACTCATTCCCCTGATCCGGTAGGTGCGTGTCTGAATCGAATCAATATTGCATTCAGGTGGCGAAAACCAGCTATTATCGGGTCACATCGAATCAATTTTATAGGGTCCCTGGAAGAAAATAACAGAAAAAACAACCTAAGATTGTTTGATGAACTTCTTGAGCGAATTATCAGGCTATGGCCGGATGTGGAATTTCTGACATCTGACCAACTGGGAAATCTTATTTCGTCAAATGATTAGAAATAATCAGGATAAATACCATTTTCCACAACCAATAAGAATAATTATTAAATACTGAAATAGTATTTTGGATGAATCAATTAAAAAGTGCTGAAGATAGAATTGTAAAAATATTATTAACCGGAGATTTTTGTCCGATTAATAGAATCGAAGAGCTCGCTTTAAAACAGGATTTTGAAGTTGTTTTCAATGATTTTATCACGGAATTCCAGGGGAATGACCTTAATATCGTTGATCTTGAGTGTCCATTCACGCACACCGACACGGCAAGACCCAAAACCGGCCCTCATCAGAAAGCACACCCGGATACTATCCGGTTATTGAAATATGCCGATATCAAATTGGTTGCCATGGCCAATAACCATATCATGGATTATGATTCAACTGGCGTAGGGGATACGTTAGCCCTGCTCGAAAAGAACAGAATAAGAACCATAGGTATTGGTAAATCTTTAAATGAAGCAGCGAGGCCATTCTCAGAAGAAATAAAGGGCAAAAAGATTGCGATACTAAATTTCGCTGATAATGAATTTCTCTCAACACCAGATGGAGCATATACGTGTTATCCCATGGAACCGGTAAATTGTTTCTATGATATTAAAAAAGCACGTCAGGACCATGATTTTTTAATCCTTATTGTTCATGCAGGTAATGAATTTTATGAATTACCGTCCCCCAGGATAAAAAAACTTTACAGGTTTTTTATTGATGCTGGTGCCGATGCAGTTATTGCTCATCATACCCATGTATTTTCGGGGTATGAAATCTATAAGGACAGACCAATTTTTTACGGATTAGGAAATTTCATTTATGACTGGCCAGGAAAGATAAATTCATCCTGGAACAATGGTTATGCGGTTAAACTGAGTTTATCTGATGAATTGGATTTTGAAATCATCCCTCTTAAGCAAAACAATGAAGTACCCGGAGTATTTCATTTATCGGATCAGGAAACTGTATTATTTAACGAAAAAATTATCCATTTAAATCATATTATTCAGGATGATCAGCTGCTTGAAGCTGAATTCGAGGCATATTGCAAATCTGTTTATCCAATGTATGAAGCATTCATTGAACCCAATATGGGAAGATACATTGCTGCACTGAGAAAAAGAGGATTGTTTCCTAAGCTGCTATCCGGCCGCAAAAAACTACTGCTATTAAATCTGAACCGTTGTGATTCTCATCGCGATGTTCTATTGAGATTTCTTAAGCAATATGAATAGAGTTAATTATTAACAGAATAGTTTTTTAGGTACAAATAATATGTGTGGTATTTCTGGCTATATTAATTATAATAACCGACCCATTAAGGAAACTTCAAGGATTATAAGTATGCTGAAGGTTCAGAAACATCGGGGTCCCGATGATTCAGGTATTAGGGCATTCAACCTCGATTCCGGAGAATCAATTGAACTTGCAACAACCGAACCGCAATCAATTGAAGGCAAGTTCGAGGGAGTCCTGGGGTTCAACCGGCTTAGTATCCTGGACCTTAGTATGAACGGACACCAGCCAATGGTTAGTCCTGATGGCAATGTTCTACTTACCCTTAACGGTGAGATCTATAATGCTTTTGATGAAAAAAAGGATTTGGAAGCATGGGGATACAGGTTTAAAAGTACTACAGACACAGAGGTTGTTCTGGCATTATACCTTAGATACGGATTTGAAGGGATGCTCGAACGCCTGAACGGAATGTTTGCTATTGTGATTATAAACCTCAAAGACAAGCAGGTTTTGATCACCCGGGATCGATTCGGTATAAAACCCATGTATTATTTGGTGACAAACGAAACGTTTGCATTTTCGTCTGAACTTAAGAGCTTTAAGTATGTTGACGGATTCGACTTTGATCTGGAGGAATCTCAGCTTGATGAGTTTCTTCTTTTCAGGAATAACATTAAGGGCACCTTATTTAAGGACATTAAATCCCTTGATCCAGGGCATTACATTGTATATAAGAAAAATCAACAACCTGTCATCAGGAGATATTTTGATATTAACACTTCTGTTCGTTCTAACGAATCAAAAGGAAACCTGGATTATTATGGGGAACAAATGGAATCCTGGCTTGCAAAAAGTGTTCAAAGTCAATTAATGAGTGATGTAAAACTGGGATGTCAGCTTTCCGGGGGAATTGATTCATCCCTGGTTACATGGCTGGCAAACAGAAATTCTAAAAAGGGAAATTTTGAAGCAGTTTCCATTGTTTTCAATAACAGAAGTTATAATGAAGAACAATATATTGACCATGTTCAAAAATGCCTGAATATTCCATCACACAAATTTTTGCTGGATTCTGATTATTACCTGGATAATTTTGAAAAGGCAACCTGGCATCTTGAAGTACCAATTAACCATCCCAATACGATAGGGATATTCAAATTATCGCAAAAAGCAAAAGAATATGTAACGGTATTGTTAAGCGGAGAGGGTGCAGATGAAGTTTTCGGAGGGTACAGCAGATTTTATAATATAAGATACCCTTTTAGAGCCAGGTTGTTGCTTCATGAGATTCGGAAAAACAAAGCACAGCCCTATAGATTGATTAATTATTTCAGCCAGGATTACCGTGCAATTATGGCAACAGCTTTTATGACACCTGAGTTGGCAGGTAAAATGAGGCAGGGATTCAATGAAAAAAGGGCGATGGAAATTCGTAGATCACTTTATGGGAAATTGAACGGATCTATGTTCGATCGACAGGTCAAATATGAGATGCAGTCTTATCTTCCTGATCTTTTAATCAGGCAGGACAAAATGTCTATGGCTCATTCAATTGAGAACAGGGTGCCTTTTTTAGATAATGATATTGTTGACAAATCATTTTCGATTCCTGAAAAGTATCTTTTATTAAGAAGGAGTCCGGAAGGTAGGAATACTGAAAAATATTTGTTAAAAAAGATGACCGCGGAACCTTTCGGGAAGGATTTCGCATTTCGTAATAAAATGGGATTTGGAATCCCACTGAAGGATTTTTTTCGGAATGATGCTTTTTCAGCTTATCTACATGACAAGATATATCCAGGTATTGTCAGGCGTGGTTTATTTAATAGAAAAGTATTTTCTTCCTGGTTAAATAACATTGATCACTTAGGCTTCAGAGAAGTTGAAGCTTTATGGATCTTTATTTCATTTGAAATCTGGGCTTCTATTTATTTAGACAATAATTATGAAAATTGGAATTCACCATAACACAGACTCATTTAGTGAGCGATGGATTGAATACTGTGAAAGTAGGGGCATCAGTTATAAATTAGTTGATTGTTACCGTTCGGATATAATCAATCAGTTGTCAGATTGTGATTCTCTGATGTGGCACTTTAATCATAAAGGGCCGAAAGATAGTAAATTTGCCAAACAGCTTCTATTTTCAGTAATGGCAGCGGGGAAAGGTGTATTCCCGGATTTTAATACAGTCTGGCATTTCGATGACAAAGTAGGACAGAAATATCTTCTTGAAGCTGTTGAGGCACCGTTAGTCAAATCTCATGTATTCTACGATAAACAGGAAGCGTTAAATTGGAGTAAAACAACCAGTTTCCCAAAAGTATTTAAATTACGCAATGGCGCCGGATCAGACAATGTCAGGCTTGTAAGATCCAAATTTGAAGCGAACAGATTAATTAAAAAGGCTTTTGGAAAGGGTTTCAAGCAATATGAAGGTTGGAGGAATTTAAAAGAAAGGATTCGTAAGTTCAGAATCGGCAAATCAAGTCTTTGGGAAGTAGTAAAAGGTGCAATCCGGCTTGTATATACTACAGAATATGCCCGCGTGTCAGGTCGTGAAATCGGGTATGTATATTTCCAGGATTTTATTCCGGATAATAAATATGACATCAGAATCATCGTCATTGGTGATAAAGCTTTTGCCTTAAAAAGGATGGTACGCGAGAATGATTTCAGAGCTTCAGGTAGTGGTTATATTTACTATGAAAAAGAACACTTTGATGATGATACAATTAAAATATCTTTCGATGTTGCTTCTAAACTAAAAGCGCAGTGCTTAGCTTTTGACTTTGTTTATCAAAATGGCAGCCCACTAATTGTAGAGATAAGTTATGGATTTGCCCATAAGGCCTATGATAAATGTACTGGTTACTGGGACCAAAATCTGATCTGGACAGAAGGTCAATTCAATCCCTATGGTTGGATGGTTGAAGATCTTATTAGAAGTAATAGGGAAATTGTTAAACAGTAATGTCACTTTATCTGGATTTCAACCGATAGGTTTTTCATGAGGAAGCTAAGAATATGTCTTGTTATACCAACCCTGCAAGTTGGAGGGATGGAGAGAGTGATGTCAGAACTTGCATTCTATTTTTCACAAAAAAGAGATATTGAGGTACATATGGTTATTTATGGGAAAAACCGAGATGTCTTTTATCAGTTACCAGAGCAAACAATAATTCATAAACCTTCATTTGAATTCAACAATCGCCACAGAGTTCTATATTCAATTAAGACACTTCTCTATCTCAGAAAGGAAATAAAGCGGATTCAACCGGTAAGTATACTAAGTTTTGGCGAACTTTGGAATAGCTTTGTATTGATAGCACTCTTTAATCTTAAATATCCAGTATATATTTCAGACAGGTGCAGTCCTTATAAGAAGTATAGCTTTTACCATTCATTTTTAAGATTTTTTCTTTATCCGAAAGCAAAGGGCATTATTGCACAGACTGAAACAGCCAGGTTATTGTATGCCAGAAAGTTTAAACATGATAATATAAAAGTGATAGGTAATCCGATAAGATTAAATTTTAAAAACATTGCTGAAAGGCAGAATATTATCTTATCGGTTGGACGACTAATCAAAACCAAGCATCATGATCGCTTGATTCAAATATTCTCCAGGCTTAATGCGCCGGATTGGAAACTTATTATCATAGGTGCAGACGCATTGAGAGAGAATAATATGGAAGTATTGAAAGAGCAGGTAGAGCGTTTAAATTTGCAGGATCGGATAATTTTAACGGGCGAAATTGAAAATGTAAAAGCGTATTATCAAAAAAGTAAAATATTTGCATTTACATCTAGCAGTGAAGGCTTTCCCAATGTTATAGTTGAAGCACTTTCAGCCGGCTTACCAGTTGTTTCATATGACTGCGTTGCTGGACCTTCAGATATGATTAATGATGGTGTGAATGGATACCTGGTGCCAGTATTTGAAGATGATTTATTTCTTCTTAGATTGAAACAGTTAATTGCTGATAATGATTGTTTAACTTCAATGTCTGTGAAAGCAAATGAAAGCATTAAGAAGTATACATTAGATAAAATAGGGGAAGAATATATTGAGTTTTTGTTTTCATCAATGGATAAATAGTATATATTGAAAGTTCTACAAATAAATGCCTCTTTAAATTCTGGTTCTACTGGTCGGATCGCAAATGAGATTGGAGATTTGTTGATTCACCGATCACATGATAGTTATATTGCATATGGCCGGATAGCGAGGAATAGTAATTCTGAAGCCATAAAGATTGGAGGGAGAGTGAACGTACTATCTCATTTAATGACTTCACGTGTTCTTGACAAACATGGATTTGGATCTAAGGTAGCAACCAGGCAATTCATTAAACATATTGAGGATATTGATTTTGACATTATTCAACTTCACAATATACATGGTTATTATCTTAATATTGAGATCCTTTTTAGATATTTGAACAGAAGAGGTACTCCGGTTACATGGACATTACATGATTGCTGGCCATTTACCGGTCATTGCAGTTATTTCGATAGTGTTGATTGTTATAAATGGCGAAAAGAATGTAATAATTGTCCGAACATTAAGGGTTATCCAAAGAGTTGGTTTGTAGATAATTCAAAGGATAATTTTCATCAAAAGCAGAAAATTTTTACAAGTATTAAAGACATTACAATTGTTACACCCTCCAGGTGGCTCGCAGAACATGTGAAAAATTCTTATCTTAAGAGGTACCCAATAAAAATTATTCATAATGGTGTTGATTTGAAAGTCTTTAAGCCTTGCTCTGATGAATTAAAGATTAATGAACGATTCAATATTCAAAAGGAAAAATATCTGCTTGGTGTTGCGAATATTTGGGACAAAAGGAAGGGACTCTCTGATTTCTTACAATTACGGGAAAGGTTAACCAAAGAAATAGATATAGTATTGGTTGGATTGAACAAAAAGCAAATAAAGGACCTTCCACCAGGCATGATCGGTATCAGGCGAACTCAAAACACAAGTGAACTGGCGATGTTATATAGTGCTGCTTCAATATTTGTTAATCCAACCTATGTGGATAATTTTCCGACAACCAATATTGAAGCCTTGGCCTGCGGTACGCCTGTAATTACATACGACACAGGAGGTAGCCCTGAGGCCATTAATGAAAATACAGGATCTGTTATTTCGAAAGGAGATATTGATGGACTGATCACCTCAGTAGAGAGATTTCTCTCATTTGAGAAAGGTTACCACAAAAATTTCTGCAGGGAGAGGGCAGAGAAATTATTTGATAAAGACAGTAGATTTAACGATTATATTAGTCTATACGAAAGTATTATCCAAAACGATCAATAAACCTGAATATTTGAAGAAAATTTTAATTATCAACCAGGATGCCGGCTATTTGATGATTGATATAGCAAATGGATTAGCAGCAGATGGATTTGAAGTCATCCTAATGACAGGGAGGTTAGTAGAAAGGAATACCCCTTTAAATGATGAAATCAAGCTGCTTAACATAATGAGATACAGGCGAAAGAACATCATAACAAAAGTCCTGTCCTGGTTCATTGGTTTTCTTCAAATACTCATATTAGTTTTATTGAGATACAGGTCCCATTACTTATTAATAATTTCAAATCCACCTTTCGCTCCGTTATTGCCCCTCGTAATAAAAAATAAATATTCTCTCTTGATTTATGATGTTTATATTGAAATACCCGAGCAGTTTACATTGCTTAAATCAAAATCAATACTTGTTCGATTATGGAAAAAGGCTCACTTAAAAGTATTAGGAGCAGCCGGTAACATCTTTACTCTTACTAAGGGAATGGCATTATTAATTGAGAAATATTCCAGAGGTAAAAAATGTGAGATTGTCCCCATTTGGACTGATAATGAATTTCTAAAGCCTTTGCCTTTCGATAAAAACCCATTTATTAAAGAACACTCCCTGGAAGGGAAATTTATCGTGCTGTATTCAGGTAGCATAGGAGAATCAAGTGGAATTGAGTATTTAATTAATGTTGCATCTATCATTGAAAATGAACAGGTTATTTTTCTTATTGTTGGTGAGGGTTCAAAGAAACAAGCGGTTGCAAAAAAAATAAGCGAACTGGGTTTGAAGAATTGCCTGCTTCTACCCTGGCAGGAAGTAAATATCTTACCTTATTCGCTTGCCTCAGCAAGTGTAGCAGTTGTTACACTTGCTGATAAGTCATCACACAGTGCCATTCCGAGTAAGTTGTATAACTTTTTGTCGGTAGGTGCACCGATACTATGTCTTGCAGATCCAGCATCTGATTTGGGTGCAATTGTTGAAAACGAAAAAATTGGTAAGTGTATATATCCGCATAAGACATCGGAAATAGCAGCATATATTGATTTTCTGTTCCACCAACCTATAATTGTTGAGGAATTGCGATTAAATTCACAAAAGCTTTCAAAATCGTACAGTAAAGAGAACGTTAGTCGATTTGTAACCAGGATCAATGATGACCTCAAATAAAAAGTTTTACAAATCCGTCAAGAGATTGATTGATATTTTCTTTTCGATCATGCTTATTGCAATATTGTCTTTATTTTTTGTGCTGATCCCTGTAGTCATCACTATATCGATGGGTTACCCGGTAATATTTAGGCAGCGGAGAATAGGTAAGGACAACCAGGCATTCACTATACTTAAATTCCGCACTATGCGCAATAAGAGTGATAAATACCATTCGGATTCAGAAAGGATCACCTGGATTGGCAGATTCTTAAGGTTGTTTCGACTAGATGAATTGCCTCAACTGTTCAATATTTTGATTGGCGACATGAGTTTTATAGGTCCGCGTCCCCTGATACCAGAATATCTTCCTTACTACACAGAGAAGGAAATTTTGAGGCATAATGTTCGTCCAGGTCTTAGTGGGTACAGTCAGGTAAAAAGTCTGAATTATCCCGATTGGGAAGAGCAATTTAGTTATGATCTTTATTATGTTAAAAATATCTCGTTTCGTTTGGATATTTTAATTTTATTAAAAACAATCGAAAAAATAATCAGACCTTCTACGATGGCTACAACAGGAATTGCAGAAGGTAGACCTAACTTTGATGTATACAGGATGAATCAAATTAAACAAAATCCAAAAATGAAGTCCCTTTTAACTGGGTTTAAAAGTGCTAATTGAACTTTTTAAATAATACAACATGAGTGTTTTCGACGTAATAATTGAGACTGAACGGTTAATACTGAGAAGAATCAGGAGGGCAGATGCTGAGGATATGTATGAATATACAAGTGATCCGGAAGTTTCGAAGCATTTAAGCTGGGATTCTCATACTGACATACAACAAACCATAGGATACATAGAATCTTTGCTCGCGCAGTATGATACTGAACATTCCTATAATTGGGCTATTGAAATAAAAGAATATAAAAAATTTATAGGAATTGTAAGATTATTTGATATTTCTATGCCTAATAAAAGAGGAGAATTATCATATATTATGAATCCTGCATTTCAGGGAAGAGGATTAATAACCGAGGCAATACAAGCCATCGTTGATTTGTGTTTTCACAGGTTAGGTTTAAACCGGTTACAGGCAAGATGTACCCAGGAAAATGTTGCATCTGAAAAAGTGATGAAGAAATTAGGTATGACCTATGAGGGAACCCTTTACGAATACTGGATAAATAAAGGAGTTCCGGAAAATGCAAAGTTATATGCAATAATTAATAAGAACATTAATTCATAATACATTGAATATCTACATATAATGATTAACACAAAAGATAAGAAAGTCTCCATACATCAACCTAATTATTTGCCTTGGCTAGGTTATTTTTATAAATTATATCAAGCTGATGTATTTGTATTTCTTGATGATGTGCAATATTCAAATAAAGGGATGCACAACTATTGCTATATAAAAACTTCAAATGGTTCATTTAGATTAAAGTTTCCGGTGCAACAGAGTCTTGGTGATACTATCCTAGAAGTGAGGTCCAAAGATGAATTGGGTTGGATAGAGAAACATTTAAAAACGATAGAAACAAATTATCGGAAGGCTTTGCATTTTGATGAAGTCTTCAATGATTATAAGCAGCTAATTTATGGCAATTATGAAAATATTGCGGAGATGAATGGAAATATGATAAAATTTTTCTCTCAAAAATTGGGTATTGAAACAGAATTCGTTTATTCATCTGAGTTGAATATACAGGCTGACAAGCAGGACAAGATCATTTCAATTTGTCAGGCGTTACAGGCGAATGTGTATTATTCAGGAACTGGAGCAAAGGCATATCAGGATGAATCGGTTTTTGATGCTGCTGGAATAAGTTTGAAATACTCAATTTTCGAACCATTCGAATATGAGCAACTTTGGGGTGAATTTCAGTCTAATGTTATGGCACTTGATTACTTCTTTAATTGTGGTTACAACTGGGAACAGGTTTTGAAAAATCAAGACAAATAAAACAGAATAGGATATTCAGGACAAAATTAGAAGCAGATTCTTTTTACACTTTTATCTAATAATAAATTATGGATAGCATATTAATATTGGCTCCACACCCGGATGATGAGGTTCTTGGTTGTGGTGGAATTATCAGGAAATATAGGGATCAGGGAAAACAGGTATATGTATTAATCATAACCAGGGGGAAACCCGGTATTTATGATGAAAAAAAGATAACTAATATCAGAAATGAAGCTCTTGCAGCGCACAAGGTACTGGGCGTATCAGAGACTGTATTCCTTGGTTTTCCTGCTCCTGAATTGGATTTGATCTCTGTATCTGAATTGGCCCGAGCAATTTCTAAAGTCATTGAACGGTTCACAATAGATACATTATTTATTCCTCACCATGGAGATATACATCACGATCACAAAGCTGTATATAACGCCGGACTTGTTGCTGGCAGACCAGTCAATGAAAATACAGTTAAAAAGATTTACGTTTACGAAACCCTTTCAGAAACAGAATGGGCACCACCAACCGGTAATGATGCATTTATACCTAACTTTTTTATTGATATTGAGAAAGAGTTTAATCACAAAATTGAAGCAATGAAGTGTTATCAAAGCCAGTTAAGAGCTTTTCCCTCTTCAAGGTCTCTTAAATCTCTTGAGTCTCTTGCAAATTTACGCGGTAGCACAGTCGGTTGCCATTGCGCTGAAGCATTTATGGTTGTCAGAATAATAGGGGATTAAATATATTTTGTTAAAAGAAATAAATCCAACAAGGATATCAATTTGAAAGATTAGATTTATAATTATTTAATAACTTGAATCAATATGGAAGAAAAACTTATTTCAGCTCTTGCTGAAGCACTTGAAATGGAAGAGAATGATATAAATTCTGAAGATCAATTCAGAGAATATGAAAATTATGACTCCCTTACCGAATTGTCTGTGTTTGCAATGCTTGACGAGGAATTCGGTATTGAGCTTGAAATGAATGAATATAAGCAGTATATTAAAGTTAAAGATTTGATAGAATTGGTAAAGACCAAATCAGCAAACTAAACCGTATGGGAATATTTTCATTCAACAATGTGGGAATAACAGCAATGAATGCTGCTGTTCCGGGAAGGATTATAAATAATTATGATCATGATATCCACTTTAAAAAAGAAGAGGTAAAAGAAGTTGTTGATAAAATAGGTGTAAAAGAAAGGAGATTTGTGGATGAAAAAACATGCGCCTCAGATCTTTGTTTTGCAGCAGCTGATAATCTGATCCGGGAGAAACAAATAAACCGCGATGAGATTGACCTGTTGCTGTTTATTTCTCAAACACCGGATTATCGTATGCCCGCAACATCAATCATATTGCAGGAGAGATTAGGATTATCCCGGTCTACTATTGCCTTTGATATAAACCTTGGTTGCTCAGCCTTTCTTTATGGACTTACCATCGCATATTCCATGATTTCTTCAGGAACCGTGAAAAAGGCTTTGATCCTCGATGGTGAGACCCGTTCAAAGGTCTATTCCCAGAAAGATCGTAAGACAGCTTTTCTTTTCGGAGATGCAGGTGTTGCTGCCCTGATTGAACCTGGTGTACAATTTGGACAGAGTTGGTTCTCACTAAATTCGGATGGTTCAAGGGCATCATTGATCAAAATCCCAGCCGGAGGCTATCGCAATATGAGTTCTCCTGAGACATTAAAAGAGCGGGTTGTTGATGATTATGGTAATATCCGCTCAGATGAGCATGGTTATATGGAGGGTGCCGACGTGTTTAATTTTGTTATCAGAGAGATCCCCAGGGATTTCAAAAGGTTGTTTGAATATTGTGAATTGGATCAGTCGCTAATTGATTATTTTGTATTTCACCAGGCGAACAGCTACATTAATGGATTTCTTGCAAAAAAATTGAAACTACCTTTAGAAAGAATACCATCTACAATTGAAAAATATGGTAACACCTCCTCAGTGTCTATCCCACTGACAATCGTTTCTGAGCTCAAGGATAAGTTGCACGGACATAAACAATTGGTTTTATGCGGATTTGGTGTCGGGCTTTCCTGGGGTACAGCGATCATAAAAACCCAGGACTGCTATATCGGGGAAATCATAGAAGTCTAAATGATGACAATTTAGCTGATGATCTATCCTTATATAATGAGAAAACCTGGATAATATGCTTAAGAATTCATTTTCATTGGAGGGTAAACTCATACTGGTTACCGGTGCATCATCAGGTATTGGCCGACAATGTGCAATCTCCTGTAGTCATATGGGAGCCAAAGTAGTATTATTTGGAAGAGACGAGGGAAGATTAAAGGAATCACTCGAATTAACCTTAAATCCGCATGAAAATGAATACCAGGCAATCGACCTTCTGCAATATGATAATATTAGTGAGATCATAAAAAATATAGTAAACAGAAGAGGGAAAATTCATGGATTGATTAATTGTGCAGGAATATCAACCACGCTTCCATTAAATGCTGTCACGACCGAAAAAATGTTAACATTTTTAAATACCAATGTCATATCTGGAATAAATCTCTCAAAGCAGGTAATTAAATCGTCAAATTTTCAAGAATCCGGAGGAAGTATCATATACATAAGTTCAGTTATGGGAGTTGTAGGTGAGAATGGGAAAACCCTCTACTCTATGACCAAAGGTGCATTGATTTCGGCTGTAAAATCAATGAGTATGGAATTGGCGAGAAGAAATATCCGTGTCAATGCAATCTCTCCAGGTGTTGTTGAAACACCCATGTCTGAAAAAGCAATTTACAGCAGGGACAAGGATGCACGTGAGAGAATTAAAGATCTTCACCCCCTGGGGTTGGGCCAACCAGAAGATGTAGCGAACGCAGCTGTTTATTTATTATCAGACGCATCCAGATGGATTACGGGTACAAACTTGATCATTGATGGAGGGTATTTAGCAAAATAATGAACATTTTTTTAACGTTCGTTTAAGTGCCAGCAATTGGAAATACTGAAATTATTTAAATATAAAACTTAATTCAGTCTACTTACAATATGGATGATCTGATAATAATCGGGGCAAGTGGCCATGCAGCTGAGATAGACGAGTATATTGATTTTTCTCAAAAAGCAATTGGTAGAAAAGCATTTAGGATCTTAGGTTTTTTGGATGACCGGCCGGGTAATTATCAAAAATACATGTTTTCAGCACCTTTTCTGGGCTCAATTGCTGATCATAAGGTAAATACGAGGGTAAAATATATCATTGGTATAGCTAATCTAGCTTACAGGCGTACTATTGTGGACAAGTTTGTTGCAGATGGAGGTAGTTTCACTTCATTTGTTCATAGCAGCGCATATGTATCAAGATCGGCAATTATCGGAGAGGGTACTATTGTGGGACCAAATGTCAATATAGGCCCTAATGTAAAAATTGGGAAATACAATTTAATTAATTCCCGGTGTAGTCTTGGTCATGACACAAATGTGGGTGATTATAATTTCATTAGTCCCAACGTTTGTTTCTCAGGTAATACCAACATTGGAAATGAGAATTTATTTGGAATTAATAGTGCAACTATACCAGGGATTAGTGTTGGAAACTCTAATAAGATCGCAGCTGGAATGATAATAGACAGAGAGATAAAGAGTGAATCAGTAGTTTTTCACAGGTTTAAAGAAAAGGTAATAGCTATCCTGAGTAAATAACTTATTTTGTTATATTGTGCTAATGATACCTAGATCGAGCGATTTGTGCAAAAAAAGATAAAAGATAGCTTGTTTAATCA
>CAYOSB010000003.1:23324-60390 GCA_964406495.1 uncultured Bacteroidaceae bacterium | reverse complement strand
TACAGGAATGTTAGAGTTATTATTTAAGGAACCGCCGTGTACCGAACGGTATGCAAGGTGGTGTGAGAGGACAGATAGGGAAATTATCCCTATCTTCCTACTCAATTGGAGAATGGGTTAGCCTGCTTACAAGTTGGTTTCCATGAAAAAGTCCGCCTGCAATCAAGTAATTTCTCAATTGCAGGCGGACAATTACAAAAACTAACTACTACTAAATGATGTCAATTACCTTTATGGCCATGATAATTGAATCATTGGATAAGCCTATCTGCTATTTATATATGAAAAGCTTCTTTAACATTTTAAGTTGATTGTTTTCAACTACACGAATAATGTATATCCCATCAGATATTGAAGGGTCGAT
The DNA here is from genome assembly GCA_964406495.1 of uncultured Bacteroidaceae bacterium. Taxonomy (GTDB): domain Bacteria; phylum Bacteroidota; class Bacteroidia; order Bacteroidales; genus M55B112. Next base: position 60,026 of record CAYOSB010000003.1, on the reverse strand, counting down.
ATTTAGCTCATTGCCATCAGCTCTTTCTCTTTGCAGGGTTCTTCCGTCCACATCGAAAATAGTTACTTCAGCATTATTCAGGTGAAATTCCTTAAACCGCAGCGCGCCATTGGAATAATATACATCTCCATTATCGAGGTATAATTTTCTGACAGAAGTAGTTTCAGGTTCACCTGCCAGGTAAATATTGTCCATATAACCCAGGCGTGTCTGACCTGCCGTAGGAGCAAGCCACATCCAGTTGAGGGTATCACCCACAAAAGCTGTAAGATCGATAACCCGTGTATACCAGCCGGTTGTTGCCTCATCAGGATAAGCTTCAGTAAGCCATTGCTGGTTGGGTGTAGTGAAATTCACCTGGACCTGGTTCTCTAAAGCATCATCGGGATTATACATTGAAATATAGAGGTATGCTGCTGTATCCCTGACTGGAATATTACAAGTAATGGTATAGCCACTCCACGAAGCTGAGGCATCTGATTTTAAGACGGTCTCAGAATTATTGACATCATCTTTCATAGGATTGTCAACTATGGTAACATGCGCTTCTGTGCCCAGCTCTACGCCTTCTCCAGCTTCATCCATGAAAATGATACCGGTCGTGGAAAGGAGAAATGGCATGGTTATCTCTTTATTTGAAGCATCATCCAGGTAGATGTTATCGAAATAGACCTTTCCTGCCTCTCCCCCCGAGGGAGCAATCCACATCCAGGACAGGGTGTCTCCAATGAAACTGCTCAGGTCAATCACTCTCTCATACCAGCCGTTTGCAGCTTCTGACGGAAAAGCCTCAGTAAGCCATTGCTGATTGGGTGTGACGAAATTCAATTGAACCTGGTTCTCTGTAAATCCATTCGGATTATAAAATGAGATGTAGAGCTTGTCAGTAGTATCAGTAACAGGAATCGCCAAGTCAATAGTATAGCCTGCCCAGCTTCCACCGTCGGATAGAAGAACACTGGGAGAGCCGTTGACACTGTCCAGTACAGGATTGCTCACAACACTTACATGATCCTCAGAACCAAGCGTAACATAATCCCCGGCTGCATCATCAAATATCACGGCAGTTGGTGACAGGACAAAAGGCTGCTTTACATCATCTGAAGGGGCATCACCCAGGTAGATATTATCAAAATAAACCTGTCCAGCTTCTCCTGCAGAGGGTGCTATCCAAAGCCATGTCAGTGTTTCCCCCTCAAAACTGCTCAGGTCGATCACTCTTTCATACCAGCCATCTGATGACCCGGCAGGGTGTGCTTCAGTCAGCCATTGCTGATTTGGATTTTCAAAATTAAGCTGGACCTGATTCTCTGTGAATCCGTTCGGGTTGTAAAATGATATGTACAACTTATTGTTGGATGCGCTAATTGGAACTGAACAGGTAATGGTATAACCAGCCCAGGCAGCACCATCGGATAACAGGGACTGTGATGAGCCATTTACACCATCCAAAATCGGATTATTAACGATGCTGACATGACTTTCTGATCCCAGTGTAACATTTTCGCCCACTGCGTCTGAAAAGAGAATGGTCTGGGAAAATGACTGCGTAGCTATGAAGATACCCAGGGTAACAAAACCAAGTCGCTTTTTAAAGCCAACATGTTTAGATTGTAATTTTTTTGTCATGATAATGTAGTTTAGATTTTTATTCAACTTCCTTCAGGGATACTTCATCGATATACACCTCTCCGGTTGATTCAGGTGTGAATTTGATGAGTGTGTAGGCATTGTTTGCTTTCCCTTCTGAATAGTATTCCGAAATATCCCCTGTTTCAACCGTAAATGAGTGTTTTGTCCACGTATCGGTTAACGCAACAGGGCTGATCCATGCGTAATTATGCCAGTCCTGAACGGTGACATCTTCAAGGATCAGCTGATTGGTCAGTTCAACACCTGTAATTGTGATCCCCGAACTTCCCTTTACCCACAAACTGAATTCATAGGTCATGTTACTTTCGAGCACCGCATTATTATTTACAGAGAAGATCTGCAATTCATCGCCAGTGGATAATACCGTGATCTTTGCACTTTTTGATGTTCCGTCAGCCCCCTGGGTATCGTCGATCTCCAGTGTTGCAAGACCATCCCATGTATTCCCGTTTGAAGAATTTGTGCTCCAGGTATTCCAGGACTTCTCCACCATCGTATCCACTTCAAATCCAAAGACAAACCGAGAGTATTTTTCGCTACCCACCTGGATTGGAAAATCCTTGGCATCAGATGAGCCATCTGTAAATGTAACCTCAATAGCGGCAATATAGGGTCCTTCAGCTGCCCATGTGACGGAGACTTCTTCTTCGGTTGAACTGGCAGGTGTTCCGCCGGGGAAGGTCCAGATTCTTGACTCCACGCCAGTAGAATAATCGGTAAAGACGATCGCTGCTCCAGCCTGGGTTGTGCTTGAACTTAAGTCAGGATCGAACACCAATGGCTCAGGTGGATCCTCTTTGCAGGATGCCAGTGCAATTACCATAAAAAGGATTGTTATCCTGCTGCATGTGTACAAAAGGTTCTTTCTGTTTTTCATGATCATTTAATTAATATGTTATGAACTCATTTATATCGGATTAATCTCTCAGGTAGGTTTTCACCTTGTAAATTCCTGGTGTTGCAATTATTTTATTTTGATTGGCCGAATAGGTAAAAGGAATATCCGAATCCGCGCCGGCCTCAGTTGCTTCTTCACGGGCGGCAGACATGTGTTCTCTTCCAAAAACCCTGAGAACCGCATTATGCCAGGTCTCGTCTCCATTCAGCAGGCGACCTGGTATCCATACCTCATCTTCATATTTTCCTTCCCAAACCTGGCCGATGTATCCCACCTTATCCCCAGCATGGGAGAAGAATACCTTGAAATTCATACCTGCCACAATGAATTCATCTTCGGCAGTCTGCACAATGAGTCCGTAAGCAGGTTCCCTGAGATCCTCATATTCCACTCTCAGGCGATAATCTCCAAAACTGATCGACTGTTCCTTCTCATCACCTTCTTTTAGAATACCAATCATTTTACCAGTACCCTGGTATTGTGTTATAAGGTGTGTGATCTCATGCAGCACTTCATATGATTTCTTAAAGAGGAAATCGTTTACACCGTCCTCAATTGCAAAGGGAGAATAACAGATGGCGTCGTGCGTTGCAAAAGCATAAAATGCCCGCCCGGCATCCAGTGTTGATTCCGGAACAAGGAGAGGATTATCTGAGCGATGATACATGGCAACGATCTCCTTGAAATTTGGCAGGTAAATGTCGGGGCTTACAATATCGATATCCGGTGCAGCGGCTTTGTAAATGTCCATCACCCTTGATACTGGTCCACCATTCGGGTATACCCCGGGGAGGTCATCCGGCTTTTGAACAATCCACGCATTAACAAACATTGGAAGCGGGTGCTCCGCTTTTCCTTCCCTGGCAACATCGTTAATGTAAGATGCATACTGCCATGCCATGAAGAACTCTTTTGAAGACGGATTCCTGCCAAATACTTCGCTCCAGGTCCCCGTTTCCTTATACCCATTTTGCGCCCATACCTCGCGGACCTCTTCTTTAAGTGCGGACCTGTTCTGTTTCAAATAGTCCATCAGCTTCACGGGGACTTCCTGCCCATATTTTTCGATTGCCTGCGGGTTGTAATCTATATCCTGGAATATGCCTACTTCATTCTCAGGCTGCGCCATGATCACCGTGTGGTCGAAATCAGTTTCCCGAACATGCTTCATCAAAGCCCTGAACGCTCTTGCATCAGCAATTCTCGCTTCTTCGCAGAATGCTGAGATCGTTTCGTTGTTGGTCCCGTCCTGCCGCTTGACCCGGAAGAATCTCTTTGTGTCTTTCTTGACCCACATGGGTACATAGCTGGACTCTCCGTTCTTCCAGGTGCCAAACCAAACAATAACCAGTTTCAGGTCATTTTCCCGGGCACCGTTTATAAGGGCATCAACCAGTGTATAATCATATATCCCTTCTTCAGGCTCAAAAAGCTCCCAGGAAACTGTCGCCAGCACCGTATTCAGATTCATCCCGGTCAGCTTCGGCCATATGGTTTCCAGGTAAGCTTCACTGGACGCTGTGGAGTTATGGAGTTCTCCGGCGATCATTATGAAAGGTTCATCGTCAACAATCAGTTGCATGGCATCTCCCTGCTGTTTTAAATAAGGAAGATGTGAATCAGAACCGGTATTCACTGTGCTCTTTTCCGGATTGTTACAAGAAAAAAGAAGTATGCTGAATAAAAGAAGGACGAAAAGATTTTTCATGGTCAGTTTTTAAAAATTAAAGGAATCAATTAGCAGGGGAAGCCTGGCCTGAATAGCCGTATCGTTCAGGTACAAATTACCGATTCGGTTTTCCCCGGTTTGCTCAATGGCAAGGGAAACAGGCCCGGTATTTATATCGAAAGTATTCCAGTTGGGAGCAGGAGAGATTCCGGAAGGCAAATTGCTTAACCGGATGTTATCAGGCAATCCCAAAAGCGGATGATAATATCCAAAATCTACATAAGCCCGAAGCGCTTCAATAGCTTTACCAGGGATGAATGGCAATGCAAGGGTTGCCCCATAGGGTGCCGGAGAGATCTGAATAACTTCAGTTGCTGATGCCCCTGAAATATTGCTCCCCTGGTTGCTGATGTACCTGCCCCAGTTAATAAAGCCATTCTCAGTTACATCCTTCAGGGTAGCACAGGCTGTTAGTCCGATAAGGTCCAAATCAAATTTTTCATAACAGGTCTCTGCATCAGCGTTGTATGCAGCAATACTATTTGACCGATAAGGCTCAACAGGACCTGTCCAGAGCTGCAACCAGTTGTATGTAAATCCACAACCGAACCAGCTGGGATAAAAACCATTCTTTTTTTCACGAATGATCTTGTCAAGAATGGTGGGATCGATTTTTCCTGAAGCAAGTGCCTCCAGGTACACCAGTTCTGTCTCCTCTGAAAACGCCAGGCCCCAGCGATATGAATTCATTGCACCATCGGATTCATTAAAGCCCATAGCAATGCGGCCATCTGATCCAACAGCGAGGTCCCACTGTGCCCTTTCCAGTAATGAAGAGGCCATTGAGACTATCTCTTGATTACTGCTGTAGTACTGTCTTGCCACGCGTATTCCTGCTGCACACATTGCCCAGTCGATGGTACTTACATCGGACGAATAGTATGTTCCCTCTTTATTGAAATAATGCTTGGGGAATCCGTGCCACCCGTTCGAACCATCAAACCAGTTTTGTACTTCCATCCATTTAAGAATACCCAACACCTTTGTCTCTGCTTCTGAAGCAGGTATAATACCATCCATATCAGCAAGTATGAAATTGGCCAGTGCATATCCCAATCCCGAAAGCGATACCTTAGAATTGTCTCCTGCCGCCTCAAGTACGACTCCCATGTCTGTTCCCACTTCCCTGTAATTCCAGCGGAAATACCGTATGCTGCACTCCTTCAGCCAGGTTAGAAATTTCGCGTCATCTGCAGGAGGGACAAACTCCTCGTGTATGTTCGAAAGAAGGTAAATATCATCTATGATCAGGCGGTTAATGGCAGGTTGTTCTTCTGACTGATCCATTGCATTTACCCGGAATAGGAGTTGCTTTAAATGGCTGGCATCGAATTCAAGCGTATAGGTTTGCATTGAATCTGCCTTGATGGAGAACATTGCAGACTCAATTGGATTATTATCCGAATCAAGGACTTCAAGCATAAGCTCAATGCCGGCTTCAGGACTCACTGCCCGGAAGCTTACACCGGTTATTTGGTCAAGAAATTCAGCTGGAACCGCTTGATCATCCGGGATCTTTTCAAAGACGGAAACCACAAATTCCAGGTATTCATCAATGTTGTCCAGTCCTTCATAATCAATGCACAATACCGCATTGTAGCCATTCCGCTCTATTTGCATGGAAGTCGGTACCGTAGTTGAACTCCGGACCACATATTCAGAATTCATTTCTGTGGAGCGGTACTTTCCCATATCATTGGTTAACAGTGGTATACCCGGGTAAACCTTTGGTCTGGAAAGGTAGCCAGGCTCATAGCGAGTTCCATCTTGCCCCACAGGGTCATGTTCGCAGGACCGGATCGTTGCGTTCATCGAGAACAATAGGAGTATGGCGAAATATTTCATTTCAAGAATTCGCATCATTTTCTTTTAGTATCCTGGATTTTGAGTCAGGTTGCTCTTGGTGATCTCCTCAAATGGAATGGGCCAGATATAGTGGTTCTCAGGAAACTCGCGTTCCTGTTGAATAAAGTAGCGGTATGACTTCTGCTTTGTATCGGGGTTCCTTATGACCTCTACCCCCACAACACTTCTTGCAAAATCGACTTCAGCATCCTTCCATCTTCGTGCATCATACCACCTGTTACCTTCAAAGGCAAGTTCGATCTTGCGTTCGTGTTTGATTTTTTCCAGCAATTCCTCGCCGGAAGCTGCAATGGCAGGCATTTCTACTCCCGTTCTGCTCCGTACGCGGTTCACATATTCATTGGCAGCTCCTTCGTACCCCAGGTGATACTGTGCTTCAGCATAGGTAAGATAAAACTCTGCCAGGCGCATATAGATCCAGGGTTGGTCACTCCCCACCATAGATGAATATGACCAGCTCTCGTCCAGGGATTTTCGAATACCATAGCCCAGTTTACTTCCATTCCACCACCAGTCAACATTTGGATCCCTGCTGTCCTTGCCGGTCCACCACATCTCAATTTCCCTGCCTTTGAAGATCGTCCCGTCGTAATAAACAGAATACGATAAACGAGGATCCCTGTTCTCATAGGGATGATCCGGATCATAGTCCAGGGCTGCAGGATTAAGGACGGGGGTCAGGTTGTCTGAACTACCCGTATATCCCAACACAGGGATCTCACCCGACAGCGTTTCATATTGATCCACAAAATTCTGAAGTGGATTTTCACTCACCCAGCCGCCGGAACCGTTAGAGAATCTCCATTCATCAATACGGTGTCCTCCACTATAGTGGTAATAGTAATCCCCGGGTTTGTCAACTACGACTTCTCCGTACTGGTCAATAAACTGTTTGAAGAAGATGATCTCCTGGTCCATCGGGTCCAGAAACATTCCCTGGTAATCATCAGATAGGTGGTACTCATCCAGGTCAAACAGTTCTTCACAGGCATTGGCAACTGCCTGCCATTTAACGGGATCGACTGATTCAGAAAACAACGGACTCGCCGCGTAAAGGAGGATTCTTGCTTTCAGGCCGATGGCCGCGCCTTTGGTGACTCTCCCGAAATCTTTGCCTGTTGCTTCGGATCTGTTCAGAAGATCCGGGATGGCAAGATCAAGTTCCTCGACAATAAAATCAACAACTTCCTCAAAGCTGGCTCTCGGAACATTGAAATCATCCTCCAGGCTGAAAGGTTTTTCAATAATCGGCACCCCACTATATCTTGTGATCAGTTCTGAATAGAAATAGGCCCTTATAAAGCGGATCTCGGCTGTCAGTTGCATGATTCTTGCAGAGTCACCAACATCCGGATTGATTTTATCCAGGAATATATTTGTATTTCTTATCGCTTCATATGCGTCACTCCAGAATCCTGCATAAAAGTACATGTTGTCGGCGGTCACCTCTCCATTTGTATACTTGAACACTTTTGGCTCATGCATGTGATAGGATTCATCCGTTAATCCGGTCATGCGAAGTCCTCCGGCCCATTTGCAGAAGCCATGGGGCAACTCATTATACCGGTCATTCACATAAAGTTCTATGAGGTTTTCATCCTCCCATACGATTGACTCAGAGACCGAATCAAGAGGATCCAGGTCCAGGATGTCTTCATTGCACGAGCAGAAAAACATGAAGATCAGTGGAAAGTATATTATTTTTTTCATATCTGCGTTTTCCTTTCAAAATGTGACACTCAGTCCGGCTGACAATAGTCTTTGCTGCGGATAATACCACCCCGTTTTAGAGGTGCTTTCCGGATCATTAAACTTCACCTTATCGTAAATAAAGAAGAGGTTATGTCCACTTACATAAACACTCATGGAAGAAAGCCCGATCTTTTCCAGTAATTTATCGCTGAAGTTGTAGGACAGCTGAATATTTTTAAACCGGAGGAAAGAATTGTCTTTTACCCAAATGGTGGATTCGTTCTGTATACTGCTGCTGCTCATGTCGTATGCAGCAGGATATATAGCATCCGGAGTCAGGCGTTTCGAAATCCACCGTTCTTCAAAATAGACCGACTGTTGATTGATATCCCAGGGTCTGTATATGGTTTGCGCAAAAGCCTGACCCTGGATAAAGATGTTCAGGCTTAAATTCTTCCAACTGACATCCAGTGGAATCCCATAGACTAGTTTGGGAGTAGGAGAATTCTCAAGAATGATCTTGTCATCTGCATCGATTTTTCCATCACCACTTCTATCGATGAATTTTACATCTCCGGGTTTGGCATCCGCAAAATGGGCAGATGCATCAATTTCATCCTGGTCCTGGTAGAGACCATCAGCTTCATAGATAAGAATATAATCTATAGGATTGCCAGTGCGGCGCTGATAATCCGGGATGTTCTCTGCTTCATCGATAAACAGGATTTCACTTTTGGCATAGGTGACCTGCCCTCCAATACTATACTTTATGGCGCCGATACTATTGTGATGCCGCAGATCAAGCTCAACCCCCTGGTTCTTGACCTGCCCGATATTCTCATCCGGAAGTGTCATACCAGTATACACCGGGATAGATGCATTCCGCGGGGTTAGTATATCGGAGCGTTTTGTATGGAAAAACTCGATCGTACCCCTTAAGTACTTATGAAATGCAAAATCAATCCCAATATTTGATTTTTCCGCAGTTTCCCAGGTAATATTCGGATTCGGAGTAGTCCCCGGGGTTAATCCCAATGTTCTTAATTTATCTTCTCCGAAAATATAGGAATAGGAGAGGTTATAGAACTGCAGGTATTGGAAATTTGGCACCTTATCATTCCCCAGCTGACCCCAGGAGGCCCTGATCTTCAGATTGGATATCAGATCACTGCTGAAAAACGGCTCCTCGGTGAGCCTCCATCCCAATGATACTCCCGGGAAAAGCCCATATCGTTTCTCTTTTTGAAAATTTTCCGATCCGTCGTAACGCAGCGTAAACTCCAGAAGATACTTCTCCTGGTAATTGTAATTGATCCGACCAAAAAAGTTTTTCCTTGCCGATTGAAAACCCATCCCTGAATTATTTTGTCCTTCATCTGATCCGGAAAACAGGTAAGGCAGATCAGGGGTAACAAGATCCCTGCGGTATGCATTAAAAAACTCCCCATTGTGGGTATACTGTTCATAGGCGGCAAACAGGTTTACACTATGACTGTCAAATGTTCTTTCATACCCAATACGCAGGTGAAATGTGCGGTTAAGTTCTTCCCTGCTTTCCTGCCAGAGCGTAGCTGAGCCGGTTTGATCAACATAATTCACATATTCACCTGTTGCTTCATTCAATAAAAACTGATCATACGGCTTGGTGAGTTTCTTTTGAAAGGTTGTATAATAGTCCAGTGCACCGTACCCGGAAACATACAAACCCTCCGTAATGAAAGGCATATCCAGTTGAAAGGAAAACTTAGTATCTATGAAGTTGTTGCGTGTGTTTGTGGAACCACTATTTCCGTTTACGAAATTAATGGGATTCCCATTTGAAGTTTTTACAACCAATCCATTAGGGTAATAGGGTGATTCAAAAGGTGCCTGCACGAAAACCTGTCGAATCAGCGCATCTGTATTTTGTGTTGCTCCCGTTTTATCGCCTCGGCGTCCGGAAAGATCAAATCCGATCTTCAGGTGTTTTGAAACCTGGGCATCAATATTTGAACGCACATTGTATTGTTTATATCCAAATGCTTTTCCAATATATGTGGCATCCTGGTCGAGGTACTGACCAGATAAATAATATTTAACCTTTTCAGATCCTCCGGTCAGACTAATATTCTGCTGCTGTTGAGGTGTCCATACATCCATTACTTCCTCCCACCAATCGGTATCAGCCCACTTCGCCGGGTCATTGGTTCCATCCCCGTACTCCCTGATAATATCCTTATACTCTGTGGGTCTTCCATTTCGCTCATTCTGTTCATCGATCCAGGTAAGGTACTGAAGTGCATTGCTGAGGTGCGGACGGCGTGTAGGTTGTGAAATTGAGTAGGTGCTGCTGTAACTGAAGCGAGGTTCACCGGTGGTACCCCGTTTCGTTGTAATTAATATAACCCCGTTTGCTGCCTGTGCCCCGTATATGGAAGCAGATGCGTCTTTCAGAACAGATATGCTTTCAATATCATCCGGGTTCAATCGCTCAAAACTGCCCCTGTTGGCAATGCCATCTATCACATACAATGGAGAATTATCTCCCGTTGTTCCGATCCCCCTGATTAAAACTTGTGCATTGTCAGCTCCCGGTTCTCCTCCCCTGGAGTTGATTACCAGGCCGGGCACCCTTCCTGTGAGGCTGTTTGCCAGGTTTGCTGCTTTTGTTTCAAGTATTTCTGTTCCGGATATTGCAGCAACGGAACCGGTTACAGTTACTTTCTTTTGGGTACCGTATCCAACCACTACAATCTCTTCAAGAGAAGTAATCTCTTCCTGCAAAACAATATTAATTTCAGCCCTGTCATTAATTTCAACTTCCCTGGTCTCCATCCCGATAAAAGAATACACAAGCACATCAGTGTCGGGTGGAACAGTAATGGAATACGCTCCGTTTATATCACTGCTTACACCCACTTGCGTGTTTTTTGCAATAATTGTTGCACCTGGCAGGGGGTTACCATCACTATCGCTTACCGTTCCGGAAATTACCCTTTCTTTTATCTGAGATGTAGCATCTGAAACATTTTGACTGATTATAATAAGTTGATCACTGAATACAAAACTGACCTCCTGGTTTTTAAAGATCTCCTCAAGGGCATCCAGCAAGTCGGTATTCCTGAATCTTACATCAATGATCTCATAAACATCAATTAATTTGCTGTTATATGTGAAGATGTAATCTGATTGCTGCTCAATACGCTTTAAAACTTGTTTTATCGATGCATTTTTCAGTTCGAGATTCACATTCGTTCCTTGTCCGTAGGATACTTGAACGGAAAGAAGAATAATTATGAATTGAAGCAGGATGGTCTTATTCCAATTTCCCGAAAAAGTCCGGCTGGAGAACTTTTTTAATCGTTTCAGATATGTTCTGGGAATGATCATTTTCTTTTTTTATCAATTGTTAGATGAGGTTTATTCATCATCTGTCCGTTTTGATCACGCTCAATAGGAGTGTAATCAATTGTAATCGGTGAAGAAAGCTCCAATATCTCAATGACCTGTCTGATGCTTTGTTCTTCGAAAGTTGTTGTTAACCTGTATTGACTGATTTCATCATTCGCCAGATCAATATCAACGCTGTACCATCTTTCGAGTGATCTCAGGACCTGCGGGAAGGGCGTATCATCGAACATCAGTTTTCCTTTCATCCATGCTGAATACTGGCTGATGTTTTCCTCTTTGCTGATCAGGGTATTTTCAGAATGAATATTATACACCGCTCGCATACCCGGGACCATACTCGTCTGCTGATTCTTTCCGCCATGTTTTGAAATGAAATTTATCTTGCCTTCTTCCAGGGATACCTCGATATTTGCCTCGTCATGGTAACTCTTTACATTAAATCTTGTGCCTAATACCTCCACAGCAACTTTACCGGCAGAAACCACAAATGGTTTATCAGGATCACTTTTAACATCAAAGAAGGCTTCCCCGGACAATTCAATATTTCTTTCTTTACCTGAAAAAGACTCATAAAATGATATTTCGCTTTCGGCATTCAACCATGCAATACTACCGTCGGGGAGTTCTACCTGCGAGCGGACGCCCGAAGGATTGATGATGGTCTGTTTTGCACTTGCTGAATAGGTTGAGCGATGATGTTGGTAGAACAGAATTGAAGCAACGAGCATTGGAATAAATAGTATTGCTGCGATTCTCTGCAATTGATATAAGGTTCTGGTCCTTCCGGAGCGCCTATATATTTTTTGGGTCACAGTGGAATAAGCATGATCGACATCAATATCATTAATGCTTTTCATTGAGGCATAAGCGTCTTCAACAAGTTTTTCCGGATTGTCTTCTTTTAAGGAATTTAAAAATGCCTTTAGCCGGGATTCTAATGATTTTCCTTCCATAAATTAGTTGTATTGACAGGTATAAACCGAGTTCATTTGTCATCAATACACAAAAAGCAGGAGGGACACGTAAGTAAAAAGTGATTATTTTCAGGAATTAGCCCAGTTTGAACATAATAAGCAGTATGAGGAAGTCCTTTAGTTCTGTTTTGAGGACCTTTATTGCATTGCTGATATGGGTTTCTACCGTTCGTTTGGAAATATTTAATTCCTGTGCAATCTCATCATTCTTCATATTCCTGAAACGGCTCATCAGGAATACCTCCCGGCATTTTTCAGGAAGATTGTTTACCGCACTTTCAATTTTTCGTTGCAGCTCAGATGCGACATACAGGTCTTGATTGAAGATCAACTCAGAATTAGACTTTTGGACGAGTTCTTCTATGATTGGCAGACTAACTTTTTTATCCCGGATATAGTTCAGGGAACTATTTTTGACTGACTGGAATACATATGATTTTAAAGTAGAGGATGACTTGATTTTATGATGTTTCTCCCACAATCGGATAAAGAATTCCTGTACAATTTCCTCTGCTTCAGTTCTGTCCTGAACAAATTTTGAAGCATAGATGACCAGGCCGGGATAATAATGCCTGAAAAGAATTTCAAAAGCTGTTTCATCACCTTCTGAAAGCCTGATGATCAATTTACGCTCATCTATGCCATTAATAAGATTCATATTTAATAAAATAGCCTATTCTTCACCATGATCAAATCTTATTCAAGAGATAAAAGTAAGGAATTCATTAGTGAATTGTTAAACTAAGATCAGATATTGGCTTTAATATTATATGGAGGAGTTAATAAAGTCAAAGCTTTTTCAAAAAGGTCAGGCTTTAGAACAATAAAATTTGTGGGGGCAGGCGACTATATATTAATCCAATCCCTTCAAATTCCAGCAAGTTCAATAATATCTTTGATGAGATCCAGGTTAGATATTTCAATCACCTTGTCTACTAAAGAGGACTCCTCATCTGCCGCGGCGGATGGGAAGTTTTTATTTTTACCTCCTGACACCTTTTAAAATTGGGACTTTGCAAGAAATAAGGAATTTACTTTGGAGGTTAGATATATCCGGTATTTAGTATCCACCCTAATTCCTTCAGGAAATACCAATTTCTGAATCTTTCTCTATTCCTCAAGAACACCTAAGTGCCAGTAATTATCAAATGTATCTCCTGACTTCAGGAATCAAGTTGTTCATTAGTTGCTGAAGTTAAACAGCAATAGCATATAAGGTATCATATATGACACTAATATTGATTGGGTTTATCGGATTTCTATTCAACCTGATAAATAGAATCAAATATGATACTATTGGTTTGCATATATTAGAAAAAGAGCCTAATTTTATGAAATAATATCATATATGACACTATTGATGGTGTTTGAAAATGACAAACGAGGAGTTAATAAAGGTAATAAAAGAAAGAAAAGCTATTCTTGGAATTAACCAGGAACATTTGGCAGAACTTTCTGAAGTTGGACTTGCAACCTTAAAGCGTTTTGAGAGTGGCAGGGGAAATATAACATTAGACAACCTGCGTAAGATAGCAGATGTATTAGGGCTGGATATAAATCTTGAAATAAAAAGGCCACATAAATGAGAAGCGCAGAAATATATAGAAATAACATCAGGGCAGGAATCTTATTTGAATCAGATAGAGGTTTTACATTTAACTACGATCCGGAATACTATAATGATAGTACACAGCCAGCTATAAGCCTGACAATTCCTAAAACAAAATTGTCATATACTTCAAAAACCCTGTTTCCTTTTTTCTTTAACATGCTTTCGGAAGGGACAAACAGGACACTTCAGTCAAAACAACTAAAGATTGATGAAAAAGATTTTTTTGGCTTGCTGCTGGCAACAGCGCAATTTGATACCATAGGTGCCATTACAGTGAAACCAATAGACAGTTAGAATTATATGGAGTTAAAGTATTGCCCGGGTCTGCTTACAGAGGGGTTTTCGCAATATAGTCCACTTTTTCTTAGAAGAATGTTTGACGGGAAAAAAGTGAGCCATATATTACCTTATAATGCACCGGAGGTTGATGAGGAAGATCAGCAGAAATTCATGGAAAACCAGAAACGAATTTCAATTTCCGGTGTTCAGGAAAAATACTCTTTATTGTTAGAAAAAAACATGTTGCGTTTAACAGAAGAAAAGGAACAGGGTACATATATTCTTAAACCTAAGCCACATGGACTTAAAAGGACAAGTATGGTTCCTGCAAATGAGCATTTAACAATGCAAATAGCTGCTAAAGTCTACCAAATTCAAATTGCTGAAAACGGAATGGTATTTTTCAAAAATGGTGAACCTGCATATCTTACGAAACGATTTGATATTGGTGAGGGAGGACGCAAGCTGGGAAAGGAAGATTTTGCATCACTGGCGGGTAAGACGGAGGAGAATGCAGGAAAGAACTTCAAATACAACTATTCCTATGAGGGTATTGCTGAGCTTATTCAGAGATATGTAGGTGCCTGGAAGATCGAAATGGAGAAATATTATCGATTAGTGATATTTAATTTTCTATTCTCGAATGGTGATGCTCATTTAAAGAATTTTTCACTCCTGGAAACCATCAATGGAGATTATGTATTAAGTCCTGCTTATGATCTGTTAGATACAAGAATCCATGTAAGTGAAGAGAGTCCTTTTGCATTGGATAATGATCTGTTTAAGGAATGGTATTGGTCCGATTGCAGGATTCAAAATACAGATAACTATCCTTGTAAAGAAGATTTCATTGAATTCGGAAAAGCAATTCAGATAAGCGAGAGAAGAGTAATAAAATTACTTACTCCCTTTTTGGAAGAACAAACGGAGGTAATGAGTTTAATTGACAGATCATTTTTGGATCAGGAAACAAAAAGTCTTTATAGACGACACTATCAGGAACGATTGGAGATAATTAATCTAACATAGGGTTATTTATATTAGCATTCAGAAAATCAGTCACTTCCCTCAACTCACCAGGCAAATCAAGGATAGATATTTCAGTCATATCGTCTACTAAAAAGCAGAGTGAGGGTGAAGAGCGGTAGCGATAAACGCACACTCTGCTTTTTCATTCTTGTCGATAATTTGTCTAATTGAAAAGAGACCGGTTCTGCGAGGTTACGAGCAGAAAGGCTTTTGCTTAATAAAGTCTCTCCCCATGGACTCGCGAGGAGCAACGAAGAGCAACTATTATCCACTGAAGCTTATAGCGCAGGAGGCACTACCCCCCGCTACTACGCAGGACAATCCGCCTTTTTCGGTTGGTTTTTCTTTTTATCTCCTTCTGTATTTATTATAAATGAATGTTTTGCGCTAGAATCAACATCGGATTTCAAGGTAGGTAGATTCTTATTTGACTATTCAGGATTAAAATAGTAGTTCTTCAGCCAGTATTTATATAGAGGATCCATAAACTCGATTTTCTTTCCCACGATATCAATAATTTCCCGATCATGGAGCACTTTTTTAATTTTAATCACATTTGCTGATGTTCCGAGATTGTACTTTTTTAATACACTTTGTGAGGTGACTTGTTCTTCCTTGTTGGTGAGGGCATGAAGAAAATTGATTTGTTTTAAGCTTAGATCATCTGTCAGCATCTGAAATAACATGCTTAGCTGCATTATCAAATCTTCAAATGCTTCGTTAATAATTTGTGGTTTGCAATTTTTACTGCTTCTCAACCATACCTGCTGCGCCAGCTGTTGTACATAATAGGGATGATTTTCGCAAGAATTTGCAATCATTGCAGCACCATCAGGATCTATGCGCTTGCCTGTTTCCTGAAATCGCTTTATTATGAAATCTATCCAGTCTTTTTCCATAATCTTTTCGAGGAATATGATATCCCCAAATTTATAAAACGGCATGGATGGAGAACTGAATACTTCCATTAACATATGTCGTTTACTACCATAAAGACAATAGGTAACATGCTGATGTAATTGCCAATGTGCACGTAATTTTTTTTGAAAGTCAACAGGATGCTCAAATTCAGAAATATTTTGAAACTCATCAATGCAGATTATAATTTGCATCTTTGTTTTTGCTGCAATCTTCTCGGCAAGATCAAGAATATCATCTGGTTCTTTTCTGACTTCATTCCAGTCAAGCGAGAGTTTTAGATCTGTTTCCGGGTTTGGACTGAAACTGATATTCGGTATGAAACTGCCCAGAAATAATTTTGCGTTTTCCAGAATTGAATCAATTTTTGAAGAAGATTGTTGAAGGACTTTTGTTGCCAGTAATTTATAGAATTGTTCTTCAGACCTTATGTTGTTCAGGTCAATCATGCAGAAGATGATCTTCTTTGATTTGGTTTGAATACTTTTTGCTGCTTTTACTACCAGGGAGGATTTTCCCCATCTTCTTGGTGAAATGAGGATGGTATTTACGGATGAATTGAAATTTGAAATCAATCGACGGGTTTCAGCAATCCTATCCGTAAAATCGTTTTCTAATACTAGTTTCCCAAAGGTAAAAGGTGGTTTCATTTATTTACGTTTCTTTAAAGGTAATAAATCTACGTAAACTAACCAAATGGTAAGTAACCAAATGGTAAGTTAAAATATGGTAAGAAGTTCAACCGCTTCCCCAGATCATTCAGCAAATTGAAGTTCGATATTTCACCTGTCCCCGCTACTAAGGAAAAGACCGTATTCTGCGAGGGATGAGCGAGAAGGCTTTTTCTTGGTAAGGCCTCCACCTCAGGACTCGCGAGGATGTACGACGAGCAATACAGGCCACACCCTGTTTTTTTTGAGCCTTTACAACCATCGAAGACCAAACGACACGCTCAAAGGGTTAACACCAGGCCGGTTCTTAATGAAATTTTGAAAACAGGACCAGAAGAACCTATTTCAAAAGGATGGAAATATCAGGAGAAAATACGTTAAAATAGCTTAGCAAACCTTGGGAAGCATACCGTAATCAATAAAAAATAATAATAGTTGGTTACGATAAAATGAATTAGTCAAGACTTAATTCAAATCTTTCAACAATTCCAGGGAACTGCTTCCTTTATTTACTGCCTATTGTTGATAATTATTCCGAAGTAGCAAGTAACACTAACCCATCTACCAAAAATCGATCAATCTGACATCAAATACAAGCATTGAGTATGGAGGGATCTTGCTGCCGGTACCGTTTTTTCCCCAGGCCAGCTCCCAGGGAATAAATAATTTGTAGCGTGCGCCCTTATTCATCAGCTGAATACCTTCCCGGTAGCCTTCAATGAGTTCTTGCATTTCTACTTCTGAAGGCTCGTTTTTGCGATACGTATCCTCAATGACGGTTCCGTTGACAAGCTGGCACCGCTGGTGAACTGTGATAGTGGCGTGTGCATCCGGGCAATCGCCTTCGCCTTCTTCAACTACCAGGTACTGCAAGCCCGAATCCGTTTCTTGTACCCCCTCTTTTCTGCGGTTCTTTTCCAGGAAGTCTTCTCCCATTTTCCGGTTATTACCCGCCGATCCGCGGCTCTTATTTCTTTTTTCGCGTTTTGCCATTGCCTCTTTTTATTGATGCGAAAATACTACTACAGGTCCAAATAGCAATATGCTCCTTCCTTTATACCATGATTTATTTCCCTGGAATACAGATGATGTTCATGAACCCTGGTAGTCAGTCTGTACGGTAAATAAACCCATCCTCTTCGAATGCCGCTCAGCCCGGGTTTGTACTTTTTGGTATTATAGCTGGCGGTATGTTCAACAATTAAGTCACTGACAGTAGCAAATGAATAAAGCATCTGATGGGTCAGATCCCGGTCCTCGCAAAGGCGGCAAAGAACAGGTACCTTCCCACCAACATCTCGGTAAAAATGAAAGACACGGAAAGGATGAACATTGTGCCGTGGGTGTGTGCCTGGGCACGGATTGAGACAAGAACAAGGAATGCCATGGCCAGTCCGGTTACAGCGACCCTGGTGATCGTCAGGAACCTGAAGATTCCTTCTGAAATAAACGAATTCCCATAAGCGGGATCCATAGAATTCAGCTGAACATATAATAATACCGCATGGGCCATCTCAAACAACAGCAGGATCATGAGCACCACCAGGAAGGGTTTGATCGTGGTGAATTCAATGTTGTATACCATGACAAAGACAAGCATCAGCGCAAGGCCAGAGACCATGACGGTCAGGGTAAAATGCGCCGGGGTCAGCCAGTTGTTCCAGGTCGGCACGGCCGGAATCATGTACAATTTCACCATTGTCACCAGCAGGATCAAACCTGCCACCGCAGCGAATATAAATGAAACTGTCAGCAAAGACCTCCCGGCACCCAGCCACCGGGCCATCCACAGCATCAGCAGGCTTACTGAAAACAGCGTAACCGTAAATATCTCCCGGCTGATCCACGAAGACTTCAGGTTATTCAGTGCATTGACGGCATTGGAAGGCCGGCCCAGGTGGAGGAAGGATAGTATTATTGCCACCAGCAAACCCAGCAAAAACAGGAATTCAGGTGTTTTGAGGCTGAATCCTGTTGGAAGCTGTGCAATATCCTCTATGCTTAGGAAATAAACGAGCACATACACGAGTGTAGATCCGATGACCACCTGGCTGAGCAGGGTAAAAGCAATCAGTGCGCCTTCATCATTCATGCTTAATTTCCTCCATGTTTGAAATGATTGCTGAATCATTTTGTGCTTTCATGGCATCCTTGTGTGGAGCGATCAAACTGGAAGGATCCGTCATGCGCTGGTCAGGCAGGGGATGGATATGTGCGGATGCTCCATACTTTGCAACAAGTGCATTGTATTCTCCGAAATCCAGTGCCCTGGCCGGACAGGCATCCACACATGCCGGATTTTTGCCCGAGGAAACATAGTCCATGCACATATCACATTTTGTCATCACGCCATGCTCCTCATCATACTGAAGGGCGCTATAGGGACAGGTCCAGGAACAATATTTGCACCCCATGCATTTCTCCCGGTCAATGGTCACAATTCCATTCTCCGCTTTTTCTATGGCCTTTGCCGGACAGGCATCAAGGCATACAGGATTCTCACAGTGGTTACATGCGATTGAAAGATTGTAGGCGATCACATTGGAGACCCATGCAGCGCCGGAACGCTTCCAGCCACCTCCCGTGATTTCATAGACCCGTCTCCAGGTGATGCCCACCGGAAGATTATTTTTATCCTTACAGGCCACCTGGCAGGTTTTACAACCCGAGCATGCATTGGAATCAAAGTAGAACGCAAGTCTTTCCATTTCAATCCTTATATAGTTCAACTTCTGCCATGATGGTATGCTGGGCATTCCCGAATGCAAGCGGGGTCCACTTCTCGGAAGTCAACGTATTCACGGATCCGCCTTCATCAACTCCTTTCCTATTTGGTTTCCACCAGGCGCCCTGCGGGATGGCGACAACACCCGGCAGTATGCGCGGAGTGATCCGGCAGGGCAGGATCACCGTTCCTCTTTCGTTATAGATCTTTGCTTTCTGTCCATTTTTTATCTTCCTCTCTGCGGCATCGATCGGGTTGATAAACAGTCTTTGGGGGAACGCCTCACTCAGCCAGTCCACATTATCGTGTGTGGAATGCACGCGGGGCATGTAGTGCGGACCAATGACCTGCAGGGGAAATTTTTGCGCTTCCTGTCCGAAAGGACTTTCCCATTCGGTGATGTATTTCGGGACCGCCGGGATCTCTCCAGGATTATGCATGTCGAATAGTCGTTTTGAGAATATCTCGATCTTGCCTGAGGGAGTGGGCAAGGGGTGCCCGGCTGGATCCTTCCGGAAATCTTCAAATGCAATTTCCGGTTCAGTTACCGGTACGGAGTAAACCCCCTGGTTGGATTTTTCAAATGCATCCAGATCAGGAATATGCGGAAAGCGCGCTTCCCTGAATATTTCAATGAACTTCGCTACCCAGTCCCGTTCACTGTTTCCTTCCGTATACGCATCTCCGACACCCAGCTTTTCTGCGATATCTGCACAGATCCGGTAATCACTTTTTGTCTCCCAGGGCGGATCACAGATCTTCGGCTGCAGGATCACCTCTTCGCCATATTTCCACCCGTCTTCCACGCCCCAGGTCTCAAACTGTGTACATACAGGCAGCAACAGATCGGCAAACCTGGCAGTGGGGGTAAGGAAATTGTCCTGGACTGCAAAGAACTCCACAAGCGATTCATCTTTCATGATCTCTGCCGTCCGGTTGGTATTCCCATGCTGATTGATGATGGCATTGGAAGCAACAGCCCAGATCAGCTTCACGTTGTTTTTAAGTCTGTCCGTGCCCAGCAGTCCATCCTGCGCACTCATTTCAGTTCCCCTGGTAACTGCCTCAGTCCATAGAAAACTCGGGATTTTTGCCTTCACCGGATTGGGAAGGGTCGGGAAGACGGACCACAGCGGTCCGCCATCCCTCGCCTGCAGTGCGAGTCCGCTTGCCCAGCCGCCTGAAACACCTACATTGCCGGTAATCGCGGCGAGTACGCATCCGCCACGCACAGGCTGTTCGCCATACGCCCTGCGTTGCATCCCGTACCCCTGGTAGAGCACCCCGGGTTTCAGGGTGGCATATTCCCTGGCGATTCGGATAATGGTTTCCCTCGGTACCGCGGTGATTGCCTCAGCCCACTCCGGTTGTTTCGGCTGACCATCATGGGTTCCCAGGATATAATCCTTGTAGCTCTCTTCCTTTTCCAGTCCTGCAGGCATCTGTGAGACATCAAAACCTACGCAACATTCCCTCACAAAGTCTTCATCGTAAAGGTTTTCAGTGATCATCACATAGGCCATGGCACTCATCAGGGCCACGTCTGTCCCGGGCCGGATGGCCACCCACTCATCTGCAAGTGCCACGGCACTGAGGGTCATTCGCGGGTCGATGCATACTATTTTTGCACCCCGCTCTTTTGCCTTTTTAATGAAGTACTCACTGTTGGTGCCATCCCGCATTTCGGAAGGATTCCAGCCCCACATAAGTATATATTTGGCATTCACCCAATCCTGGCGCTGATTCCCCGTGACACTGGTCCCGTACACATAAGGTGTGGCCTTGCTGATGCATGCCCAGCTGTAGGAATTATAGTAACCAAGCGAGCCTCCCACCAGGTTCATCAGGCGATTTGCGGTGGATTTTCCGTTGATCTGGTTGTAACTTCCTGTTCCATAAGGAATATAGATGGATTCATTGCCATATTTTTCTTTTACCCGGACAATCTGCTCGGCCATGATATCTGTAGCCTCCTCCCACGAAATGCGCTCGAATTTTCCTTCTCCACGTTTTCCCACCCTGACCTGGGGATATCTGAGCCTGTCGGATTGGTATTGCCTGTGCCGGTATGCACGTCCCCGCAGACAGGCCCTCAGTTGCGGATCTTCGATGGAATCATTCGGTCTGTCATCCGATTCGATTCTCACAATGATTCCCTCCTTAACGAATACTTTTAACAGGCAACGGCCCCCGCAGTTGTGTGCCGGGCAGCCCACCCTGATCATTTTTTCAGAAGCGGAAAGTGTTTGTGCTGCTGCCATTACATTTTCATCGGCCATTAATTCCGATATAAAAGTGCCGCCCACCAGGGTGCCCCCGGAGACCAGGGCATTGCGTTTGAGGAAGTCGCGTCGTTTCATCTGTTCACAGCCAGTAAAATCAGCAATTTGAGATAAAAATAGAAAAAATGCACAGGCAATCTGAACCTACGGAACACTTTAGAATCTGTTTGAATAAATGACCAATCACCTCCGGCAATTCCTTCAACAAAACGAAGTTAAATATTTAGTTTCCCCAAGCTGAAGGTTCATCTTCCCTGTCTGATCATTGGCATCAACCATATAGAATAACTGTCCGGAAGTTCAAAAAATGGGATTATGAGTCTGATATTGATTGCTATATTAAGCACATATTATTATCCTGATAATGTTTTTGATGTATATTGGGTAATAACTTATCAACTCAATACAAATCATCATGGAAACGGAACGCATTATAAATGTTTCAGGCCTCAGGTTGGTTTTCGCCATTTGCGCTGTTTTTATCACTACCGCAAAGTTATCTGCTTTATCAACCTTTGTATGGCAACCCCTGGAAATTCATTTTAAAGCTGAGGGCAATTATGAGAATCCCTATATGGAGGTTACCATGTGGGTTGATCTTACTGGCCCTGGTTTTGCAAAACGTGTTTTTGGATTCTGGGATGGCGGAAAGGTTTTCAAAGTACGAGTGTTGGCTACTTCACCAGGAGAATGGGAATGGGAAAGCGGATCAAATCAGCCTGATGATGAAGGGCTCAACCATCGAAAAGGCAGCTTTACAGCAAAGAAATGGTCTGATCAGCAAATCACAGAGAATCCAAACAGGAGGGGCATCATCGGCGCAACTGCCAATGGTCATGCATTGCAATATGCAGATGGTACACCTTTTTTCCTGACAGGTGATACTTGGTGGGCGGCATCTACCTGGCGGTTACCCTTTAAGGGGATTCAACCATCTGAAGATTATGAACCTGGTCCCGGAATCAGTTTCGAGGAACTGATCTCCTACCGAAAGAAGCAAAAATATAATTGCATCTCTATGATTGCAGCCTATCCCAACTGGGATACAGATGAACTTTCATACCGGCATTGGGACGAAAATGGTGTTTGTGTAAGGACTGCCTGGGAAAAGTGGGGAGTGATGGCATCGAATAATCAGAACCAGGAATGCTATGCCGCAAAGGATATGCAAGATGAGCAGGGATACAGGTCGTTTGTCATGTTACCGGACAGGGAAGGTATACCCAATTATGATCTTCTGAATCCGGAATATTTCAGGAGCCTGGATAAAAAGATGCGATACCTCTGGGACAATGGCTTCATTGCATTTCTTGAACCAGTTCGCCGCGATTGTTGCCCGGCATGGAAGGCATATTTTGACTATAACACCTCCTATGCGCGCTTTGTTAATTATATTTATGCAAGGTATGGGGTATATAACCTGATCTTTAGTGGTATCCATTTTGATAATTATGCTGTATTTAATGGTCGGATCGGAAGCCTTACAGCAGGAGAGTTTAATGAGGCCCTTAATTATATGCATAAAAAATATGGTCCTCCTCCGTTCGGCCAGCTGGTCACCACGCTTGTGAATCAATCCACCTACAGGTTCTTTGGCCATGAAGAGGAATGTTCCTGGTTATCGATGCATTCTGTGGGCAATCATCCCCGGGACCATGGTATGACAGAGTATATCGAAGAGCTGTTCAGGCTGCAGCCACCTTACCCGGCAGGAAACCTTGAACCATATTATGTTGGGTGGAGAGTAAAAGTGGATGGTGAATTACCACCGCGTAATTCGGAGCGTGACACATATTTTTCACGTGCCCAGATGTATGGAAGTGTCTTGTCCGGAGGACTGGCCGGGCATGTCTTTGGCCACGGTGCCTACGACTGTACAACAACAGGTGAATCCCCCGGTGAGCGGCCATACATTTGGGAAGCACTTAAATTCAAGGCTGGTGAGCAGATGGCGCATCTTCAGACCTTTATGCTTTCCGAAGGTGAGATGTACCAGGATCTGCGCCTGGCACGTCAAGATATTCAACCAAATAAAGCGCCAGGAAGCAAGCCTCGGGGATTGGATGGCTGGGCCTTCATGATGCGCACCAATAAGAAAGACCTGGCTATGCTCTATTTCGAGAATGGTTGCATACAACCAAAACTTCACGGATTTCAGCCCTATGGTTCTTATCAACTTGAATGGTTTGACCCAGGAAACGGAACCTGGATAGGAAATGTAGAATTATCGGCAGATCAAGCAGGAACCATTGATTTGCCTGCTTTTCCCGGAGGCCTGAAAACGGCAAAGACAGACTGGGCTGCAAAATTAACAATCAATCAATAGAAATATGAACTTTACAAAGACCGTACCGATGCCAGGAAAGAACGATTCACCCAGGCAAAAAATCCCCGTTTGCATGAAAACTAATGCCTTTCCGAATAAGCTTTTCTAAAAAGGAAAAACAAAAGAATAAACGATGCAACAATGGTAACATTGGAATTCTTTGCTGTCTCTTGAAATTTCTCAATCCAGCTATTTTCATTTGCGGAATAAAGATAGAATGCCGCCTCTGTCCAGGAAACAATCCTGGCACCACTGTTTGCAGCTTGCCTTGTCCTGTAAAGAATTTTTATCAATATCTTTGACCAATTCCAGATTGATAGCTCAACTCAATCGCCCACAAGGGAGCTTTATTAAAGCATTGATATTAAATGTAATATGCGTTATTTAGGTATATAATAGGTGTAAATCAAAATTATATTAGCAGTACTTGTATTGACTGTTCTTGGTTAATCCTCAGTCAGAAACTTTGGTGGCTTCCGGTGATATGTTGCTGTTTCGTAGGCATATGCCATTTCAATCAGGACAGGTTCACTCCAGGCGCTACCGAAAAAAGAGATTCCAACCGGCAAATCACCAATGAATCCCATTGGCACAGTGATATTTGGGTATCCGGCCCGGGCTGCAATAGCGGCACTGCCCACTTTATGGCTGTCACCATTGATAAGATCAGTTTTCCATGCCGGGCCTCCCGACGGAGCAATGATCGCATCCAGGTTATATTCATTCATAATTCTGTCTATGCCCATTTCCCGGCTTCCTTTTAACAGGTATGACAGTGATTCCTGGTATTCCGGTGAAGACAAATCCCCTTTTTCCTGGGCCATTTCCAGGTATCTCTGGTTGAAATACTTCAATTCAATAGAGTCCATTTCATTGAACTTAATGAGATCCTGGATACTCTTAACCGGAGCAGTTGGACCAAGTGAATTAAAGTACTTATTCAGTCCGTATTTATATTCATATAGCATGATCTGCATTGAATATCCCTGGATATCAAGTATCTCAATCTCGCCAATCATTACTACTTCTGCACCCATATTTATCATCAGCTTTATTGCTTTGATCATCAGGTCATCTACCTTATAATGTATTCCGAACGGACCCCTGGGTACTCCTATTCGTTTACCTTTCAGACCATCTTCATTTAAAAACTGCGTGTAGTCGTTAAGAAACCTTCCCTCGCTTTCCATTGTTTTCGCATCTGTAGAATCAATGCCGGTTAATGTCCCCAGGCAGATTGCAGCGTCTCTTACCGTTCTGGCCATGGGTCCTGGAGTGTCAAGCGTATAAGAGATAGGAATGATCCCGGAACGGCTGATCAGACCTACAGTTGGTTTGATTCCAACGATTCCATTATGGTTGGAAGGAGTAATAATGGAGCCATTGGTTTCTGTGCCTATTGCGAGCATAGCCAGATTTGCTGACACGGCTACTGCAGAGCCGGAACTGGAACCACCGGGACTTCGATTCAGGATGTATGGATTTTTGGTTTGTCCGCCAAGTCCACTCCAGCCACTTGGTGACAGCTCTCCCCTGAAATTTGCCCACTCACTCAGATTAGCTTTTCCGATAATCAAAGCTCCTCCGTCCTTTAAACGTTGGGCAATGTAACTGTCATATGGTGGGAAGGAGTTTCTCAGTGCCCTGGAACCGGCTGTCGTTGCAAGTTTGTCATGTGTGTTGATATTGTCTTTTAATACGACCGGTATTCCATGAAGCGGCCCTCTTATTATCCCCATTTCCATCTCTTTGTCAAGTACTTCAGCGATTTGTATG
This sequence comes from uncultured Bacteroidaceae bacterium, assembly GCA_964406495.1. Taxonomy (GTDB): domain Bacteria; phylum Bacteroidota; class Bacteroidia; order Bacteroidales; genus M55B112. Next base: position 34,206 of record CAYOSB010000003.1, on the reverse strand, counting down.
GCATCCGGATTGACCTGGATGAATGAATTCAGGATGGGCCCGCTTCTGTCAATTTTCTGTATCCTGTCAAGATAAGCCTGCGTAACTTCTTTGATTGTGAAGACACCATTTTTATACCCGTTTTGGATCTGGGTTATATCAGCTTCGAGGAACCTGAAATTGTTATCTACATTGAGGTATGTATTATTGGTATCAAAGTTCCAGGACATAAAGAATCCGGACAATACGATCAGGAATACCCTTGCGAGATTCTTTAGGGAAGTAAATATTTTCATTAATCTTTCAGGTAAATAATAGAATAGAACTGATTACCTCTTCAATTTTTTTGAGGGTAGTCGAAATTAGTAAATTTTTTCAAACAACTTTCGGAAAAGCCTTAACAGGTAAGAAAAATTAATAATCAAATAATGTGAATAAAATCCTCTCTTATCATTGTGCGGTTTTCCCAGGTTACATTTTTACACGTGCGTTGTTCTTTCATGCAGGAAAAGGTTGCCAAAACGAAGTAATACCTGTGTTCCTGGTTTTAAAAAGTTACGGCTTCACATAGTTAATAGCTGTACTCAGAATTAATAATTTTTTATGCCTTTATTAATTACATGCAGATAAGTTTATATTGTAATACTAATAAAAGAATCACCATGAGAAAAGCGATTGTTTTCATTATCCTAAGTTCATTAGCAATCAATTATCCATTATCCTCACAGGATCCATCACATATGATCGAAGATGAACACCGGGATGAGCGCATGCAATGGTGGCGCGAAGCCCGTTTTGGATTGTTTATTCATTGGGGAATCTATTCCATTCCGGCCGGTGTGTGGAAGGGAGAAACTTCGAAAAAAAATTATGCCGAATGGGCCATGCATAACTTTAAAATACCTTTGGAGGAATACAGCCAGTTGGCGAAAGAATTTAACCCGGTGAAATTCGATGCCGACAAGTGGGCACAGCTTGCTGCAGATGCAGGTATGGGTTATTTCGTATTAACGACCAAGCATCATGACGGCTTTGCCATGTTCGATTCCGATGTTTCGGAGTATAATATCGTTGATGCAACACCTTTTAAAAGGGACGTATTTAGAGAACTTGCCGAAGCTTTCCGTAAAAAGGGATTGAAAGCAGGAGCTTACTATTCTCAGGACATTGACTGGAGTCAGTCACAGGGCGGTGCGATTGATAGCTACAATCTATGGGACTTCCCGCGGGATCAGCCTGACTATAAGTTATTCGATACATATATGGCTGAAAAATCCCTTCCGCAGGTAGAGGAGTTGTTCACCAGGTATGGTGAGATTGGAGTGGTTTGGTTTGATGTGCCAAGAATGGTAGACGGAAAGCGTGGAAAGATTTTTCATGACCTGGTGCGGAAGCATCAACCGAATGTAGTTATTAACGGACGCATATGCAATCCCCAGGGCCTTTATGCCGACTATCTGGTTCCGGGTGACAATGGGTATTATACTTCCCCTCAATCTTTCGACTGGGAATGTTGTGCTACGATGAACGAATCCTGGGGCTTCACAAAAACCAAGAGGGAACACAAAAATTCCAATGATCTCATTATGGTCCTGCTCAAATCAGTTTCTTCCGGAGGCAATCTTTTGTTAAATATCGGACCAAAACCAGACGGAACCATCCCGGAAGACCAGGTACAGATATTGAAAGATATTGCATTTTGGATGAAAGACAATAAGGAAGCCATTCACGGCACATCAGCAAATCCATTTGGAGAATTTTTCAATTGGGGGTATTGTACTGTGAAAGGATCGGATATATATCTTCACGTGACCGAGTGGGAGGATGGGAAAACAATCACTGTGCCCAGGCTAAATAACGCTGTCAAAAACGTTAGCGTATTGGGTGATGCAGGCAGAAATCTTACATGGAAAAAGAATGCCACGGATGTAAATATCACTCTGAGTGGAGGACCCCTGCATTCCAGTGCAACGGTCATCAAGGTAAGCTGCTCCGGCAATCAACTTGATATAGATGCTCCAAAGCTACGTGTATCAAATGGCAAAGTCCTCCTGAAAACAAGCTATGCAAAGAATCGGGGCTCCAGGATGCGGACCCTGCGACATTCCATTCAGAATAGCATGGCAGTAGCGGATATCAGCGAGGGACATTCAAGTGAGCGACTTGTTTGGGACTTCGAGGTTGATCAGCCGGGTATTTTCCAGGTTTCTGCAGATTGTATGGATATCAAACCGGGGATACTGAAACCGAGAACCATTTACCTGCGCGTTAATGATGCAAATGAACATAGCACTCTGGTCCATGGTAACGACCTGGAAGACGGTAAGCTTGACCTTGGAGAATTAAAATTTAGCAAAGCCGGTCCTGTTTCTCTTATGCTAAGGGTCGAGGGAGGCAAAGGAAGCCCCCTGTATCTCAAATCAATCACGCTCGACCGCAATCGCTAATAAATGTTTGTGGTAACCGCTTTTTACCCATTTCCCAATTGCTTTCAATAACACCGTATGGAGATTCAAAGCTGCATGTAACGCTGTTCACGCTTTTTACTATTCCAGGGCGAAGTATTACATTTTTGAATCCCGGATTTTCCGGATCCCATTGAATGACTGCAAGACCTTTGTAAAACCAGCCGCCGATATATGGGAAACAGGAATGGATCTGAGAATAATTCCCATTCCATTGTTCCCAGCATGTGGTTGCACCATTTTCTACCATATGGCCCCAACCGGGATAGGTTGTTATTTACATAAAGGTCAATTAAGTCATTTCTGTCGATTATTAAAAGGTAATCTGTCATGATCTGGGTGCCGATCATGCCTGTATTCAGGTGGCCATGATTTGTTTCAACCAGTGTTCTTATGTATTTTTCAAATACAGCTTCTTTTATTACTTGCCTCCCTAAAAGGTAAGTTACTTTAATGATATGAATTTTTCCGAATTCCTGTTTTAATTAGATTTGTAAAGAACAGCACTTAAAATTTGATGATTTTAAACTCAGTGTGGAATTCAGGTATCCCGAAGGAAGCAACAGCGGAATTTATCTACGGGGTCGATACGAAATCCAGATTGAAGATTCGAAGGGAAGAGCAGATGATGTGAGTATCGGGGGCATTTACGGTTTTATTGCTCCTGCAGTTAATGCTGCCAGGGATTCGGGAGAATGGCAAACTTACGAGTTCACCCTGGTTGGCAGACATGTAACGGTTGTACATAATGGCATTGCAGTTATTTTCAACCGTCCTATTCCTGGTATTACGGGCGGATCACTTAACATTAACGAGGGGGAGCCCGGACCCATTATGATCCAGGGAGATCACGGGCCGGTTGAATTTCGTAAATTTGTTATAACACCGTCGGTGAACTGAAAGAAAATTCAACCACTTTCGACAAATCCTTGCGTTTCTTGGGCTGCGGCATTGCAACCGTTCAGATATCCAGTTCTATTTTGCAGTTGCTGTGAGATGAATAAACTCGCCTACGCCGATGGGGATATTTAAAAAGTACCATACGAACAGCAGTACGGTCCACAGGATAAAGAGAATGACTGCATAGGGCACCAGGAGCGAAAGGATCGTGCCGATCTTCAATCGCTTGTCGTACTGATGTATCCAGCCGATCAGCAGCGGGAAGTAAACATACAGCGGTGAGATACTGTTGGTTATGGAGTCACCAATCCTGTACATTAACTGGACGAACCCGGGGCTGTATCCCAGTTCTGCCAACATGGGAATAAAAATCGGTGCAAAGATGGCCCATTTTGCAGACCCGGAACCAAGAAAGATATTCAGAAATGCAATCAGTACAATAAACAGGATGAACATCAATGGACCGGTCAGGCCTGTTGCCTGTAAAAATTCAGCACCATTGATGGCCATAATGGAATCGAGGTTGGACCAGCTAAACAGGTTGATGAACTGTGCCACTACAAGCATCAGCACAATATATCCGGCAAGTCCCCGCATGCCATGTTCCATGTGTTTCAGTACGTCATCCTTCTGTTGGATTGTTCCAACTGCTTTGCCGTAAAAATAGCCGGGAATGGCAAACACCAGGAAGAGGATCGGCACCAGGCCACGTAAAAAGGGAGAGGGTACGACCGATCCGGTTTCGGGATCCCGCAAAGGTCCGTTTGCCGGAATAACGAGCGCTGCAATGAGGATCGCTAAAACAAGAAAAGAGATCCCTGCATGTTTCAGTCCCCTTTTTTCCTCGGGTTTCAGTTCCTTTTTTTCTTCTGCAATTTCTGCCACTTTATTCATGCCGGCAAATCCCGCAGTTCGGGGAATGGTAAATCTTCTTACAATAAAAGCACCCCCAAAACCCAGCAAAAGTGTTGAAACGATCATAAAATACCAGTTGGCTGTGGCGCTGACTTCCATGGGTGGGGTCATCTTCTCTGTGATCTCTGTACTGATACCGGCAAGCAATACATCAGTTCCTGCTATGAAAAAATTTGCAGTGAATCCGGCAGTGGCGCCTGCATATCCGGCGATCAGCCCGGCAATGGGATGGTATCCCAATTGCATGAAGATCAGTGCTGCGATGGGAGGCACCACGACCACACCGGCATCAGAGCCGATATTCCCACAGGCACCGATAATAAAGATCACCGGGAAAATGATACGCTTCGGCGTTGCAAAGGCGATATTACGCATGATGATGGTCAGCAGGCCGCTCTGCTCTGCAATGGAAACGCCCATCAGCATCACGAGTACAAGTCCAAGCGGGGCAAAATGAGCAAAATTGGTTACCAGGTTTTGTATGAACCAGCGCAGTCCGTCTCCCGTAGCAATATTCCTGGCAGCGATTTCAGCACCTGTACCGGGCTGCATAGCACTCACGCCAAAATAGGCGGTAATGGCACTGGTAATAACGATGATGATCGAGATCCAGACAAACATCCAGAACGGATGCGGCAGTTTATTTCCTACTATCTCAATCCACCTCAACACTCCTGTCGCAGCAGGAATCTCATTTGTTTCAGCGTTCTCTCCAGGGGCACTGCTTTTTTTTACCTTTTCGTTGAACTTGTCCGTTTTATCCGATGATTCTTGGCTCATTATTGTTTGCTATTTGAAATTAATGAGTACTTCCAGGTACCGGTCATTTGGTCTCGATAGAGCTAAAACGCCAATAACTGGCTTATGTTCGACATCTTGTAAAGTAAACAGTAAAATTTGAAATTCATTGGCTGATAAGTGGTGTTCACAGATCAGTACTTTGATAAATCTGTTTTTTTCTGCAGAGAATGCAGAAAGGTGAGCTCGGAAGCCTTGCTTTTGAATCTCTTGATATGATACCAATAGGTATTATAGTCAATGGTATCATGTTTTTTTTGAATCAGGAAATTGAACAAATCTGTTACATTTGTAGTTTAATTTTTCATTCTAAACTTTTTTTATGAGCAAAAGTAAAAAGTCGAAGCCGGGGTTTTTTCAACGTATTCTCGATAAAGTAGAGGTTGTTGGAAACAAACTTCCCCACCCCGTAACCCTGTTCGCAATCTTGATGGTGATTACCCTGTTGTTATCCTGGATATTCGGTGGCGTGTCTGTCGATCATCCTGGTAAAGCAGCAGGATTACTTGATTCCGAAGGGAACCCGGTGGATAAAATTAATGTCATCAACCTGCTTTCGCGTGAAGGAGTGCAGATGATATTCACCCGGATGGTGGAGACTTTTGCGGATTTCCCTCCACTGGGATTGGTACTCGTTGTGATGCTGGGTATTGGCGTGGCTGAATATACTGGAATGATCTCGGTGGGTTTGCGGCTTTTTGTTTCAAAAGTACCCAAGTCGATTATTACTTTTTCCATTGTTGTTGCAGGTATGCTCAGCTCTGTCGCCGCCGATGCAGGTTATGTGGTATTGATACCACTTGGAGGGGCCATATTTATGAGCATGGGGAGGCATCCGCTTGCAGGTATCGCCGCGGCCTTTGCCGGGGTTTCCGGGGGCTTTGGTGCAAACATACTTCCTACCGGACTGGATCCCATGATCGCTGCCTTTACCGAACCGGCTGCCCAGATCATCGACCCGGATTATACAGTCAATCCATTGTCAAATTATTATTTAATGGCAGCTTCTGTGCCGCTGGTCGGATTGGCGGGGACCTGGATCACGGAAAGAATATTGATACCAAGGTTGGGTGCCTATAAGCTCGACGCCGATCTGGAGATTGAAGAGGACAAGCCCATCACACGTCAGCAGAAGAAGGCCTTGATGTGGTCATTTATTGCTTCATTTGGTGTGCTTTTGCTTTTCATGTTGACCATCATTCCTGCGAATGGGCTGTTGCGCGGTGCGCCGGATCCGGAAACAGGAGTGCGCAGTTTTGATCCTTTCTACGATTCGCTGGTACCCGTGATGTTTATCGTCTTTTTTGTTGCCGGACTTGTGTACGGGATTGTTGCCAAAACGATTAAAAATGATAAAGATGTAGCCGAAATGACGGCCAAGAGCATGTCAACCATGGGCATGTACATCGTTATTGCATTCGTTGCTGCCCAGTTTGTGGCCTATTTCAACTGGTCCAACCTGGGAAGCGTGCTGGCGGTGAAAGGTTCAGACGGGTTGAAAGCGATCGGGTTTACAGGAGGGCCTTTGCTGGTTGCTTTTATCATTGTTTCATCCCTTGTCAACCTGATCATGGGGAGTGCATCAGCCAAGTGGGCATTGCTGGCTCCAATCTTTGTTCCCATGCTTATGCTCATGGGATATTCTCCTGAAACTACCCAGGCGGCTTACCGGATCGGTGATTCATATTCAAATATCCTTACGCCGCTGTTGCCATACTTCCCGCTTGTGATTGTCTTTGCTCAGAAATATGTGAAGAATGTGGGAATCGGGACGCTGATCTCGATGATGCTTCCCTATGCGATTGCATTTATGGTGGTCCGTATCCCCATGTTGCTGATATGGATATGGGCAAGGCTGCCACTGGGTATTGAGGGTCCGATTTTTTATCAGCAATAGTTACTCATATCACATAGAACCAGCCAAAACTCATCCACAGTTTTTGCCGGAGTGGATTACTCAATATTTTTTCGAACCGGTAATCCAGTCCTATTTCCAGTTTGGTTTTGTTGTTAATGAAGTAACCGAGTGACGTGCTTACCCTGACTTCCACATCATGTTCCATATCCTGCAGGGAATAGATGGGTTCACCGGATGTGAGCAAATAAATTTCTCCTGCATCAAGTGATTGCCCTTCCAGTGGAAATTCAGCAGATAAACGGTATCTCAAGCGCAGTTTTACTGCATCTGATACATAAACAGTTTGATCAGTCCGCATCCGGTGTCCCATTCGAAACCCTGTTTTTCGCTGCAGCAGGGCCGCCTGTTGGATGAAACGGTGTGAATTTTCACTCGTACTTTCAATACGGTATTGATACCCGCCTGCGAATTTAAAAAATGGATTCAGCTTTCCTTCCAAAAACAACTGTATGTCCGTTTGGTCATATGCATAGGCAACACCTTCCGTTTCCGGGTGGAACATTTCATGTGCGGATTCGATTTTCAGGATCTGCTGTATGTTGTCGGTCCATTTATATCCCAAAGACAGCCCGGGAAGCAGTCCTGCGTGAAATTGCTGTGCGCTGACCGTCTGAGCACTTACAATTAGCATAGAAAGAGAGATCAATATAGGGCGCATCAGAAATTCAGATTATCGGTGGGTCTTAGTTCTACAATTCTCTCGCTGAGCATTTTCCCATCCGCATCAAACAACCCTTCCCGTAAATTACCTGCAGATGTATTTTTGCCATAATATTCTATTTCATACCGTGTGATCAAGTCCTCGCGTTCACGCTCATCAATCAAATCCTCCAGGTCGCCCGGTGCACCGGTCCATTGTTTCTGTATTTTTTGGATCCTGTGTTTATGAAAGGCTGAGTCCAGGTAGCCGGCAATATTTTCCTGCACATTCACAGGCAGTTCCTCCCATTTGATGGAAATCTCTATATCCTGCACAACACCTGCAGTATCGAATTCCACACTATGCAGATGCCCTTTCCATTTCAATTTTGCCTCATAGCTTTGAATACCAGAGGTTTCTTCATAATACCATCTGGTTTTGCGCGCATTTTCATATGCGTCGTTAAACCATTCTAAAGCTGATATGGGCACTTCATTGATATCGACGTGTTGTTCGATTTCTACTTTCTCCTGCGCATCAGCGATGACAATAAAAAACAGCAATATGCCCCCAATAATTATTTTCAAAGCTTTCGTGTTTCAGGTATAAACAAAGATGTTTTCGAATTGTTGGGTAGCTAGTTTTTAAATTCCTTTTTCTACTATTATTTCGACGAGTCAGGTAATTTTACTGGATGGATATCACTGTAAAATATCATTTGGTTTTCTTATAGATGCTCCTGTTCGTTTCGTCATTTTAAAATATCCTTGATTTCAAAGTTAATTTCTGCTTTCTTAGCGGGAGCGTGTGATTTCCACGTTCGACATGCGAAAGATCATTCATATAGATATGGACTCTTTCTTTGCTTCAGTCGAGCAAAGAGATTTCCCCGAATATAAGGGGAAACCGCTTGCTGTGGGCCATCGCGGTCCGAGATCGGTGGTTGCTGCAGCAAGTTATGAAGCAAGAAAATATGGAGTGCATTCGGCCATGCCGATGGCGGTGGCTTTGAGAAAATGCCCGGAGCTCATAGTTACGCCCCATCGGTTTGATATCTATAAAAAAGTTTCTGCAAGTATCCGGGAGATTTTTTATGAATATACCGACCTGGTGGAACCCCTTTCTCTGGACGAGGCCTACCTGGATGTGACGCATCCTAAGAAGGGGCCACCATCAGCGTCCCTGATTGCCATGGAAATCAAAAAAGAGATACGGGAGCGTGAGAACCTGGTTGCATCTGCCGGTGTGTCCTTCAATAAATTCCTTGCAAAGATCGCCTCGGATATGGATAAGCCGGACGGATTCTATCTGATCAAACCTGACGAGGCTGAGCAATTCCTGGAAGAACTGGCAGTCGAACAATTCTTCGGGGTAGGAGAAAAGACGGCAAAAAAGCTGCACAAGCTGAACATATTCAAAGGTCGTGATCTGAAAGCCTTGCCGCGGGACCAGCTGGTAAGTAATTTCGGTAAGGTCGGGGACTATTTTTATAACGTGGTCCGGGGCATTGATAATCGGCCCGTAGTATCCTACCGGGAGAGTAAATCCATCGGTGCTGAGCGCACCTACGAGACGGACCTGTATGAAATGAATCAGGTAGAAACAAGGCTTTTGGAAGTGATGGACATCATGTGGAATCGTTGCCAGGCAAACAAAAAGGCAGGGAAGACCCTGACATTGAAACTGCGGTTTTCAGACTTTACAACCATCACGCGAAGCAGAACACAACAACAACCCTTTAATTACAGGGAGATGAGGACTGCGATAATGGATTTACTCCCTGAAACCAGGATCCGGGAAGAGGGTGTAAGGCTGCTGGGTGCCACTATGTCAAATTTCGAGGTTAAAAAGAAACAACCCACACAACAGATCGAGATTGATTTTGGGCCTGATATTTTTAAAAATGACCGGAAAACGGGCAGTCAGGCGCGAGGCACCCCGGATCGATAAGCGATATCATGCAGCAATCAGCAAGCAGTGTTTCAAATCAATGTCAAGTAGCATTCCAGGACAGAAGGAAACTGTATTTTCTTTTAGGAATCCCCGAATAATGTAAGATATTATTAATTCAGGATATGAAAAACTTTTAAAGCTTCGTGTTGTTGTTTCATCTATGAGCAACAGTCAACAGCCCAAAGCAGAGACACGTGTTGAAGGCAGATTTAAAATTATCCTGATTCTGGGGATCCTGGCAGCGTATGTGCCCTTTTCGGTCGATTCATACCTGCCGGCCATGCCAAATATTGCAGATTACTTTGGTACCTCTTCGGCCCGGATGACCTATTCACTTTCTGCCTTTTTTATGGGGTTTGCCATCGGACAAATTTTATACGGTCCGTTGCTGGACCGGTTTGGCAGGAAGATTCCACTTTATTTCGGTGTATTGGTAAGTATCCTTGCGAGTCTTGCCTGCATCTCTTCCTGGAGTATAAGTTCCTTTGTTGTCTTCCGGTTTTTGCAGGCACTTGGCGCATCGGTAGCATCAGTATCTGCATTGGCCATGGTGCGGGATTTTTTTCCTCCCAAAGAAAGTTCAAAAATATTCTCCATGCTTGTGCTGGTCATTGGGGCATCACCCCTCCTGGCACCCTACCTGGGAAGTCGTATTATGGAATGGTTTAGCTGGCACTGGATTTTTGTCTTTCTCATCTTCATGGGTTTGCTCGTATTATCCCTCGTGCGATTTGCACTTCCAACTGCCTACGTCCCCGGGAAAGATGCAAGTTTAAAAATCGGTACCATAATCCGGAACTACCGGGATGTATTATTCAATCCCCAGTTTCTTACTTATTCCATTGGTGGAGCACTGTCTTTTTCTTCGTTGTTTATATATGTGGCCGGATCTCCCATCATTTTTATGGAACATTTCAACGTTACCCCGAAAACATTTGGGTATATATTTGCCGGCCTGTCGGTCGCATTCATTGGAGGAAGCCAGCTGAATATCCTGCTGTTGAAATATTTCACCAGTCAGCAAATCTTCCGCGTTGCACTGATCAGCCAATTTGTTTTTGGGATCATCTATTTTACAGGGGTGAGCAACCAGTTGTTTGGTATGCATCTCAACATTGTCTTTCTTTTTCTTGTATTGCTCTGCATTGGATTTACCTCACCCAACGGCATTGCACTTGCCCTGGCCCCGATAAGTAAAAACCTCGGCACAGCTTCTGCCCTGGTAGGGATGATCAGGATCGGGATCGCCGGATTAGCCTCGGCAAGTATTGGTTTGCTGAAGACAGCAAGCAGCATCCCGGTTGCAGGGATGAT
>CAYOSB010000003.1:6333-23314 GCA_964406495.1 uncultured Bacteroidaceae bacterium | reverse complement strand
GCTACCGCATTTATGTCATTTCTGATTGTAGTGATGGGACTGCGGAGAATGAAGAAAACAGGATTTGAGTTGGTGCTGAAATAGCCGGTACCGGTCTGTATATCTTCATCCTGCCTGTACCTTCAGGGATCCATTCCTGCAGCTTGCAAAAAAATAATTCTGGTTAACGGCACGCATAAAGGTTAACCAAATCCTGATTACCATGCAATGCGTTATTTTTCATGTACATTCTGTGAAGTACATGTTGACTTTATTCATGATCTCCCTGTATTCAGGGAACACATTTAAGATCTTTCCAGGTAGCGCATGGAGGAATTCGGAATTGAGCTAATCAGATCTGAATAATTATTTTACCTCGTGGTTTACCGAATTCTGCTTTGTCGAAGGCTTCCGAAGCCTTTTCCAATAGGAAGATATGTTCAATCAAAGGTTTCAGTTGCTGATGTTCCATCATAGCTTCCAGTTCATCATAATCCTCCGGTCGCTTCCGCATGTTGTCAGAGGTGAGTTTCCTTCCATAGCGGATCCTGGTGATCAATGCCTGGATTTTTGTCCAGGGGATTAATAATGGCGATGCATAGATTCCTCCGGGTTTCAATAGCTGAGGGATCTTTTTGCGTTCCATCATGCCCCAGGCATCCAGGATGGCATCAAATTGTCTGTCCGCTGGTATCTTGTTTTCCCCGCTGTACCCGTACACCTCATCTGCTCCCAACTGTTTGGCCAGTTCAGTATTTCCTGCACTGCAGGTTGCAGTTACATGTGCCCCTTTTGCTTTTGCTGCCTGGACGGCGAAATGACCTACGCCACCGGTAGCTCCGTTCACAAGCAAATCTGTACCTTCACCTACACCAATTCTGCGCAGACCGTTCGTAGCGGTCAGCGCTGCTATAGGTAAGGATGCAGCTTCTTCGAAGGAAAGCCATTCGGGCATATGACGTGCATCTTTCTGGCGGACCTGTGCGAATTCTGCAAGTGCACCGGGTTTCTTTGAAAAAGCTGGAATGGCGCCATATACCCGGTCACCGGGTTTGAAAGTCTGCACACCGGGTGCTACCTCCTTCACTACCCCTGAAAAGTCTGAACCAATGATCATGGGGAATTTCGATCCTAGTAAAAGTTTGAGCAAACCCTTCCTGGTTTTCCAGTCGACAGGGTTTACTGAAACTGCCATTACCTGGACCAGTAAACTATTCTTTTGCAATTGCGGTTCGGGCATTTCTCCATATTGAAGTGATTCAGGTTGTCCGTAGGATACAAGATATGCTGCTTTCATAACACACTAACAATTCGTGTATACAATTGTTGAATTAGAATTGTCACTTATATTGCCATATCTTTGCCTGAATAATCAACTTGAAAACGTTTTCTTTGAGGTAGCAAGAACGCTATGAGTGAAAAAACATTGCTAAAGGATCGTCGTCTGTATGTAATTTTTAGTGTCACAATGATTGCCGTCATGGGTGTGGCAAGCCTGACGCCGGCATTGCCAAAAATCTCCCAGGCCCTGGATCTGAATAAATCGGAGGTGGCCTTGCTGATCAGTGCTTTTACATTTCCGGGGATATTCCTGAACCCGGTTTCGGGAGTGCTTGCTGACAGGCTTGGACGAAAGGCTGTATTGGTCCCGGCCCTGTTTATTTTCGCCCTGGCCGGTTGTTCAATCTTTTTTGTAAGAAACTTTCACCTGTTAATTTTGCTTCGGGTACTCCAGGGAATTGGTGCAGCCCCTTTGGGAGCGATCAATACCACACTGGTGGGAGATTTTTTCCGGGGTAAAGACCGTCCGGCTGCCATGGGCTACAATGCCAGTGTACTGAGTTTGTCCACTGCCTCCTATCCTTTAATCGGGGGAGCCCTTGCCGGAATAGCATGGCATTACCCTTTTATTCTCCCTGTTCTGGCTTTGCCGGTCGGGTTGTTTGTCATCTTCGGTATGCGGGAGCCTGAAATTGAAAAAGTATCGGACTTCAGCCAGTATATTAAAGCGATATCAATCAGTATTAAAAAGAAGGAGGTGATCGGTATATTTCTTCTAAGTATCCTAACCTTCATCATTTTATATGGTGCGTTTTTAACCTACATTCCTTTCCTGGTCAGTCAAAGATTTGATTTGGCACCTCCTCAGATTGGTATATTATTGTCAATAAGCTCATTAACGACAGCGATCCTTGCTACCCAGGTGGGAAGGCTGACCAACAGGTTCGGTGGATTATTTCTACTGAAAACTGCTTTTATCTTGTATTTTATCGTTTCCCTGTTGTTTCCCGTCGTGGATCATCTCTACCTGTTTTTGTTGCCGATCCTGATTTTCGGAGCTGCACAGGCACTGAATATTCCGAGTCTCCATACCTCCCTAGCCAACCTGGCGCCCGATAATCAGCGTGGTGCATTCATGTCCATCAATGGGATGGTACTCAGAATCGGACAAACCCTGGGACCGCTGGTTATCGGAATTGGTTTTACGCATGGCGACATCAATGGTGTCTACTACCTGTCGGCATTTGTAGCCCTGCTCGGACTGGTCGTTATATATACAATGATCAGAGCAAGGAACATAGAAGCATGAGGCACTTCCTAATAATTCAGAGCCGATGATCCTGGTTTCGCCATGAACGGCTACCATTCCTTTCCATGGCATTCATAACATGATACTCCTGTGGTCCCGCCTCTTAGGTCATCACCATGACAACTCATACAATTCGTCAGTGGCTCATTAAGCCCGCTTTTGTGCAAGAATCCGTCTTTGCTGATTGTATGGTCTTCCGGAGGATCGTATTTTGAAGTGCCTGTCTTTTCACATCCAATGATAAAAACGAGCACCAATGTTACCGCGGCAACTTTTGCAGTTGCATACAGGTTCATCTTGTTCTTTATTTTGTTTCGCATGCGCATGATGTTGAATCTTGTTAATTTTTAAACGTTGCCTGTAAGAATGTATTGTTTCATGATCTGCCCAGGTGAACAATAAATATGGCCCATGCACAATTAAATTGGTGTGGATATCCGGCGGTTTTTATGCAGGAACCGACTATTGAATGACACCAGTATTTCGCATCAGGCTGACATATGCATCAAGTGCTTGTTTTTTTTCTGAATTCCTGTTCAAAGAATTTGCTTCTTTCTCCATTCTCCGCACTTTATTCTGCAAGGCCCGGTAAAGGCCGTCTGCAGTGGCTTTATTGGTAAAGTGTGCATTGGTGTAGGGATTATTTGCAATGCCGGAATCAAGCTGCTCCATCCAACCCGCAGGAATTGTGGACGTGCCTGTAAGTGCGCCGCAAAGCGCCCCTGCACTGGCCGCTGTACAATCTGTATCGTAACCACGGTTCGTCGCGATGATGACGCTCTGCTTCACATTTCCCTGTGTGGCTTTGAACAAGGCGAAGGCGTAGCCCACATTTTCGTAAATGCTTGAATTAGGGTATTTTTCAATTCTTTTGAAGGCATTGTATTTACTGTCCGGATCCATATACACATCAGTCAGTTCCTGCCACAGCTGCCGGTTCATGGGATCCTCATATTTATCGGTGATACTGAGTACATACCTGATCTCTTCTTCGATTTCCGGACTGGCAAATACCAGGGCCCCTTCAATGACAGATTCCACGGTGGCACCCGGGAGCATGGCTATCGCCACAGCAGCATTATATACTGCTCCCCATCCGAAGGCATCGTCTTCCGGATCTTCGTAATAAAGCTTTCCCATCTCCCTCATATCTGTGATCGCATTTTGCGGGTCACCGGCGTTGATACAGGGAATGGCCTGGAATGTCCTGGCAGTTAAATGGATATGCTCGCCCAGGTCCTCCGGCTTTCCGAATGCAGTGATGGGCATGTCGGCAGGTTCCACGCCCCACCTGGCAAAGGCATACAATACCCGGTCGTAATTCTGGGTCATATGGTACATATCCTCCATTTCGCAGTCGCGCAGCCATACCTCCTTCAATTCCCGGTACCCGATCCTGTCCTGCTTTTCCATGATCGCGGTGCACAATAGTTTATGCCTTTCACCACCATCTTCCGTGGCACCGGCAGGATGCGTCCATGTATCTCCGTAATGTTTGAATGGGTGAAAAGAGTCCACATGACCGAATATCTCTTTGATCCGCTGCTGGGACCAGTTGTATTCGGTAAAGGCCCCCATGGAGCATCCGGCCCTGAACCCAATGAGGGTACCCATTATCCTGTCGTACATCTCACTGCGCGCAGGTTCCCCGTCATCATTCCTGATGGCATAATAATGCGATTCAACGGTGGCAATATTTGCCTGGGTTGCATTCAGCAACCTGATTATCACGGTTTCTTCATCCTCAGGAACGTCATCATCCATTACCCTGAATTTGATGGTGGCAGTTCTTTCCCCTGCAGGGATAATCAGTATGTGCGAATCAAATACGAAATCTTCGCCTTCCCTGGCCAGAACCCCCTTTGTTGTATATTCTATTACGATGTCCTCGTCCCAGGTCCTTGAGAGAACGACGCCTACTTCAGCATTTTCCTTCGCCTCATTATAGATTGAAGAGGGGGCTGCAAAATCAACATCCGGGAGATCTCCGTCCTGGATAACCACCGAAGCATGGGTATGCTCCGGATCAATTTCGTAGGCATCATCTTCGAGGATCGTGACTGTGACCAGTTCGGGGCCTTCCACAATACCATCAAGGATCGGGCGGACCCCTATTTTCCTGTACCTGTCAACCTCCAATTCGTTCGAATAACACCTGTAATCATATCCGTTTTTTGCAGTTCCTTCATAACGTACCTTTACCTGCAGCCCGGGTACGGGATCATCTCCCAGCTGGTATATCCTGATTTCCCCAAGGTCCTCACCCTCCTTTGCACGATCATCCCAGACTACTGCGGCAACAACAGGTTTCTGGGCTGTAATACCTGCAGCTTCACCATCAATAGCTTCACCATTAGCACTTGCACCTCCAGTAGCTGTAATCTCAGCACCTGCAACTGTAAGCCAGGCGGTCATTGCCAGGAATAGAATTCCAGAAACCAGGCATCTGTTTTTCTTCATAATGAATCAGTATTAAAATTCATCTAAATATGGATGCACATGAATCCGATAAAAAATTGCCGGATGTTCAAGCCCTGCTTGTCATTGTTGATCAGAGGGGCTTTACCCAGATATTCCTGAACTGGATCTTTGAACCCTCCGCCTGTAACCCGATATGGCCTTCAGTCAGTGAACAATCCAGTGCCACATTCTGAAGGAGTCCATTCACCTGTAACTCGATGGTGTTTCCGTCACAAATGATATCATAACTGTTCCACTCACCGGCGGGATGTTCATTTGAGGGATGCAGCTTCGGAATGACCGGCTTATTGTCCTGGCTTGAAGTATATGTGGTATCCCTCAACGTGGCGGATTCTCCAATACCATGTACAATAAAATCACCTGCATTTTCATGTTTCAACTGCCCCTGGAAGTGTGCGGGCCAGATTACATCGTCTCCACTGACATGAACGAATACACCGCTGTTTGTTGGTTCCTCCGGATACCTCCATTCCACGTGCAAATGATAATTGGTGTATTCTTTATTGGTTCTCAGGTAACCCAGCGGTACCCCGACGGTTTCGATCATCCCGTCATTTACATAGAAAAATTCATCAGGGTCAATCGTCTGATCTTCCAGGTAGATGGTCCATCCATCCAGATTTTCACCATTGAACAATGGCTCCTTTTTATTGCATGATGTAATGCTCAAAAGGATTAACAAAGGGAATAGCATGCGTTTCATAACTTTTGGCTTAGGTTAAATATCATGGAATAACAATTTTTCTGCTGATGTTTTTGTTTCCGCCACCTATAACTGCGATGTAGAGATTCGGATCTAAAGATACATACAACCATTGTTCAGTACTTTGCAACAAGCTGGAGTATATAACCTCCCCCAGGCAATTGTAGATCTTCAACTCCGAGCTGATCATTTCTTCGGGAACAGTAACGCGTAAAAATCCCTGATCATATCCTATCTCAACCCCGGGATGATTCACGCCGCGATGACCTGCACCAGATGGTTCTTCAGGCTCCCGTGGCGTAACATATTCCACGGGAATTTCCGGTATTTCAGGATCTTCAATCCCAAGCCTGACAGCCACCCTGCGAATATGTGCTTCTCCCATCACCCTGAAATCGCACTGGTTGTTTTGTTGATTGTCCAGGGCGGCATCCGATACACTGAAGCTTTTGGTTATCCACGTGTTGGTATTCGTCCTGGGGAACTCGATCCTTTTGTAGTTTTCGCTGATCGCGTTGTATTGTATATTCAGTGGGTTTGTGCCCTTGTCATAATAGGTGATTTCGAAAGTCAGCCCATTGTCTGAGGGTTTGATGATAGCGTCATCAACATCGAAGTAACCATATTTCCTTTTATCGTTCCAGGAAATCAGGCGACACGGATACCCCCCAACTGTTACCTTCTCAGTATAGGTTTCTTTTGTGGGATCGGTGCCTATGAGAAACGTCATCCCCTTTTCAATAATCTGATCGCCGAAATCTACAGATACATCCGAAGGGGCAGGCCTGTCAATGCTGACTGATCGTATGTAAGCTTCACCTGTAATCCTGAAATCAGCCGCGTAGTCCAGTTGATTATTCAATGCTGCATCCGTAACCATGATCGTTTTTGTCACCCACTTGCTGGTATTGGTTTTCGCGATTGAAATGTTTTTTTCTATGGAACCCCTGGCTGTATAGTGGAGTTCAATATTGCCATTTGCATCATCGAAGTATGTAATTTGGAATGTCAGTGCATTGTCGGATGAATGAATGTATTGGTCGTCCACATCAAAATAGCAGAAGTTACCTGCCGGAATATAACGGCATTCTTTTCCTCCCTGGCTTGCCTGTTCAGTAAAAGAGACGCTGTCGCGGTAGATGTTCTCTTCAAATGAGATCCCCTGCTGTCGGATGGGATTCGTGAATGTAATCGAGCAATTGAGAAAAGATGCAGGTTTACTCGTACCTTTTGGTTCCCAGTAAAACGTATTGTCTTTGATCACAAGGTTCAGCGCGCTTCGCGGGGTAGCTGGTTCCTGGAATTCAGCCGGGGCTGACTGCTTCATTTCATTGATAATGGACCTGTAGCTTTCATCAGAAGCCAGGTTGTACCATTCGTTCGGATCGTTGTTCAGATCATAGAACTCTTCCGAGCCATCATGATATTGAATGTACCGGTAGTCACTGTTGATCAGTGCATACCCTCCTCGTTCCATGTACGCCATAAAAACGTTCCTGTCGGTTGCCGACGCAGGATCGGTGAGTGCCGTTACCAGCGAGACTCCATCCATCTGGTGTTGTGCGGGAAGATTGCACAGTTCGATTAATGTAGGATACATATCGATCAGGCTGACCGTGGTCTCCACGGTCTTGTTTTCTGGCAGTCCGTTCCCTGCAAAAATGAACGGCACATGCGAGGTTTCCTGCCAGAGCGTGTGTTTGCCCCATTGGCCCTTTTCGCCATGGTGGTATCCCTGGTCACTCCAGAATAGTACTATGGTGTTGTCACTATATGCACTCGCTTCCAGTGCATCCAGGACGCGTCCCAGCATGGCATCTGCAAAAGAGACACAGGCCAGGTACCCCATTACGGCATCTTCCACGGCGTCGAGTAATTCCAGGTTGGCCTGGATGTTTAGCCGGTTGGTCATCCTGGTCCGGATATGATCGGGCAGGTCATCCAGGTCATCTGCATAGAGATAAGGGACCTCGATAGAATCCCTGTTATACATATCAAAAAATTTTTGCGGGGCATAGTTGGGGAAATGCGGACTGTATAATCCCAATGCTATGAAGAAGGGATCGGTGTGTTCCTGTCCCAAAAGATCGACCACCCAATTGGTGCGAACGGCATCGGGAATTTGCTCCGCCTTTTCGGGCGCAATCGGACCCCATTCCAGGAACGCACCATAGCTCATGGTTTCTCCGGGTTCCAGGTAACGATTACTTCGGGGATCTGTATAAACCGGGCTATAGGGCCGTGGATCCGGCCAGGGCACATCGCTGCCGCGGTACCCCATCTCATAGCCCCAGTCCCTGATTTCCTGGCTGCGTGAAAAATATTCATCCCAGCCCCGTGTGTCAAATGACCCGGCCCTGTGGTGATATAATTTTCCGGCACCATAGGTTCTATAGCCTGCCTGGTCGAAGGCTGTCTGCATCGACACCAGTTCCGGCATATCGTAAAAATAGAGTTCATCATTGTAGCAACCTGTTGAAGAAGCATGGAGCCCGGACCATATTGCACTCCGGGAGGGTGCACAGTACGCAGCTGGTGCGTGGGCGTTTGTAAAGGTGATTCCCATGGCAGCGAGGCGGTCGAGGTTGGGGGTTTTTGCCTGTTCATACCCCAGTGGATTTACCCAATTGTTCAGGTCATCAGTGGCAAACATGATCACATTTGGATGCTCATCTGACTGTGTTGCGTTCTGCGCATCTGCGGCTATGGAAAAATGACAACCAATGATTAACAGTGCGATGAAATTTATTTTTTTACCGATATCCATAATTCTTTTGTTTAATTGTCTGGCTTACTGAATTGAAAAGTTATGGTTCCATATTTTCAATCCTGGGTATACCTGTTTGAATTGCTCAAGATAGTAAAATACGAGCAATTAGCATTGCTACGGGCACATGGTAGGGCGAAAGTTTTGATTTTTCTCCTTGTGGGATCTGCTGCTTTTAATGAATGATTTCATCTCTTACGTCGTTTCCGGGATCTTCTGCTCATGTGCTCCCGGTAATCTGCACAATCCAATTCGGATTGCACCCATTCCGGTACCTCGAAGGAGAGGTTTTTAGAGTAGCGGTATAATGGGTCACGGTAGATTTTTTGCATGTACCTGGCCCAGACGGGAAGGGCAGCTACAGCACCCTGGCCATACCCACCGTATCTGAACCGCACGTTGGGATGATCGCCGCCGATCCACACTCCCGTTACCAGCACGGGAGTATACCCGATGAACCAGCCGTCAGTATAGTCCTGGGTTGTTCCTGTCTTGCCCGCGATTTCGTTTGTAAATCCGTACAACGTGCGTAAGGAGGAAGCTGTGCCCTGATCCACAACATTCTTCAACATTTCTGTCATCATCATGGCATGTCCCGGAGCGATGACCCGGTCCGAAAGGACAGGATCCTGTTCATACAGGATATTTCCATATCTGTCTTCGATGCGCTTCAGGCAGACCGGTGCAGCAGTGCGGCCATTGTTCAGGAAGACACTGTAGGCACCTACCATTTCCAGAAGAGAAACATCGCCCGTGCCTAATGCCAGGGATAGGACTTGCGGCAGGTCGCCTTTTATTCCCAGTTCCTTTGAAAACCTGGTGACTTCATCGATGCCCGTTTCTTTCAATAATTTAACGCTAATCGTGTTGACCGAATGCGTTAACGCGCCTTTCATGGAGTAATAGCCTCCATATCCGCCTGATGAATTCCCGGGAGTCCAGCCGTTGTATTCCTCGTACGTGACAGAATCATTGGCTATGAAGGAACATGGATCACGACCATTCCGGAGCGCCGCTGCATAGATAATTGGTTTGAAAGTTGATCCGGGCTGTCGCTTCGCAATGACATGGTCGTATTTAAAAAACCGGGAATTGATCCCGCCCACCCATGCACGCACATACCCGGTGCTTGCTTCCATAGAAAGCAATCCGGCATGGAGGAATTTAAGGTAATGAACCACGGAATCAAAGGGAGAAATTTCCACTTCTTTCATTCCATTCCAGGTAAATATTTCCATCTGTTGAGGAACGCGCATTGACTGAATAATTTCCTCCTCCGGCCATCCGCGTTCTCTCAGGCTTGCGTACCGCCTGGTGTTCTTAAGCTGTCTCATTACATAGGAAGAATGGCCATCCAGCGGATCCCTGTTGCTCCATTGCCGGTTGAAAATACCCTGGAGGTGTTTCATTTGCGTGTTGATGGCTTCTTCGGCATATCGCTGCAAGTCGGCATTGATGGTGGTATAAATCTTTAATCCATCTGTGTAGATATTGTACCGGGAACCATCCTCTTCAGGATGTTCCTCTGCCCACCTGTGTAGCTCCTGGCGCAGATATTCCCTGAAATAGGGAGCCAAACCTTCGTTATGTGAAAGCCTGACATAATCCAGTTCCAGGGGCAAATTGTATAGTGAATCAACCAGGATTGTATCCAGGTACTGGTAACGGACCATTTGTGACAGCACCAGGTTCCTCCTGGACCTGGCTCTTTCGGGATGGTGCACTGGATGATAGACAGATGTTCCCTTCAGCATACCGATGAGCAGGGCTGATTCTTCGGTTCGCAGTTCACGTGGCAATTTGTTGAAAAACCGTTTAGCTGCTGTTTCAATGCCATAGGTGTTTTCCCCGAACGACACAGTATTCAGGTACAACTCCAGGATCTCCTTTTTTGAATAGGCTTTATGAAGTCGCACACCTATGGTCATTTCCCGGAACTTGTTCACGGGCATGGTCAGTATGGAATGCTGCTTACGTGGGAACAGGTTCCTGGCCAGCTGCTGATGGATGGTGCTTCCGCCCCCTGCACTTTTATCCCTGAATAATAAAGATTTAATGATGACCCGCAGGGAACTCTTCCTGTCAATGCCATGATGGGTGTAAAATCTTGCATCTTCCGTGGCGATCAGCGCATCAATGAGATGTCCTGGCAGGTCTTCATATCGCGTGTTGGTCCGGTCCTGGAAATAGTATTTTCCCAGCAGGACTTTTTCATTTGAATAGACTTCAGATGCAAGGTAATTCTGGATATTCTCCAGTTCTTCGACCGTTTCCAGGCGGCCGAAAATCCCAAGGTATACCGCCAGGAACAGCGCGCCGAAAAACAGAACAATACCTGCTGCCACAAGCATGGTGATCCGGACCACTTTTCTGAGTCTGTTTACCGCTTGCTTTTCTGACTTTTCCACACCTGGAGGATATTATTTTAGATCATAGCCGCGCCCCGGAACATATAAAGTGATCCTGGACCAATGGATGCAATTATCGAACTGTGTTAATTGTTTCTTCTTCTTCGGTTCTGATCTTCCCGGTCCCGGTCCCTCTTTTCTTCTTCTTCCCTCAGCAATTCTTTTTCAGCATCCAGTTTTTCCCTTATTTCGGGAATAAATATTGAATTGGGATATGGATTGTTCCCGAGCAGGTCTTCGAGAGCGTTGATTTTTTGCTCCCGGTCATCTTCATTCAGCTTTCGTTTGGCCAGCAGAGCAAAGGCCAGGTCAATCGTATTGTAGGTGATGAAATCATTTTTGATCCATCCGACATTCTCTTTTTTCTCATTCACCACCCTGATCCAGTTGTCCCACTCCTCAGTGACAGCAACAATCTCCATAGCCTTTAATTCACTATCGGTGATGGTAAGCAGGTCGGGCCGCAAATAGAGCGGAACATTTTTCGTAATTACCCCTGGTTTTGCGTTCAATACACTGGCAAAACCATACACCCATACGACCGAGGAATCTGACAACCGGACCTTCAGAAATTTTGTATTGTTATAGGCCGAGTCAATGGCTGAACTATCCAGGTACAAGAAACTTTCTCCCAGGCTTAGCAGTGTTGTTGAAGATGAAGACCTCCTGGGTTCGCTTCGGCTTGAGATCCTGTCCCATACACTCACACCCATCACACGGGGTTCTGCGGGCGCAGTGGTAACTGGTTCTTCAGAAGTTCGGTTGGCACATGCTGTGGCCAATGCGAACAATATGGCAAAAAGTTGGAATTGGATGATTCGTATCATGTTCGGATTCGCTGTTATGATCGTGTTGCTGCCTTCCAGGTATTTCCCAGTTGATTCGTTTTCAGTCAACTAAATTATCATTTCATATAGATATTCCCAGCAAAGCGCTTGTTTTTTTATGGTTTTGCTTACCCGCACGGGTGCTGGCAGGCCGGATCTTTCAGTTAAGCCAGGTTGAATGTTGCAGACTGCGTTCAAATCCTGGTGCACAACGCAGCATCCGGATCAACTCCTCTCCATACTTCAGCAGAGTGTTCCCACAGTTTTTTTCCTTCAGCCGGATCATACACCTTCTCATCCATTTTCTTTTCGTTGAACATATGAAGGTATTGCCCTGTTTCTCCTTCATAATCGGGGGATACAGCCATATACACTACTGCCCGGGCAGCTTTCTCCGGCGATTGAAATGTTATGGAGAAGATCGCGCGGAGGATGACCCTGACGATCCACGGCGCACTGCGGATGATATTTGTATTCACCGGTCCGGGACAGATCACATTCATGGAGACATCTGTTCCGTTTATATTGATCCGCCTGGAGAATTCAACAACCATCGTATTCAATACCAGTTTGTAATAACTGTAATTGTTCATGCCCTTTTTGATGCCGTACTCAAAATATTTCCCAAATTCATCGTGGTCGATAGCGGAAGCGCCCTGGTGGGAGTCGGAGGAGATAAACACTACCCTGGGAACCGAACCTGCTTGTCGTTCAGTGCCATTGGAAGCCCGGTCGCGAGGTGTACCGTCCGATCCCGCGGAGTCATTAGTAAAATTGTGAGACAGCGTGTCGTCCGATCCAATGGCTCCATCAGATGACTGTTGGGACAGGGTGCCGTTCGATCCATCGGCTCCATTTGATGAATGGTAGGCCAGGGTGCTGTCCGGTCCATTGCTGCCATTACAACTTTGGTTGGGCAGGGTTCCGTTTTGCAGCATCAGTTGCAGCAGGATGAAATTGGAGAGGTAGTTCACCTGGAAGATCTCGTCCAGCCCCGCACTGGTCTTCCGGGCCTTCGGTGTGGCAACCCCGGCATTCAGGATCAGCAGATCACACCTTACGCCTTCCTCTTTGAGTGTATTGCAAAAGGTATGTATGGATTTGATTTCCCCCAGGTCAAGGTGAACCATCCGTACACGCTCAGAACCGGAAGCCTTTCTGACTTTCTCCCCGGCTTCAGGGATTTGCCTCCTGCAGGCCATGATCACGTTACCTCCTCTTTTTGCAAGATCCACAGCCACCGCGAAACCCAGTCCTGAATTGGCCCCGGTGACAATACATGTTTTGCCATCGATCCTGTCCCGGTCGCTCAACCGGTCCGATAATTTTTGTTTCCTGAACAGATCAAGGATTCCCGTCATGGTCGCAACCACCGGGTTGTCAAATCTACCGTGTGACATGCTGAAATTTTTGTCTGAAGATAGCGGATTTTTAATTTTAATTCCAATCCGGAACTTTCCATCGGCTGCATTTAAAAATTATATGCCTGTTGAGGCCAGTTAACACTCATCAGGCCACCATTGATCAAAATCTGAGCATCTTACTGCAGGCTTCATGAGATGGTGATACATTAATCGGTATTTTTGGACCGAAACCACTTTAACAATGCTATACAAAGTATACGTACTTTATTCACCATCCCATAAAAAGCTGTATGCGGGGATGACGACCGGACTTGGTGAGTTTATGCAGCAACTGAATGGAGGATCGTCTGAAGACAAGATGGCAAAATTCAGACCATGGACACTGATCCATATGGAACTGTTTCACGATGAGGGAGAAGCATCTTTCAGGGAATCATACCTGCTCAGTCCGGAAGGACAGGCCTACATCAGGTCGGACATCCTGTCATTGTTTGATTTTACCACCTGACGGGTGCAATACCGGGTAGCTGCATGATCAGGTCCTGACACCTTCAGGCAGCGTACGATAATCGCATAACTCTCAACTATCTTTATTATCTTTGCCTTTCATTATATTTCGTCATGGAAACATCCAACGAGAAAAAAAGAGGACGGTGGCGCAAACTGTTACACAAATACCGTCTCGTGGTACTGAACGAGGAGTCTTTTGAAGAGGTGGGATTCATCAGGCTCTCCCGGTTGAACATCATTTCGATCGTCGGTCTTCTTGTGGTGCTCCTGGTTGCCGTCGTTTATGTTACTATTGCATACACACCCATTCGTGAGCTTATCCCCGGTTATCCCGATGCCATGATGAGCCACAATATCAGGCAGAACGCCATGAAGCTGGATTCCCTGGAGCGTGAATTAGTCATGCGGGATCAGTATTTTATGAATATCAACCGCATCGTCAACGGTGACCGGCCGGAGGATTTTCTGAATGATACCACTGCTACGACAGGAGGCGATGAGGTGGTATTTACCCGCTCTGCCAACGATTCACTCCTTCGGCAGCAGGTGGAAGCAGAAGAGCAGTTCAGACTCAGTATAGTGGATGAACCTGCTGAAAGTAAAGGTTTGCATGATATTCATTTTTTTACACCTGTTCAGGGAATTGTCACAAACCCCTTCAACCCCGTTGAAAATCATTTTGGTATTGACCTTGTTGCGGGTCCGGAAGAGGTTGTGAAGGCTGCACTGGACGGAACCATAACCATGGCCACCTGGACGCTGGAGACCGGGTATGTGATACAAATACAGCATGCCAACAATATCATGTCGGTCTATAAACACAATGCAGAGTTATTCAAGAGTGTAGGGCTAAAAGTGCGGGCCGGTGATGCGATCGCCATTGTCGGGAATTCCGGCGAGCTTACCACGGGACCCCATCTTCATTTCGAATTATGGCATAATGGAGTGCCTCTGAATCCCACAGATTACATAGTTTTCTAGGTTGATGAAACGAGGAATTGCGATACTCGGGTCCACAGGGTCCATTGGAACTCAAGCGCTTGAAGTAATAAAGAATAATCCTGAACGATTTGAGGTTGAGGTGCTTACAGCGCATAATAATGTAGATTTACTGATCCAGCAGACCGTTGAATTCTTGCCGAATGTGATAGTCATTTCCAGGGAAGCTCATTATGAGAAGCTGACCCGTGCACTGTCACATCTCCCTGTAAAGATCTATTGCGGTCCTGAAGCGATTGAACAGGTAGTAACCATGGAATCGGTGCACATGGTACTGACAGCCATGGTTGGTTTTGCAGGTCTGAAGCCTACCATTGCAGCGATAGAGGCAGGCAAGGCTATTGCCCTTGCCAACAAAGAGACCATGGTCGTTGCAGGAAAGATCATCATGGATCTCGCAGCGGAGAAACAAGTGCCGATCATACCGGTGGATTCGGAACATTCGGCGATATTTCAGTGCCTGGTGGGTGAGTATGAAAATACCGTGGAGAAGATCATTCTTACCGCATCTGGAGGTCCCTTCCTGGATGCAACACTTCGTGACCTTGAGAAAGTGAAGCCACAACAGGCCCTGGATCATCCCAACTGGTGTATGGGTCCTAAGATCAGCATTGACTCGGCCACCATGATGAACAAAGGGCTGGAGGTGATCGAAGCAAAATGGCTCTTTCACCTGGCACCTGGGCAGATCGAGGTGGTGGTTCATCCCCAGTCCATCATACATTCCCTGGTGCAGTTCAGAGACGGATCATTGAAAGCACAGTTGGGATTGCCGGATATGCGGCTGCCCATTCAGTATGCACTTGGTTTTCCTGAACGTATTCAATCAGATTTCAAACGTTTCAGTTTTGCAGATTTTCCAAAACTTGATTTCCAGGCTCCCGATTACAAAATTTTTCGTAACCTTGCAATTTCTTTCAGCGCCCTCGAAAGGGGAGGGAATCAACCATGTTTGATGAATGCAGCAAATGAAGTAGCAGTGGAAGCATTCCTGGAGGAGCGGACCGGGTTCCTGGGAATCCCGGATATTATTGAGAAAACGCTGGCGCAAGCGGACTATATCGAACATCCCGGCATCGGGGACCTGATGTATTCGGACCGCATTGCGAGAGAGATTGCAGAACAGTTAATATAAGATATACAGAATGGAATTTTTAGTGAAATTAGGTCAGTTTTTGTTGAGTCTTTCCATCCTGATCGTGTTGCACGAATTGGGACATTTCATCCTGGCAAGAGCTTTCAAGACCCGTGTAGAGAAATTTTACCTTTTTTTCGATATAAAGTTTTCACTGTTTAAAAAGAAGATAGGAGATACTGTCTACGGTATCGGTTGGTTGCCATTGGGCGGATATGTGAAGATCAGCGGAATGATTGATGAATCCATGGACAAGGAGCAGATGGCGCAACCTCCTCAGCCCTATGAATTCAGATCAAAGAAAGCCTGGCAACGCTTGCTGATCATGCTGGGGGGCGTACTTGTGAACTTTCTGCTTGCCATGGTGATCTATGTCATGGTATTTTACACCTGGGGAGAAAAATATGTACCTAATCAGAGCCTGGAATATGGTGTGATGGTCGACAGCCTGGCAGGGGAACTGGGACTTGAAAACGGAGACAGGGTGCTGAGGCTGGATGGCGAGGAGGTTGAGCGTTGGGAAAACATACCAGGTGATATCTGGCTGAATGAAGTTCAGCAGATCACAGTAGAGCGTGATGGTCAGTTGATGACACTAGATGTAGACCAGGGAATCCTGCCGCAGCTCTCCAAAGAGGCTGTGATGATCGTACCGCGAATCCCTTTCGTTGTCAGTGAGGTGGTTATCGATCATCCAGCGCACGAAGCGGGCCTTAAGCCTGGCGACAGGGTTGTGGCATTGAACGGAAAAGAAATCCGCTTCTGGGACCAGTTCAAGGAGGAGATGAAAGATGTAAAGGATCAACCGATTTCTATTGTAGCCCTTCGTGATGGCAAAGAAATGGAATTTACCATGACCAGCAATGAGGAGGGAATGATCGGGGTGGCTCCCAGATTGGATACGGCGTTTCTGTTTAATGTGTATGATGAAGTGGAAATCCATTACAGTTTTTTTGAATCCATTCCCGCGGGACTGAAAAAGGGGTATGAGACAACCACCAAATACCTCAAGAGCCTGGAAAAACTCTTTAAACCAAAAAAATACAAAGCCCATGAATCCCTGGGCGGATTCATTACCATCGGCAGTATTTTCCCGGCAACATGGGATTGGCAGAGTTTCTGGAACCTGACTGCATTCCTTTCCATCATGCTGGCAATCATGAACCTTCTTCCGATCCCTGCCCTGGATGGCGGACATGTAATGTTCCTGATGTACGA
>CAYOSB010000003.1:276-6323 GCA_964406495.1 uncultured Bacteroidaceae bacterium | reverse complement strand
ATATCAGGAAGAAAACCGGGAGATAAATTTATGGAATATGCTCAACTGGTGGGAATGGTGCTGCTGATTGCCCTTTTGCTGTATGCAAACCTGAATGATGTGATCGGCTTATTCAATAAATAGGACCATGTCGTGTGGGATTATGCACCAACCATTTTCATGGTTCAAATAATTCACTAATTTTGTAATTCAATTAAATAAAAATACTATGGAAGCTTTCGTGTTATTAGGTATGCCGGGATGGTCGCAGATCCTGCTGGTGGTCATTGCACTCCTGTTGTTATTTGGCGGAAAGAAAATTCCTGAACTGATGCGTGGTATTGGGCAGGGAATGAAAGAATTCAAGAAAGCCACCAACGATGATGATAAGGATAAAGAGGCCGAAAATGAAAAACTTGAAGATGCCAAGAAGTAACTGCTGAAAACGATTTTCGAAACCTGTTTCTCACGAGACAGGTTTTTTTATATAATTACCGGTCGATTGAACCGTTATATATATTAAATGAGGACTATTATGAAATATCTTACCCTGTTCATCACGTCGCTGTTCCTTGTCGTTGCAGGATGCGACACGACTGTAAAAACCGGAGATTCGGGGAGGATTCTTCCCAATATCACAGGCGGCGCCGGTGAAGTGCTGGTTGTGGTGGATCAATATATATGGGACGGGCAAACCGGTGAATTGCTGAAAGATCTTTTGCAGGAGGAATTTCCGGGATTGCCCCAGAGTGAACCCATATTCGACGTGACACAGATCACCGCTTCATCATTTGACAATATGTTCAGGTTCCACCGGTCCGTTGTGCTGGTTACCATCAAGGAATCAGTTGACGAACCTGCTGTTCGCTACAGGAAAAATGTGTGGGCGAAGCCGCAGATCCTGGTGCAACTTGAAGCGCCGAGCAATAAAGAATTGCAGCAGTTGGTCCTTGACAATATGGATCAAATACAGGGTTTCCTGGTGCAATATGACCGGCAGAGGCTCACCGACAGCTATGCAGATTCGAAGGACCTGGAGATTCAGCAAAAGATGGCCGAAAACCATCACATACGCCTGGCCATACCGCGCGGGTATAATGTGGATTTCTTTACTGAAAATTTTAGTTCCGTATCCATTGAAACCCCTGATTTTTCCCAGGTCATCCAGGTGTACGAATATCCTGCCACAAGCAAGGATGACCTGCAATCGGGGAAAATCCTTCAAAAACGCAATGATTTTGTGAGAAAATATGTGAAAGGGCCCAGGGAAGGGTCTTACATGACCACCTCCATGGTCTATCCTCCCATCTTCTATGATGTGAAGAAAAGTGGCAAGGAACTGGTCGAAACCCGCGGCCTTTGGGAACTGGAGAACGGATTTATGGGTGGTCCCTTTGTGAGTCATTCATTATTCGATGAAAATCGCCAGCGTATTGTTACTGTGGAAGGATACCTCTATTACCCGAATCAAAAGAAAAGGATCAAGCTCCGGCAGCTGGAGGCGATCATCTATTCCCTGGAGATCATCTGATCTGAATGACAACAGGTGCCGGATACATATGCAGAAGCGATCTTTCGTGATTGCTCCAGGCTGCATTGTATCATTTCACCATGGCATCCCTGACTGACTCTGTCCAGTAGTGGTTATGCGCGTCGGTGAGTATTATTTATGATAGAAAAGATTTGGTTTTTCGAATTCGAAAAGTGTTGGGTAATCTTCATCAAAACGTTTCAACACTTCTGTCAGGATCATTTCACGTATGAATTTTGACCTGTTGGTGATTCCGTATTTCTGGCAGTAGAGATCGATTGCCTCCTTTTCCCTTTGATTAAAGCGAAGCGTCCAGGCGTGGTTCCTTAACAACTTCTCGTCACGTTTCCCCTTGTTTTCAGCCATTGAGCAAGATGATTTTCGCTAAAAATACATATTGTTTGTGCCATAGCTGTATAATGGCAGGCAGAAAGAATTAACAAAATTCTAACACCATCATTGGAATATGGGTGTCGGTGCGTACAGTGCCTTCTTCTTACTGGCTGGTTTATTCTTCCCGGAAGATGGAGCGGATCTCAAGCGGTCTGATTACACCGGTGAGGATCGCAGTGATGCCTGAAAAGAGGACGAACAACAGGATGGCCGGGACCCAGCTGAACAAGCGGTGCAACGCTGCACCACCCACCAGGATGATTACTCCGTAAAGCAGCAGTTTTCCATATTCCGAAAGGCCAAGGTCGAGGCGGATCATCCTGTGTGCCACAATCACCTGTCCGATAGCATAGAAAGCCTGGGAAGCGATGCTGGCGATGGCCGCACCATATGCCTTGTATGCGGGAATAAGGAGCAGGTTGAGTGTAATGTTAAGCACCACGGTGGCTCCTGCAAGGAGGTTCAGTTGTTTGAGATTGTGATTGGCGGTCAGCAGCGTACCATAGATGTAGCTCAACGAGATAAAAACAAATCCTCCCATGAGAATGCTGAAGATGGCCGGGGAATTCAAAGCGGTTTCGTGGTACATCAGCGCGATGATCTCCTCGTTGAAGAAAAATCCGGCCACGGCTACAGCGACAGCAACACCGAGTAGCAATGAGGATGAGATTCTTACCAGGTCTTCTGTTTTTTCTCCTGTTTTGAGCATCCTGCTGAACATGGGAAGCAATAACCCGGCAAACAAAACAGCGAACTGTGAGAGTGCATCAAGTACCCTGAAAGATTGCGCATATATCCCGGCCTGTTCCTTGCCGTCAGTCAGCAGCCGCTCGATCATCACCGAATCCACCCGGTTGAAGAAAGACATCAACAGGATCAGGATGGCAAAAGGGTAGCTCTTGCGGAGGATCTTCAGGTATACGGTCCTGTCCAGGTTCAGGCTTATTTTTCCGGAATGGAACAGGACAATCCCGAGGACTATGGCAAGTGTGATCGAGTAAGATACAGTCTGCGAGTATACAAACCATTCGATTTGGTAGGGCTCACTTGTAATGGATGACCATAACAGGATTCCGTTAATCAGGATCATCAGCGACCTGTCGAGCACCGAAAGCAGGCTGTCGGTCCGAAACAATTGCAACCCACTGATATTGGACCTGAGGTACAGGATGAAGGAAGAGAGGAACTGGTTGAGTACCAACACAGCAAGCAACCTGAACTGTAATTCAGAGTAGCCGATGATTGCACCTGTTGTGAAAACAATAATCGCATAGAAAACGCTCAAAATGAATTTGAGAGGAACGATGCCTGATAAATGGGCATTCAGCCTGGATGGATCCCTGGATACTGCACGGTTATTAAAATTGGTAATCCCCATGTCCAGCAGTATATTGAGGATAAATGCGAAATTAAACAGGGAGAAATAGAATCCGTACATCTCTTCACCTACGCGGTTCTGCACTGCCACTTCGATCCCAAAAAACCAGAAAGGTTTGATGAGCAGGTTAAGTACTACGAGCAACAGCAGGTTAGAGAGGAATTTTTTTTTCAAACCATGTACGTATTATTTTGCAGGCGGGCCTGCTTGTCAAATATATTTTTTATTTCAACACAAATGTAATAAGTTCGCCCCATATTTTCCGATATAAACAGAGAAGTAGCTGCTGATGAAGATTGCGGTAAATACCCGCTTGTTGATGCCTGGTAAACTAGATGGTATCGGATGGTTCACATACGAGACGTTGCGCAGGATCGTGAATGATCATCCTGAGCACACCTTTTATTTTATTTTCGACAGGAGTTATAAGCAGGAGGTGATATTCAGTGACAATGTTGTTCCAGTGGTCCTTGGTCCCCCTACACGTCATCCGATATTGTGGTATATCTGGTTTGAATGGCGCATTCCCAGGTTATTGCGGAAGATCGAAGCCGACCTGTTCCTGTCGACAGACGGTTTTATCAGTCTGCATTCCGGGGTACCGGCCTGCAATGTAATCCATGATATTAATTTCGAGCACCGGCCCAGGGACCTGCCCTGGATTTCCAGGAAATACTACCGCTATTTTTATCCCAAATATGCGCATGCTGCCGCACGACTGGCTACAGTTTCAGAATACTCCAGGAGAGACATCATCAACACCTATGAAATTGATGAGGAAAAGATTGACCTGGTATATAATGGAGCCAGTAAGAATTTTTTTCCAGTGGTACCGGAAACTGCACAGAAAGTCCGGGACAAGTACACCGGGGGAGTGCCCTATTTTATTTTTGTTGGAAGTATCCATCCAAGAAAGAACATAAGGAACCTGTTGCGGGCTTTCGAATTGTTCCGGGAGGAATACCGAAATCCCTTCAAACTGGTCATTGTCGGCAAGAAAACTTTTCTCACAAAAGCCATGGAGGACCAGTTGGACAAAATGAAATTTAAGTCGGATGTGATCTTCACCGGGAGGGTGGATTCAGCAGATCTGAACGATATTATGGCCTCGGCCTGGGCCCTTACATTTGTGCCCTTTTTCGAGGGATTTGGCATCCCCCTTGTGGAAGCCATGTATTGTGATGTTCCCGTCGTTGCATCAAAAGTAACCAGTTTGCCCGAAATTGCAGGTGACGCAGCGATCTATGCCGAACCTGAAAGTCCTGGCAGCATCAGGGACGGGATGATACGGATCGTGCGGGAAGAGGGACTACGCGAACACCTGATCGAGAAAGGCAAAGTGCGAAGGAAGCGCTACAGCTGGGACAATACTGCAAAGGAACTCTGGAATACTATTACGAGGGTAAACACGGATAATGCTTGAACCTTATTTCAAAAAGGGCGTGATCGAAGCCGGGTGTGATGAAGCCGGACGGGGCTGCCTGGCGGGACCGGTGTTTGCTGCGGCAGTGATCCTTCCGCCGGTTATAAGTATTCATGGATTGGATGACTCAAAAAAATTGACAAATGACACGCGAAATATTTTGCGGGAACAGATCGAATCCCAATCAGTGGCATGGGCCGTAGCCGCTGTTGAACCGGAAGAGATCGACGAGATCAATATTTTGAATGCATCTTTTCTGGCCATGCACCGTGCACTGGATCAACTGGTACAGAAACCTGTTCACTTGCTGATTGATGGCAACAGGTTTCGTCCCTACCAAAATATTCCCCACAAGTGCATCATCGGAGGAGATGGAAAATACCACTCAATTGCAGCGGCCTCGATTCTTGCGAAGACATACAGGGATGATCATATGAGGCAGCTTCATGCCCAATTCCCTCAGTATGATTGGGCATCTAACAAAGGATATCCGACACCCAGGCACAGGCAGGCAATCATGGAACACGGTGTTGTTTCCGCTCACCGGAAATCTTTCAGGCTCCTCGATGACCAGCTCATGATCGATTTCAGAACTAAATAAGAGAAGGTTGCCTGGCGGTTTTTACCTGGTAATTTTAAAACCGGCTCAGATCACCCAGATTCATATTATACAACACAACAGGTATTTATTACAAAACTTTTTTTTAATATTTGTAACCGCTTATTATAAAATGAGGATACAGTTCGAACATAACCCGGTCGAACTGTGTTTTTTGTTTTACCACAAAAAATTGAAAAATAACTTTTGACTTACCCGTTACTGAACCTGGAAGGACATTTGTACATTCAGTAATTTAAAAATGGAAAAATGAAAAAAGTATTGACAATTACACTGGCATTTCTACTTTCATTTCAGTTGAATGTCCGTGCCGATGAAGGCATGTGGCTGCTGAGCCTGCTCAACCAGGTAAATATGGATGAGATGAAGGAGATGGGCCTGGAACTTACAGCAGAGCAGATTTATAGTGTGAACAATTCCAGCCTGAAGGATGCAGTGGGTGCACTGGACTATGGGAGTTGTACCGCTGAGCTGGTATCAGGAGACGGACTTCTGCTCACCAATCATCATTGCGCATACGGCGAAATTCAGTATCACAGTAGTGTGGAAAGCGATTACCTGAAAGATGGATTTTGGGCCATGTCCCGGGAGGAAGAGTTGCCCAATGAAGGCAAGACCATCTCTTTCCTTGTCAGAATGGAGGAGGTTACCGACCAGGTGTTCGAAAATGTGATGGATGATATGGAGCCCTACGACAGGGCAACAACATTGCGGGACGTGATCG
>CAYOSB010000003.1:0-266 GCA_964406495.1 uncultured Bacteroidaceae bacterium | reverse complement strand
CGGCAAGATCCGCAGGGAAGCCACCGAAGGAACCCATTATGATGCGCAGGTGAGGCCCATGTTCGAAGGAAACAGGTATTTCCTCTTTGTACTTGAAACCTTTCGTGATGTGCGGTTGGTGGGCGCACCGCCGGAGTCCATTGGTAAATTTGGTGCGGACACCGACAACTGGATGTGGCCCCGCCATACAGGTGATTTTGCAATGTTCCGAGTGTACACCGGTCCCGATGGAAAACCGGCTGACTACAGTCCTGAAAACATTCCCC
>CAYOSB010000002.1:0-73256 GCA_964406495.1 uncultured Bacteroidaceae bacterium | reverse complement strand
AAAATATTAACATATTGATATACAATAAATTAGAAACTAGGAAACTTTAGTTACTTAATTCTGACGTATTATGAAAAATCAACCGGTAGGTTCGTTGAAAAACAGGAAAGCTTTCAGCCTGAAAATCATCTTTTATGCACTGGTAACTATTATCTTTTTCGGGGCTTGCACTGGTGAAAAAATACAGAATGTTGCCATTGTTACTGATCCGGCTGACAATGTTGCTTCAGCACAGTCGGCTGAATGGGCGATTGAGCAGCTCAGAGATGTACTTGAGGTACAGGGCGTGAAGGTTAAAAAGTATAATAATGTCGCTGAAGTTCCTGTAAGCGCGACCATCCTCCTGGTGGCGGGCAGCGAACAGGAAACAGCCGTAGAATTGTTGGAAAGCAAAGGATTATCGTTTCCAGATGTTCCTGAATCCAATGGGTTGATTGAAGGAACATTAGAGGGCAAAAATGTAATCCTGGCCTGTGGTCGTGATCCCCGTGGACTGGGGTATGCGTTGCTTGAACTGGCGGACCGCCTGAATTGCGGGTACACTCCGGGTGAGGCTCTGCAGGTTCCGGAACCAGTCATTGAGCAACCAGCGGTCAGAGTCAGAAGCATTTACAGGACCTTTACGAGTGATATTGAAGATAAGGCCTGGTTTAACGATAAAGAATTCTGGAGACAATATTTTACAGAACTTGCGACACAACGTATAAATAGGTTCAGCCTGTCGTTCGGGATGGGGTATAACCTGCCTCGTGGCGTCGCGGATTCCTATTTCTTTTTTGCGTATCCATTTCTTGTTGATGTTCCGGGATACGACGTCTATGCTGAGAATCTTCCGGATAGTGAACGTGACGCAAATCTTGAAATGCTGAAGTTCATCAGCGACGAGGCTGTGTTACATGGGATCGATTTTCAGCTTGCATTGTGGTCGCATGGAAAGGACTGGACCAACAGCGAGGATGTAAATTATCCCATTATAGGCCTTACTGATGAAAATCACGCGCCCTATTGCAGGGATGCCCTGACAATGATCCTGGATGCCTGTCCCTCGATCTCCGGTATAACGTTCCGGGTACATTATGAAAGCGGTATTCCCCGGGGGGAACAGGGATTCTGGGATGTGCTGTTTGATGCTTTTTCCGAGGTCGGAAGGCCGGTATGGATTGATATGCACGGGAAGCAGATTTTGCAGGAACAGATTGAAGCAGCCGTTGCTACGGGAATGCCAGTAAGTGCGTCTCCAAAATACTGGGGAGAGCACCAGGGGCTTGCTTACCACCAGGCAGATATCCGGCGCCGGGAAAAGGGCAGGGTGGAGTTCGTGGAACCGGAATACGGCGTGTTCAGGGAGAGCAGAACATACACCCGATATGGTTATGGTGACCTGCTGCCTGAAGATCGCAATTGGGAGGTGCTTCACCGGATATGGCCCGGCACCCAGCGGCTGCTGCTTTCAGGCGATCCGGCCCTGGCAGCAGGGTATGGACGGATCTCAGACTTCTGTGGCAGCCTGGGTGTAGAGCGACTGGATCCCCTTACATTTAAAGGCCGCAGAGGTACAGGCTACCCGGGAGGGAGATGTGCATACGCAGACCCATCCCTGGAACCAAAATGGGATTTTCAGAAGTTTCTTTATACCTACAGGGTTTGGGGACGACTGGTCTATAATCCGGACACTGATCCTGAGGTATGGCAAAGGTTCCTGCGGAAACAATTCCAGGATGCAGCAACATATGTTGAGATCGCACTTGCCAGTTCAAGCCGTGTGCTCAAATTAATCACTACCGCTCACGGGCCTTCTGCAGACTGCAAGGTATACTGGCCTGAGATCTACAATAATCAACCCATTGTTACAACAGAAGGCAATCCTGGTCCGAACTACAGGGATACTGACAAACCGGCGGTTTTTGGCAATGTAAGTCCGTTTGATCCCCAGCTGTTTTCAAAAATGAATGAATATGCGGGGGCATTGATACAGGATACTGTCCTGGCAAAATATTCGCCGCTTGAAGTGGCACAGTGGCTGGACCAATTGGCCGAATCGGGAATTCAGAATCTTGACAAAGCAAGGTCGGTTGTAAGTGATACAACTGATGTGGAGTTTCCCCGCATGGAGGCCGACGTTAAAATTCAGTGTGGTATTGCCCGGTTTTTTGCCGACAAAATGCGAAGTGCAGTGCTATGGCACCTGTATGAAGAGAGCGGAGATACAATAGCATTGAAAAAAGCCATTGAAAAATATTCTCTTGCAAGGGATGTTTGGGCTGAAATGGCTGAGGAAGCAAAATCAATATATGTTCAGGATATCTCATTTGGGGAATTATGGCAATTGAGGGGACACTGGGCCAATCGCATTCCGGCCATGGATGTTGACATTGCCAACATGAAAAAAGTCCTTGAAATGGACACTCTTAAAAAAAATCCGTCCATTAAAAATGACCTTATAAATACGGCCATTCAATTCGTTGATCATCCGCCGTCCCGACCAATGATTACATGTGAACATCAACCCGCGGAGCTGTTTCAACCAGGTGAAGTAATACAGATTGCAGTAAAACCGGAAGGGAATAGAATTAAAAATGTTTTACTGTATTACCGGCATGTGAACCAGGCTGTTGACTGGCAGCGAACAAGGATGGAGGTGAACGGCGACCAGTACCGGGCGGAGATCCCTTCAGATTATACGGAAACCCGCTACCCTATATCGTACTATTTTGCGTTTGATATGGGAGAACATGGAATAGCACTTTATCCGGGGCTGGACCAACACATGATCAGAATGCCGTATTATGTAGTGCGTCAAAAACAATGAATTCGTGATCAGTCAGGAGAAATTAGCGCTATTTCAGATATGAAAGATAAGTGTCGGGGACATGCACCAATTAATCACATATTAATCATTTTTTGTACATATTATTTTAACTTGGGAAGTATAGCAGACTAAAGATGAAGCAGTCCGCTCCAGGTATATTGAAGCGTGGAACCCATTTTAAAAATGGAATGACGTATTATACCCTGAGTTACCTATTAAACGTGGAATTACGTAAAACATGAATAAATTATTACACATAAACTATTGATTATGAAATTTTTGAAGACCATTGCCATTGCTTTCGTCCTTGTCGCAGCCTATGGTTGTAATTCCCGGGGCAATGCAAATGCAGAACAACAACCCAACATTGTCCTGATATTTATCGACGATTGGGCCTGGAACGGGACACCCATTCGCATGGATGCATCTATGGAAAATTCGATGATGCCCCTGCTGCAGATGACCAACCTGGAGCAACTGGCCACCCAGGGCATGAAATTCCGGAATGCCTATTCCGCGGCTCCCCAATGTTCACCCTCGAGAGCTGCATTGCAGACAGGACAATCCTCACCCCGGAATGGATTTACCGTTTTTATGAACGACGGGGGATCGGATTACTATGACCCGAATCCACAATACAGCGAGTTTCCTGTGGTGCCGTGTGTTTCAGACATGACACTTGACTCAAATGCAGTCACTATTCCTGAAGCCTTAAAACCTTTGGGTTATGCATGTGCACATGTCGGCAAATGGCACATGCGGGGAAGCCCGGAGGAGGAAGGATATGATGTCCATGACGGAAATACAACCAATAAGCCGGGCAATTCCAAGATCCCTGATGATCCCAAGCTGATGTTCAGTATCACGGAAAAAGCCATTGGTTTTATGGAAGACCAGGTAGCGGCCAATAAGCCATTTTACCTGCAATTATCGCATTATGCCATGCATGCCGGTTTTGAATGTTTGCCTGAAACCAGGGAAAAATATGCAAGGATGCCCGAAATTCAGGAGTATTACCGGCAGGTAGGTGAGACCGCCGAATCCATCCAGCGCAGTCACAGGGATCCTGCAACCTGGATGGGCATGGGGGAGGACCTTGATGGGAGGATCGGGGCTGTCCTGGATAAGATCAGCGAACTTGGCATCGAAGATAATACCTATGTTGTCTTTACTGCTGACAATGGTTATCGACACTTCTTTTATGCCGATCTTGGACAGACCCAACCGCTGCATGGAGGCAAATGGTGGGTATGGCAGGGAGGTATTCGCGTTCCCATGATCGTCAGGGGACCAGGCATTGAACCAGGATTAGTTTGCAATGACAATGTGGTCAATTATGATTTTCTCCCCACATTCTTTGAATGGGCTGGCGGCAATCCGGAAAATTTAAAGGATATCGATGGTGTAAGCCTCGCTGGACTCCTGGAAGGCGAGGAAACGACAGAGGGCTTCCGTAACCGCAACCTATATTTTCATTACCCGCATTACCGCACTTCCATGCCCATATCAGCGATGGTCTCCGGTTCTATGAAAGTGATGCATTTTTATGAAGCACCGGATACACCAATGTTGTTCGACCTGGCTGCCGATGAAGCAGAAGTGATCAATATAGCGAAGGATCAACCCGATCTACATCAGAAAATGTACGACCAGATGATGGCCTATTTTGAAAAAGTGAATGCCCGGATCCCCAAACCCAACCCGGACTATGATCCAGAAGTATACAAGCAAGCGAACAAAAACACCAGGCGGGAAATGTGGGGTCCTTTCGAAGGGAAACGTCCACTGGAAGAAGATGAGAAACCGTGATGTTGAAATATCGTTTTCAAATGACGTTGTATTCGTTACTGGTGAGAAATTTTCATGTGGAATAAAACTGCGAAATTTTCGGTACAGATCATCCTGAATAGATTTTAGGATGATTGATATAGCATTAAATTCAACATAGATGAGAACACGTAATACTACATGGATCTTTGGAATATTTTTTCTTGTATTCATTATGGCACTGCTTCAAACGATAGAAGCAACTCCGAAACAGGAGGGTGAAGTCGGGTCAGAAGGGAAAGATAGCAAGCCCAACCTGCTATTCATTATGACCGACCAGCAGCGTTTTGATGCGATGGGCTGTGCCGGCAATTCCATTATTGAGACACCCAATATGGATCGTGTCGCCCGGGAGGGGGTCATCTTCACAAATGCCTACTCAGCCAACCCGGTCTGCGTGCCCTCCCGTGCTGTTTTTCTAACCGGCCGTTCCTCTGTAAATACTACAGTGGAAAACAATGGAGATTACATGAACGAAGATGTGCCTGATCTGCCGACCTTCGACAGGATATTGAAAAAGCATGGTTATGCGGCAGAATATTATGGCAAATGGCACACGCCCTACCAGTTCACGGATTGCTACGATAATACAGTGAATCCCATCGGAAATCATTACGGTGTGCCGCATATTATTACAGTTTATAAGGAATGGTTGGTGAGCAAGGGTGTTGAACCTAAAAAGCCCGGCGATGGTGAGCTATTTTCAGGAAGAAACCACCGGCCCTATACTCCTGTAAAACTAGACTATAATTATGACATGGCTGATGCATCCCCGGAGGCAAAGAATAATTTACAGGCCAGGCAATCCACGCAATACGGAAAACTTGATCTGCCACCGGATATATCCTACACAGCATATAATACAGAGCAGACCCTGGATGCACTGGAGCGAATGAAAGAGGGTCCTTTTACACTAACCTGCTCTTTTGATCCACCACATCCGCCCATGGTAGTGCAGGAACCTTTTTACAGTATGTATCCCCCGGAATCCATCCCGGTACCTGAAACCATTGATGATCCCATGACGGACTCTCCTTACAGGAGAAGGATGCATGGAGAAAATGAATGGCGCTATCGCGTTCCGGAAAATATTCAGCATATGCGATCGATCTACTATGGGATGGTGAGTGAAATAGACCGCAGGCTCGGAACGATTCTTGACAAGCTGGATGAACTGGGACTGGCAGATAACACGCTTGTAATTTTCACATCTGACCACGGTGAGATGCTCGGGGACCACGGGATCCACTCTAAATCGATGTTCTACGAGGGAGCTGTTCATGTTCCATTACTGATGCGTTTTCCCGGGCGTATCGAAGCCGGGACAGTGGTGGATGCACCTGTATCCACTATGGATGTATGTCCGACTATACTTGATTACATGGATAAGCCTGCTCCCAGGTCAGATGGAATAAGTTTGCGGACATTTATCGAAGGGAAACCGGTGGATCATGATGTGGTGTCTTATTCCACCGGTAGAAATGAACCAAATTACATGATCAGGAGCGGGAACCTGAAGCTGATGATCGCAGGAAAGGCAGACCAGGAGAGCCTGGATGCACTCTATGACCTGGAGAATGATCCCAATGAAATGCGCAACCTGCTTGTATCACCGGTTTCACCGGAACTAAACCGGACCCAGGCGGAGAAGATGAAGGCGAAATTGATCGCGTGGATGGAAAAGCATGAACCGCATCGAGTTGTTGAAATTCAGAACCGGGAACTATAACGTTTTTGAAAGAAAAAATCTATCACTGTAATAAATGAAAACGACTCTATGCCACATTTGAATTTATTTACAAAAAGTTGTCAGCAGGTAAAGGAAAAAATACTGATGCGGACAATGTTATTGGTCCTGGTAATTATCATCTCAGGGTTGAATGAGATCATCGCCCAACTTCCGGGTGAAAATGACCGTATCGGCTGGAGTGCGGATGGCAACATGCATGATCCCGATGACTGGAGTGCCACTGCACTGGCACTTGCCATATTTGATAAAATGGGATGGCACGATAAGCTGGTTCATTTTGATTACAACAACAGGCTGGACAACAGCCTGGAATGGAAGGAAGCCGAGAATTATGAAAGCACGATTGGCGGCGCGAAGAGGTTTAATTTTAATGAAGCGGTCTTTTTCGACGATCAACGAGCGTTGGAGGCTGCCATTGAACATGCAAAGGAAGAAATCAATAAAAGTCACCCGGGCAGTAAGTTCTGGTATGTCCAGGCAGGACCATTTGAGGTGGCTTACCAGGCAATATTACGGGCGGATCCTGAAA
Organism: uncultured Bacteroidaceae bacterium; assembly: GCA_964406495.1. Taxonomy (GTDB): domain Bacteria; phylum Bacteroidota; class Bacteroidia; order Bacteroidales; genus M55B112. The sequence continues at coordinate 66,341 of CAYOSB010000002.1, read as the reverse complement.
AGCGGAAATATTGCATCCTGGTATCACATGCTGAGATCAATGAGCGGGCTGATAAGTGGAAGCTTGAAGATGGTTCTCCTTCGCATGGAAAAGATGATTGCGTTGCCCTGGGCGCAACATACTTTTATACTACAGGGCAGGGAAGAACCAAGTTTGGTGGCAGGGCATATGACGGCTGGGACCAGGTGGAGTGGATGAAGACCGCCGATCGTGAAGAATACAGGTGGTTATATTCCAGGTTCCGCGCCACAGCGAAGCACAAGGAAAACGGCCTTGATGCATCTGATGGGGGAATGGCCTATGTACTGGCCACTGGAGATTTGAACGGAAATTTCGCTCCCAAACTGAAAGCTTTTCTCAAGGGTGATCCATCCGTAAATAAAAAGCTGTCGCTTTTTAACGGAACCTCACTCGAAGGATGGCATGTCGCTTCCGTCGATAAGGACAGGGACAGGAATTTCTGGCGGGTGAAGGATGGAACCATTGAATGCAATTCCATCGGTTCTCAGGATCATGATTACATCTGGTTATGCACTGATAAGGAATATGCTGACTTCGAGCTTCAGCTTAAGTTACAGGCATTCAGGGAGAGCAAAGGCAATAGCGGGGTACAGGTGCGCAGCAGGTATGACCGCTCAGAAAGTGCCCCGCGCGGTGGATGGCTGGATGGCCCGCAGGTCGACATACATCCCCCGGCACCATGGCGGACAGGACTCATCTATGATGAGACCAGGAAGGCCCGCGGCTGGATCTGTCCACCGTCTCCGGGGTCTGCAATAAAAAGAGAACAGGGGCCCGAAGAGGTCGTATTTAAGTATGCGGAGGACGGTGATGGGTGGAATGAGATGAAGATCATCTGCCAGGGAACCAGGATGATCACCATATTGAATGGTTTGATCGTATGTGACGAAGATTTTACAGGGATCCTGGACAACCAGGCGCATCAACTATACAATGTCGGTATGAAAGGACGCATTGCGCTCCAGTTGCACGCGAAAAGTGAATTAAAGATCCGCTTTAAGGATATCTACATCAAAGAATTTATGTAAACCATATGCTTTGCTATCAGGGAGCGATTGCATGCGGCGCAAACCAAACTATAATTCTACAACATAAGTAAAAAATACTAACGGATATAAAACTAACGGTATATTACGAACGGACATATCACAAACGTACATCATACGAACGTACAAATCACGAACGTACAAATCACGAACGTACAAATCACGAACGGACAAATCACGAACGGACATACAACGAACGGACATACAACGAACGGATATACAACGAACGGACATATTACGAATAAACCTATAAACGAAAAAACTATCCTGATTATGAAAATTTTGAAGCATCTGTTGAAATCCACAATTCTTATCATGGTCCTGGTTTTTGCCTCCTGCGGGACACCACCGGTTGAACGACCCAATATCGTAATGTTTTACATTGATGACTGGGCATGGAACGGGTCTCCGGTTCCAATGGTTGATTCCATGCAGAATGCATTTATGCCAGTATTGGAAATGCCTAACATCGAAAAGCTTGCTGAGGAAGGGATGAAGTTCAGTAATGCATACGGATCGCCGCAGTGCTCCCCGGCACGGGTGTGTGTTCAGACCGGTCAGTCAGTCGTCCGCAGTGGCTTTACCGTATTCCTCGGGAACAACGAGGATGCGTATTATGACAACAGCAACAGTTACCAGCATTTTCCGATGATACCCAATGTATCAGATTATGAAATTGATACGGCATCGGTTACCATTCCGGAGGCATTGGAACCCTATGGTTATGTAAGTGCCCATGTTGGTAAATGGCATATGAGGAGCGATCCGGAACTGCATGGCTATGCAGTACATGATGGTCCGACTACAAATAGCGAAGGAAACACGCTTCGGAACAACCTGCCACCGGGAGCACCGAATCCAAGAAGATTGCCTGAAGATCTTTCTGATCCTAAACTGATGTTCAGTATTACGGAAAAGGGAATTGACTTTATCGAGGACCAGGTGGAGCAGGGAAATCCTTTTTATCTCCAGATTTCTCACTATGCCATGCACGCGGGCAGGGAGTGTTTAAATGAGACCCGGCAGAAGTATGTCAATCACCCTGCAGTCCAGGACTGGTACAAAAGAAACAATATGGATCCCGAGACGATCCAGCGCAAGCGGGATCCTGCGAACTGGCTCGCTATGGGTGAGGACCTGGATGGAAGGATCGGGGCTGTGCTCGATAAGCTGGAAGAACTTGGAATTGCTGATAACACTTATATTGTATTGGTAGGGGATAATGGTTACAGGCATAGCGAGCTGGACCTCAATCCTGAACTGACACAACCACTGCATGCAGCCAAATGGTGGAACTGGGATGGTGGCATCAGGGTGCCCATGATCGTCAAAGGACCGGGAATTGAATCCGGTTCCGTGTTTGCAGGGAATGTGATCAATTATGATTTCCTGCCCACGTTTGTTGATTGGGCAGGCGGATTCCCGGAAGCAATTCAGAATATTGACGGGGTCAGCCTTGCAGATTACATTTCAGGAGAAACACCTGGTGAAGCGTTCCTGAACCGTCATCTTTATTTTCATTATCCCCACTATCGTACTTCTGTACCACATTCAGCGATTATTTCAGGCAAACACAAAGTAGTTCATTTCTATGAATCACCGGAAATTCCGATGCTTTTTGACCTGTCGAAAGATCCTGGAGAGGTAGTGAACATCGCTGATGAATACCCGGAAAAACACCAGGAGCTTTATGATGAGATGATGGCTTACTTTGAAACCTATCGGGCCCGTTTTCCCAAGCCCAATCCGGATTATGATCCAGAGGTATATTTAGCCGACAGAAAAACAGAAGACCGGTTGAAGTGGAACGCTTTTGAAGGTAAACGCGCGCTGGATGAAGATGAGAAATAACCCGGTTTCCTGGAATCAGACACGGGTCCATTTAAACTTGAAATTACTGCATCAAAAAAGACTTGCCGTTTATCAAGGTAAAGGGGAGAACAAAACGATTGCATGGATGAGCAACGATTAACCTGTTATGAAATTAAATAAGACAATCATAATTAGCACTTTTGGTTTTATTGTCATTGCTGCTGTGATGCACTCCTGCACCGGTGATTTACCTGAAAAGCCCAATATCATTGTTATTTACACCGATGACCAGGGGTTTGGAGATATGAGCCTGTTGAATCCGGACGCAAAATTCGAAACTCCTAATCTTGATCGCATGGCAAAAGGAGGTATTCTTTTTACAAATGCGCATAGTGCTGATGCAGTATGTACACCCTCACGCTATGGTTTACTGACCGGTCGTTATTGTTGGCGGACCGTAAAAAAGCGGGGGGTACTCGGAGCAGAAGCAGAGTGCCTGATTAACGATGACCGCATGACACTGGCTTCGATGTTGCGCGACAACGGATACAATACCGGAATGGTTGGAAAGTGGCACCTCGGCATGGACTTCCCCGGAACCCCGGAGGATCGCGATTGGAGCAGGCCTGTTTTGGATATGCCGCTGGACAAAGGTTTTGAATATTTCTACGGCATACCGGCATCATTAAACTATGGAGTCCTCGCCTGGTTCGAAGGCCGCTATGCAAAAGTGCCACCTATACTATATACAGCGAAAAAACCAAATGCACGACATGTGGATTACCGGATCATTCCACCGTACCAGGAAAATCCGGAAGCAACCAAAGTGCTGTTAAATAGAAGGGGTATGGAGGTGGCCCCGGATTTTGCGGATAGCTTATGTCTGACTCGTTTCACTGACAAAGCTATTGAATGGATGAATGGGAAAAAGGCGGATGCTGAAAATGGCAAACCTTTCTTTCTTTACCTGGCCTATACTTCTCCGCATTACCCGGTGTGTCCCTTACCTGATTTTCATGGTCAGGGCGAGGCCGGAGCTTATGGCGAGTTTGTCATAGAAACGGACCATCATGTCGGTCAAATCCTTGATTACCTTGAGAAATCCGGATTGGATCAGAATACCCTGGTTGTGTTCAGCAGCGATAATGGTCCGGAAAATTCATGGAGGGAAAGAATAGACGATTTTGGACACTTTAGCAATTACATTTACAGGGACGGTAAACGTTCGATCTATGAGGGCGGACATCGTGTTCCTTTTATCGTTCAATGGCCAAATGGCGTAAAGAGCCCGGGCCGAACCTGGAATGGGATTGTTGGTCAGGTTGATCTGCTGGCAACATTTGCTGAAATCATTGGTGCCGAATTACCGGCAGATGGAGGAGTGGATAGTTACAGCTTTGCCAATGTGCTGCGAAAGCCAACAACAAACCATGCCAGATTGCCTTTGATCAATCATTCAAACAGGGGTGACTATGCGATCACTGAAGGCAACTGGAAATTAATCTTCCATATTGCCGGTAATAAGAAAGCGCTTTTCAATTTATCCGATGATCCATCAGAGGAGAATGATGTCGCTGCCAGACATCCGGAAATTGTTGCAGAGCTTACGCAAAAAGCAATTGATATCGTATTAAATGGACGAACAACAGTTGGACCACTTCAGATGAATGATACTTATTACTGGAAAGATCTGAGCTGGGTCACAGAGGAGGAATACGCAGCAAGACAGCACCCTGAAGTTATTAAAGAATTATCAGAATGAAACCCTCATCATTGAGCATTTTAATTTGGCTTCCGCCGAGCTAAAGGTTCAGAGGAAGCAAGCACAAAAGGGCATGCAAATCCACGGGGCAAAAGAAGGGAAGTGGGTGCAGATAAAAACTTCACTGCGGCCTGTAGAAATATTAAGATATGGGAAATACCTACCCTATGATGAAGAAATCAATATATTTTTTGTTCTCGGTGCTTTTTTCAGGAATCCTGGTGCCTTATCATATCATTGCCCAGGTTGAATATGATGCAAGTATTCCACAGGTGGCGTTTGCTGCCGGCGAATTGGAACGTGCACTTGCAGAAGCCGGACAGCAAACGCTCCATGTAACACTGTCCGTCAGCCATGACAGGGATTCGCCCGAAGCATTTGAAATCCTGTTAGTACAACCTGGGATCATTGAAATTACCGGGTCGGATGCAAATGGGGCAATGTACGGTGGAATTGAACTGGCTGAGCGGATCAGATTGGGATTACCGGTGGAAAACGTTAAAAAAGAGCCTTTTGTAAGAAAACGAGGTATGAAATTCAATATTCCATGGGATGCCCGGACCCCTTCATACGATGACACTGGCGACAATGCCCAGAACAATATCGAAACGGTCTGGGATATTGAGTTCTGGAAGGCCTATTTAGATGACCTGGCACGCTACCGCTATAATGTGTTGAGCCTTTGGAGCACACATCCTTACCCTTCCATCATCCAACTGGACGATTTTCCCGAAGTAGCCCTTGATGATGTTTACCGTGTCAGCGAAGGTGTATTCAAATCAGAACACAAAAACAGGTTGCAGGATGTGGACCTCGAAAAACCAGGAACAATTGAATTGGTCAAAAAGATCCCGATCGAAGATAAGATCAAATACTGGCAAATGGTATTTGAATATGCAGGGGATCGCGGGATTGAGATCTACCTGTTTCATTGGAATGTCATGACCTTTGGTGCGACCGGTAAACACGGTATTACCCCTGACCAGACCAACCCTGTTACAAATGATTACATGAGGGAATGTGTCCGTGAGGCCCTGAAGACCTATCCCCAGATCGCCGGTATTGGGGTCACTGCTGGAGAAAATGCGGATAATCATATTGCGGGCCAGTACTCGATCGAAAATTTTCTCTTCAACACCTATGGACGGGGCATCATGGATGTACTTGAACAGCAACCAGAGCGGAATGTCCGGTTCATTTTTCGCCGGCATATGACAGGACTGGGACCCATAACAACTGCATTTGAGGATTTTCCCGATAAATTTGAAACCAGTTTTAAATATGCGATCGGGCATATGTATACCGGCCGACATCCACAGTTGTTTGACCGCTGGTTTCGGGATGATGTGGAGAAGTACTGGGTTCGCAGCTGGCTCAACCTGCGAAACGATGACATGTTTGTGTTGCGCTGGGGTAATCCGGATTATGTGCGGGATTATATCCAATTGATGCCGCATGATGTGATGGCAGGATTTTATATGGGGTCAGACGGATATGTTTGGGGACGTGAATTTATTTCCAAAAACCCGGAAACATCCGGAAAACTGGAGATCGATAAACACTGGTACCGTTTCCGCATGTGGGGAGAGCTTGCGTATGATCCAAATCTTGGACGGGATTACTGGGAGGCGAACCTGCGGTATCGGTTTCCGGGTATTGATCCCGGGAAACTTTATGATGCCTGGGCAGCCACAGGTGAAATTATACCCCTGGTCAACAATGCCACCTTCTGTCCCAATGATGCACACCTTGCACCTGAAGGATGTATTGACAGGAGAGGATTCCTTACTATCGATGACTACAATTTTTCATTCTGGCCGATGATCGGATCTGGCATTCACTCCGTGCAGGAATGGGGAGAGGCCATTGTGAACGGTGATCAGTTACCTGGAATCACACCCTTTCAGGTAGCGGATCAACTGGATACTTATGCGGCAAGAGCACTCGCACTCATTCCGGACTTGCGGGCACAGGCTGCAGAACAGGCAGAATTGACCGAAACGTTAAATGACATTGAGGCGATGGCTTACCTGGGGCGCTATTATGCAGATAAAATGCGTGGTGCGGCCAAACTGGCAGCGTTTCGGGTCACCACACAGCAAAAACAATTCAGTGATGATGCCGTTGCACACCTGGAAGATGCAGTTGATGAATGGAAAGCATATACAGCGATAGTTTCATCGCAATACAGGTCTCAATTGATGCAAAGAACCAGTTATATGGATTGGGAAAGCATTTTATCAGAAGTAGAGCAAGAGGTTGAGACCGTCAGGCGGGAGGGAGATGCCCCCGAAGTGCATTTTACTAACCTGTCAGATGGTATTGAATTGCCGGCAGGAACCGACCTGCGGGCAGAGTTGGTGGCCGAGGACGCAGATGGTATCAGGGAAATTATGCTGTACTTCAACGGTCTGAAATTAAAGCCGCACAGGGGAAAGCCAATGACATGGAGCGAGGCAAGCGATCCATTACTGAAAGGGCTGGCACCGGGAGTGTATGAGCTCATGGCAGTTGCTGAGGACCATACCGGGACCATCGGTAAACGGGAGATCCAAATTACAATTGGATCTGTTTCAGAAGACCGGGCGATGGACTGGCAGGATGAAATCCACCAGGTTATCCTCGAAGAGGGAGATATATTTACCGATGAAGATGTCTTTGAATTTCCCCGGTTGGAGTGTTTTATCCGGTTGCGGGATGACGGCCGCCTGATCCTGTATGATGGCTCCCCGGAAAATACCAGGGGCATGCTTTGGAAAGCAATGATGCATAATGACCATGGTGCACCGCATTTTGTAGCCCTTGAAAGGGGACAGCTGGTGATCTATCGTGGTACCCCCGGCAATGTGGAAGCAACACCCTATACAACCCCGGAGATTGAAAAGCTGGGTACTTATTTGCTGGGGATTACTGCCGGGAGAAGCCTGGTGATAGTTCGCGAAGATGCAGGAGGCAAAAGGGAAATCGTTTGGAAAAGCGAGGAACTGGAGCCCTGGCGTCTGTAGAAAATGATCAAAGCGACAGGCCACAAGTGGGAATAAACAGAATTTTTTGCGAAATTGCGGTGCGACCGACCATCATTATAGAAACCGGTTATTATTTCATGCTTATCAAAACACTCATAAATATTTAATTATGAAAACATTAGTCTTAACAATTCTTGTTCTTTCAGCTTTTAATTTTTCATCCCCACGGGAAAGTGGAGCGGGATGGGTGGATCTTTTCGACGGATCAACTCTCAATGGATGGATGAATCCTTATGACTGGGGAGAAGCGGAAGTGGTGGATGGTGAAATTCACCTGGTTGCCGACAAAAAGTTCTTTCTCGTTACTGAGGATACTTATTCTGACTTTATCTTTGAGGGAGAGGTCAAATTGCCGGAAGGTAAATCCAATTCGGGATTTATGTTCAGGTGCCATGTGAAGCCTAACAAAGTATGGGGCTACCAGGCGGAAGTCGATGCTTCTGACCGTGCCTGGTCGGGCGGACTTTACGATGAGGGACGCCGTGGCTGGTTATATCCGCAGAAACCCAATGATTCCCCTTCAGGAGATGCATTCCGCGAAAAGACAGAAGGATCATTTAAGCGTTACGGCTGGAATAAATACCGGATCCATGCAGAAGGCACCCGGCTGCGCATCTATGTTAACGATGTATTATGCACAGATTATACTGACGATATGGATGCGAAAGGTCACATTGCCCTGCAGCACCATGGAGAGGATGGCCAGGTATACAGTTTCCGGAACATACGGATCAAAGAGCTCGATTAATAGTCCTGCCGCTCATCATGTAGCATTTGAACAGATCAATCTGAGCTGAATATTTTTTGGAAGCACCAGGTATGCGATTACCTGTTCCCCCAATTCTTATTGGGGTTGTTTCCCATTTGCAGTGTAAGGGTGCTGCCTTCTTTAATGGTCGTATGGTCAATCCATGGCTTGTTAAGCGAATCCCCGTTGATAGTTGCAGACTGGATATATTTATTTTCCGGGGAATTGTTTTCAGCAATGATCGTGAAATCCTTCCCCCCATAGAGATACTCCGGCAGGTGAATGATGATTTTATCAAAAACCGGGCTTCCCATGGAGTATTTTAGCTCTCCAGGGGCGACCGGGTAAAAGCCCATCGCGCTGAATACATACCATGCCGACATCGTCCCGACATCATCGTTCCCGACCATGCCGTCGGGTCCTGTTCCATAGGATTTCTCCATGATGGTCCTGATCCATTTCTGTGTTTTCCATGGCGCACCCGCATCATTGAATAAATACACGGCATGCATTACGGGTTGATTAGATTGATTGAACCATGGGTTCCATTCGCCGAAATTGTAAGGTTCGCCTTTTATTAAGGAAAACTCCAGTTTCTCGGTAAACTTTTCTTTTCCCCCGAGCAGTTGAATCAATCCCCGGGGATCATGCATTACATGCCAGGTCCAGTGCAAGGGGGTACCTTCGGTAATATAAGGGTAGTTTTCCCTGGGTCTCCAATCCAGCCCATTGTTCAGGTAATCATCTTCTGAGATGGGATCGAAAGGCGCTATCCAGTTTCCTTTAGTGTCTTTTGCCCTGAGATATCCTGTCTCAGTATCGATCAGGTTCTTATAGTTACCGGATCTCTTAAGATAGTATTCGTAATCATCTTCCTTCCCCAACTCTTTTGCCAGTTGAGCCAACGCCCAATCTGCAAATGCTGCTTCAACAGTCTTGGATGCAGAACTGCTGTGGAGATCAAAGGGAACATAGCCATATTTCATATAGTCTTCAACTCCGTCCATACCCCTGTATCTCATCCCGTTCTTAAACTCATTGGGATCAGGCTTAACAGTATGATTCTTTACTAAACCTTCATAAGCAGTTTCTATGTCAAAGTTCCGGATTCCTTTCAAATAGGCATCAGCAAAAACCGGTGTTGCCGGCGCCCCGATCATCACACTCGAATATCCAGGGTTCGGCCATTTGGGAATCCATCCGCCTTGTTTATACATATTAACGAGGGATTGCATCATATCGCCTTCAATCTTTGGTTCAAGAAGGGTCATGAGCGCATGTTTATTGCGATAGGTATCCCACAGGGAGAAATCATTGTAGAATTCAGATCCTTCCCCGGTCTCATGAATTGTTTCATCAAAAACACTGTAGTATCGCCCGCCACTGGAAGAAATCCTGGGTTCGAAATGGACCAGGTAGAGTGATGTATAGAATTTGATTTTATCCGCCTCGGTTCCACCCTGAACTTCAATTCTGCTTAGTTTTTCATTCCATGCTTCCCTGGCTTCTTTTTTGACTTCTGCGAATTTCTTGCTGCCGATTTCATTTTCCAGGTTGGCGAGCGCTGTTTCAATATCTATAAAGGAGGTTCCTATTTTAACTTCGATCGTTTCCTCTCCGTTGGTATCAAAACTGACAAATGATTTTACATGTTCACCACTTACTTCTTTTGCCTTTTCCGAAACCTCTTGATCCCATGTACCCCAGGAAGAAAAATCTTTGCTGAATTGCGCCACGAAATATCCTTTGGTCCTTCCGAAAAATGAATAGCCTCCGTAGCCTATGACCTGGTTTTTTTCCGGCACGATTTGAATAAAACCATCACCCATCCGTGTATCAGTGATGATATGGACCTGGTTGGTATCGGGAAATGAAAACCTGAAATATCCACTTCTTTCGGTAGCGGTTATCTCTGCAAGTGTTTTATGATCCTCCAGGAACACTGAATAGTATCCCGGGGAGGCCGATTCTTTCTCATGACTGATTTTTGATACTCGCTCATCCGTGGTAAATTTCAGGTTACCAACAATGGGCATAAAATCATAGCTTCCATAATCACGCATGTGTGAACCATTTGGATAATGTGATCCCCTGAATCCGAATATTTCTTCTTTTATAATTTCCGGATATAGACGCATTCGTCTGCTTCCTTCCACATACTTGTATGGATCGCTGGGACCATCAATATTTGCAGGGATCCATTTGGTCATGCCAAAAGGAACGCAGGCACCCGGATGGGTCCTGCCATCTGTACTTTTTCGCTCGCCTGAGCCCATGGTTCCGATAAATGGGTTCACATAGTCCACAGGCTGTTTTTTCTCAGGTTGATCCTGTTCACAACCGTTAGCAAGGACCAATGCTAACAACAACAGTACAGAAAGTCTATTAATTAACGTATTCATAGTGTTATTTGTATTTAAATCTTGATTAAAGATAGATTCAGGGATATAAAAAAGGATTAAATTATGCTTAACAGGCAGGAATTCAGGTGTCAATTATTGGATTAAGCGTTGAGTTTTGATTTGATTTGCCATTGTTTCAATTATAAGTCCCGTAATAATTATTGATTTATTTTTATTGATTTATTGGTTTACCTGCATGGATATTTATCCAGAATTAATTTTTTCTTAATCGTTTTCATGTTAATTTATATTTGTGAGAGGCAATCAACCAACAACCAACTAAAACCAATTCATATGCAACGAAGAGATTTTATTAAAAACGCCACTGCAAGCGGACTCGCCCTGACTGTTGTTCCAAGTTTTGCGGTTTCCGGACTTGGTCATACTCCTCCAAGTGACCGGCTGAATATAGCAGGAATAGGTGTGGGAGGAAAAGGAAAGGTGAACCTGAGAAACATGGTCGGGCAGAACATTGTAGCATTATGCGATGTAGACTTTGATTATGCGAAGCCGGTGTTCGAAACGTATCCTGATGCAAAAAAATACCAGGACTTTCGGAAAATGTTCGATGAGCAGAAGGACATTGATGCGGTGGTGATTGCTACTCCTGATCACACGCATGCGCTTTCAGCAGCTGCAGCAATGGAACTCGGAAAACATGTTTATCTTCAAAAACCCCTGACACATTCTGTGTGGGAATCCCGGTATCTTACAGATCTGGCGAAAAAAGCGGGTGTGGTTACCCAGATGGGGAATGAAGGACACTCCAGTGATACGGTGTATGAAGTTGCAGAAGTTGTTCAGAGTGGTTGCCTGGGTGTGATCCGGGAAGCACATGTTTGGACGAACAGGCCCATCTGGAGACAGGGCATGCCAAAGCCTGATAAAGTAGTGAGAATTCCGCGAACACTGGACTGGGATTTGTTTATTGGTCCGGCAGAAATGCGTGGATATAATCCTGAATACCACCCCTGGATATGGCGTGGCTGGTGGGATTTTGGAACGGGTGCCCTGGGTGACATGGGATGTCACCTGCTCGATGTTCCGAATTTCGCACTTCAACTGGGACACCCTTTCGCTTTCCAGGCCAGTTCTTCGCTTGTAAATACTGAAAGCGCCCCGGTAGCTTCCAAAGTAAGTTATAAGTTTCCTGCACGAAAGAACCTGCCTTACCAGGCACTTCCGGAGCTGGAACTCACCTGGTATGATGGAGGTTTGATGCCTCCGCGTCCCTATGACCTGCCAAATGATGCCCCGATGAAGCCGGGAGGAGGGTTTATGTTCATAGGAACCGAAGGTACACTGATCGCGGAAAGCTATGGAGCTAACTGGAAAACCTACAGGAACGGGGAAGCGTTTATGCCGCAGACCAAAGTGGATCTTGGCAGGATCCCGGATCATCCGCTGGGTGGAGGAAGACATGAAATGAACTTCGTGGAGTGCTGTAAGAATGATGGAGTACCATCATCTAACTTTGGATATGCCGGTCCGTTCAATGAAATGGTGGTCATGGGCAACCTGGCTGTCAGGTTGCAATCGCTTCAAAAAACCCTGGAATGGGACAGCGAAAACATGAAAGTCAGCAATATTGGCGCATCCGAGACGATCAGGACAGCGAAGTTGTCCCCATTCTCAAGCGATATTGTTACCAGGAAAGTGGAGCGCCAGGCACAGTCATGGGTAGAGCAAAACGCACTGGAAATGAGCAACGAATGGATCAAGCATACATATCATAACGGCTGGTCGTTCTGAACTTAAAATCATATTCAAATCAACTAAAATTTATACTTATGAAGCACATACTGATGATCTCAGCATTCTTGGTTTTTCACTTAACTGTTTTTTCCCAGGAAAAAGAGAATACTCTGACTCCGGAGGAGTTTGCCACGGGATGGATTAACCTGTTTAACGGTGAGACCCTGGATGGATGGAAGGCCTATAACGGAGACGCTCCGAAGTCCTGGACCGTAAAGGAAAATGCGATCTACTGCGATGGTAAAAAAGGTGGAGATGACCTGATGACGGTTGAGGCTTTTGCCGATTTTGATCTGAAATTCGAATGGAAAATCGAAGAAAAAGGAAACAGTGGAGTTATTTACAGAACCCGGGAAGGAGTTCAGTGGAGAAGGCCCTATATTACAGGACCAGAATACCAGGTTTTTGACGACCCGGGTGTATTCGATAAAACATCCACAGGTTCCCTTTACGATGTATATCCCACATCAGAGGACAAGGTTGTGAATCCTGCCATGGAATGGAATTCAGGCAGAATAAGGATTTCCAATAACCTGGTGACCCACTGGGTCAATGGCGTGATCGTGATGCAATGCCAGATGTATTCGGAGGATTGGGAGCAGCAGGTTGCCGACTCAAAATGGAAAAATAATCCCTTCTTTGGAAAATCGCCCTTTGGCCATATCGATTTACAAAATCATGGCTACGAGGTGTGGTACAGGAATGTAAAGATATTGAGATTATAAGATGTAATAAATGCAGATACCAGGGCGCCAGTGAAATAGCGCAAATGAATCCCGTAACCTCCTCACGAAACTAATCCGGAAAATTCTGCATGAGCAGGAATTGAAAGTATACATGAAAAATTGAATTTGAATCATTAAATTGAAAAAATGAGAACAGGAATTCCTTGGTTTATTAAGCTTTTATCACATATCGGTATTGTACTTCTGTTAATCACAGGTTGCGATAAGCAGGCGGGACACATTGTAATTTCTGCTGGTGCGTATACTGACAGTCCACAAATTGAATTTGCCTTGCAGGAAATCAAATCTTCTTTTTCTGAACGGGGAATTAAGTTAATTGTAGACGATGTACAACAGGCGGATATTATTATTTCTGTTCAACCAGGGCTGGAATCGATCGAAGCCGAAGGATTTACCATTGCCAGGGAGAAGGATAATATTATTATAACAGCCACAGATGACGCGGGCGCAATGTACGGAGGATTGGAACTTGCCGAACAGATCCGGATATTCGGCTTTGACGATGTCACCAACCAATCCCAGGATCCTTATATGAAGATGCGGGGCACCAAATTTAATATCCCACTGGATGTGCGCACCCCGAGCTATACCGACGCGTGTGATGCTGCCCAGAAGAACATTCCTGAGATGTGGAGTTTTGATTTCTGGAAAGCATACATCGACCAAATGGCGCGATACCGCTTCAATTTCATTTCACTATGGAGCCTACATCCGTTCCCTTCGCTTGTCAAAGTGCCGGGTTACGAGGAGATTGCGCTCAGTGATGTGAAACGTTCTACCGTTGACTGGAAAGAACATTATAATCTGAGTGGAACCGGATATGATGCTCCTGAAATTCTGGGCAATACGGAAACTTTGATAAAGATGAGTATCGATGAAAAAATTAGTTTCTGGCAGAAGGTGATGCAATATGGAAAAGAGCGCAATGTTGATTTTTATGTTATTACGTGGAATATTTTTATGAATGGTACAGAAGGAAAAAACGGTATCACCGATGATATTGATAATCCGGTAACACGCGATTATTTTCGAAAAAGTGTAAAGCAGATGTTCCTGACCTATCCCGACCTGGCAGGGATCGGGCTCACTACTGGTGAGAATATGAAAGGATCCAGTGTAGAGGAAAAGGAAGACTGGGCCTTTGATACCTATGCCATGGGTTTACTTGATGCCGCAGCCGAAATGCCGGACAGGAAATTCACATTCATCCACCGGCAGCACCAGACCGGAGCACTCGATATTGCTGAAAAATTCGCCCCCCTGGTCCAGCACAACAACATTGAATTCATTTTTAGTTTTAAATATGCAAAGGCGCATGTGATGAGCGCCACTGAACAACCATACCATCATGGATTTGTCGAGGAGATCCAGGGCATGAAAACTATCTGGACCCTGCGAAATGATGATAATTACTATTTCCGCTGGGGTGCGCCTGATTTTGTAAGGGAGTTTATTCAAAATATTCCTTATGATGTTTCACGAGGTTTTTACTATGGTTCTGACCAATGGGTATGGGGCCGAGAGTTTCTAATGAAGGAGGCAATGGAACCGCGCCAGTTGGAGGTGGTCAAACACTGGTACCATTGGATGATCTGGGGCAGACTGGGGTATAATCCCGAACTTTCAAATGAACGGTTCATTCAATTATTACAATTTCGTTACCCTGAAGTCGAGGCACAAAAATTATTTACAGCATGGCAGGAAGCTTCAATGATCTATCCGATTACGACAGGCTTTCATTGGGGACCACTCGATTTTCAATGGTACATCGAAGGATGCAAAAGCAGGGCTGGTTATGCGCGAAATAAGACTGGTTTTCACGATGTCAACCGCTTCATTAGTCTCGGAACACACAAAAAAGCAGGCTTTCAGTCTATACCGGAATTTGTCACAATGAAGATTAAAGGTAATACCACAGATCTAAAATCTCCTTTCGAAGTATCAGAGATGTTAAGCGAGCGCGCTCAGAAAGCGCTCCGTATAATTGAAACGATGAATCCGGAAGATAACCAGGAATTAAAATACACTTTGCAGGATATAAGAACAATGGCTTCACTGGGTAATTACTATGCTTATAAGATCTCCGGTTCCACGAACCTGGCGCTTTTCAGAGAGACAAAAGACAAGACTTACCAGGAAGCAGCAATTTCAGATCTGGAAAATGCATTAGAAGCCTGGAAAATATATGTTGATAATGCACTTCAGCAAAATGTCAATCCTTTGTGGACCAACAGGGTTGGATATGTCGATTGGGTGAAAATCACTGAATGGGTGGCTGAGGATATAAAAATAGCCAAAGCAGGGTGAATCAAAAAAAGCATTGTCAATGAAACCTCATAAGTGCCTGCTTTTGTCTGAATTGAACGAATTTGACAATATGATAGTTTACCATTAGACCCGTCAATCAACAGAGAAAATTAACGACCCGGAATACAATAAAAAACATAAAGCTGTTACTTAATTTTTAGAACTAAATATAAAAAAATGAAACATTTAAACTTAATATTGATTTTTACTGTCGTGCTTTGCTGCAGCATTTTGACCAACGCACAGGACCGCCCCAACGTGATATTCATCCTGGCAGATGATTTTGGATATACCAGCCTGAACTCATATGGAGCTGATGAAGACCTGGTGCGCACCCCGCATATTGACAAAATCGCGGAAAATGGCATGAAATTTACCAGTGCCTATACCGCTGCATCCGTCTGTACACCCACCCGGTACAGTTTTATTACCGGACGCTACCCCTGGCGATCGAAACTTAAATATGGTGTTTGGGGAGTGGAAAGTCCATTGCTGCCTGATCCTGACAGGACCACCATCGCTGACTGGCTAAAGGAGCTCGGGTACAATACTGCCGCGGTAGGCAAGTGGCACCTGGGGTATGGAACAACAGGTACACTTGAGGAGTACACCGGTATCCTGAAGCCCGGGCCACTGGACCTGGGATTCGACTATCATTTTGGGGTGCCCCAGAACCATGGTGATAAAATGGGGGTGTATATAGAGAATGACCATATCTACGGGATACGTAGCGATAAAATAGAACCTTATTCGCGGACCTTTTACGGCCCGCAGTATTATGGCTTTGACGCTCCCCAGCGGTTCAATACTGAGACCATGGAGGTGCTGACCGAGAAGACCCTGGATTGGCTGTCGCTGCAAAGCAGTGAAACACCATTTTTCCTTTATTTTGCCCCTGTAGCGGTACATCATCCCATTACTCCTTCCAATTATATGCGGGGAATGAGCAATTGCGGACCCTATGGTGATTTTATACAGGACCTGGACTGGAGTGTCGGAAAAATTCTTGAAACGCTGGCCTATAAGGGATTGTTAAAGAATTCAATCGTCATTTTTACAAGCGACAATGGAGGGGAAATACCGGGTAACAGGCCCGAAGCTCCGGAGATCCAGGCTATTAATGCCGGTTTGAAAATCAATGGCGACCTCCGCGGAGACAAACATACCATCTGGGAAGGAGGAACCCGGGTACCTTTCATCGTTTGGTGGGAAGGCAAGGTGCAGCCTGGCACTGCATCAGACGACATCATTGGTGTGATGGATGTATTTGCCACCATTGCCGACATCACAGGTGATGGTTTACCGCGGGATATGAATGTGGCGCCTGACAGCCACAGTTTCTACAACGCCCTGATGGGCAAGAAGGAAACCACACCGAGGAAGTCGATTGTTACTGCCGACATGCACGGGATGCAGGCATTGCGCATGGGCGAATGGAAATACATTGATGACTGGTTGCCTGAAGAGCTACCCGAGGCAAGAAAAGAAAGAATACGCATAACTGGGCCACAATTGTACAACTTGTCGGATGATCCTGCAGAAAGCAAAAACCTGTTTGAAGAACACCCGGAGATCGCAAGTCAACTGTTGGAGGAGCTGGATAGTATCCGGGCAAATGAATCAACAAGATAAATTCCCTGGCGAATTTAGCTGACCGTTAGAAACGCAGCCCTGTTTTCGTAAAAACGGGAATGTACCTGTTTTTTTGTCAGATTAATACTATTTTTATTCCACATAACAGAGTAAAACGAAGTAAATGTGATGAAAAAAATAAAGTTACTTTTCCTGCCACTACTGCTATCGATCCTGGTTTCAGCATGTGATCAATCCCGAAAAGAACCCCCGAATTTTTTATTTGTAATCGTGGATGATCAGTCGCCATTTGATTTTAAATTCTATAACCCTCGTTCCGTATTGGAATCTCCGAATATTGATATGCTGGCAGCCGAAGGCATGGTATTTGAAAGTGCCCGTCACATGGGATCATTCAGTGGTGCAGTATGCAGACCCTCCCGGCATATGGTCATGAGTGGACGTACCCTGTGGCACCTGCCCTCAAGAAATGAAAAACACCGGGATCCGAATCTTCCTGACAGCCTGGAATTGTATACCATTGGCGCAGTGTTTAACAGGGCCGGGTACAGTACGATGCGCACCTGCAAAATAGGAAATTCCTATCCCGCGGCGAACAGTCAGTTTACAGTGGTTCATGATGCTACAAAAAGAGGGGGTACCGAAGAAACAGGGAGCGCATGGCATGCAAAGCAGGTATTGAATTACCTGGAAGACAGGGAAAGCAGCCAGGACACGGATCCTTTCTTTATTTACTTTGGTTTTTCTCATCCCCACGATACCCGTGATGGAACACCTGAATTGCTCGCCAAATACGGGGCCGTTAATCACACGGATACCAGTACCCTTCCCCCGGCGAATCCGAAACAGCCTCCATTACCTGTGAACTATCTTCCTGAACATCCATTTTTCCACGGACATCCCAATCTCAGAGATGAGGAAAGAGTGAGCGGGGTCTGGAAAAACAGGGATGAACAAACCGTCCGCAATGAAGTGGGGCGGGAATTTGCCTGCTCCGAAAATATCGACATTCAGCTCGGGAAGGTGCTGAACAAATTGGAAGAGATGGATGAGCTTGATAACACCTATATAATCTATACCTCTGACCATGGCATCGCGATTGGCAGGCACGGATTGATGGGGAAACAAAACCTGTACGAGCACACCTGGCGGGTTCCGTTTATTGTGAAAGGTCCCGGAATAAAGGCCGGGAAGCGCGTAGAGGGGAACATCTATCTTTCGGATATTCTTCCGACTTTATGTGACCTTGCAGGTATTGAAATTCCTGCCACGGTAAACGCAAAAAGTTTTGCGCCGGTCTTGAAAGGAAAGAAGGAATCGGTAAGGGATGTGATGTATGGTGTGTATTGCGGGGGAACCAAACCGGGTATGCGGTGTGTAAAGAAAGACGAGTGGAAATTGATCAAATACGATGTCATGGATGGCACGATCAGGGAGACCCAGCTCTTCAACCTCGCCGAAAATCCGCACGAGTTCTTGTCGGAGCACAACAGGTCAGACGAGATGGAAACCAACCTGGCAGGTCAGGCCGAATATGCAGGTAAGCTGGCGGAAATGGAAGCACTCTTATTGGATCAAATGAAGAAATATGATGATCCGTACCGGCTCTGGGATCAATAACAACCATAACCAGCAACGGGTATGTGGCTCTTTCCGATCATGAAAGTAAATACAGCCCCTGTGGTTTTCTATGTTCATCATCCAACTTTTGAACAGGTCAGAAAAGCTCCAAAAAATTATTGTATTTTTTTTCAGAAAAAAATATGGACATACCGGATTAGATAACCTCCCCTGATAGATTTTAAAAATGAGTCAAGGCATACATATTATCGATTCGACGATCATTGTCATTTACCTGTTGGGTATACTTGTCATCGGGATCCTGTCAGTGAAATTCAAACGGATGACCAGTGAAGGCTACTTCCTGGCCGGAAGAGGACTCAACTGGTTGTTGGTTGGTGCAGCACTTTTCGCTTCAAATATTTCAACCATCCACCTGGTGGGGCTGGCAGCCTCCGGGTACAATGAAGGGCTGGTCTGGGGGAATTTTGAATGGCTGGCAGCGGTTACTTTGATCATGCTGGGCCTCATTTTTGCTCCCTTCTACTTCAAGAGCAGGATTTCAACGCTCCCCGAATTCCTGGAAAAAAGGTATGATTCGCGCTCCCGGACGCTGATGGCGTTTATTGCCATTATCGGTGCGCTGTTTGTACATATCGGGATGAGCTTATACGCGGGTGCTGTAGTCTTTAAAACCTTCTTTGGGATAAATGTTCTGACTTCGATCCTGGTTATTTCTGTCATCACCACGATTTATACTGTGTTGGGAGGTTTAAAGGCGGTCGTCGTTACCGAAACCGTACAATCTGTGATCCTGATATTAGGAGCAATTTTACTTACAGGTTTTGCTGTATTTGCTTTGTCGGATAACGGAATCAATACAATAGCCGAGTTGAAAGCAAATCTGAAACCTGGACAACTCAAAATAATGCATACCAGGGAAAGCCTGGAGGTCCTGGGGGGAGATACAGGCCTGACCTGGTATGCCTGCCTGCTGGGTTATCCTGTCCTGGGACTCTGGTACTGGTGCTCAGACCAGACGATTGTCCAGCGGGTCCTGGGGGCAAAGTCGAAACGAGATGCGCAATTGGGTCCTGTACTGGCAGGCTTTTTGAAAATACTGCCGGTATTTATCCTGGTTTTTCCGGGGGTGATCGCTTACGTTCTGTTCAAAGATATTATTGGTACCGATGCCAATATGGCCTTGCCGGTGATGATCAGTGAATTGTTACCGGTAGGATTGAAGGGTTTGATGGCAGCTACGCTGCTTGCAGCTTTAATGAGTACCATTGCTGCAGCATTGAACAGCTCAGCAACCTTGGTGGCCGTTGACATTGTAAAACGTATTCAGCCGGGAATATCCGATAAACGACAAATACGCATTGGAAGATACGCTGCTGTTGCGGTGATGCTGTTGGCGATGGCCTGGTCGACCCAGGGCGGCAAGTTTTCAAGTATTTTTGAGGCAATTAATAAAATCGCTTCTGCAATTGCGCCCCCTGTTGCAGTTGTATTCCTGTTTGGTGTATTCTCACGCAGAGGGACATCGCAGGCTGCATTTATTACGCTACTTTCCGGCCTGGTGCTGGGGATTGCAGCCTTCTGCCTGGATTTTGAACCGATCAGTGGGTACATGTATCTTACCAACGGACTGGGAATCCCGTTCATGATGCAGGCATGGTGGTTATTTGTGTTGTGTACGGTAATATATTTCATCACAAGCAGGTTGACGCAAAAACCCTCCCCGGAGGTGATAAAAAATTACACCTGGGACAGTCCGCTTGCAGTCCTGGCACGTGATGAATTCATGGGAGCCCGGGATCCCAGGGTTTGGGCAGGAGTACTCGTTGTGACGCTTATTGTCTTGTACTCCATTTTTAGCTAAATGCCTGGGATCCATAAAAAAAAAGATTGGTTAACAAATAATTGTTTGATATGCGGCAAGCCATCATGACACAACCGGGACAGATTGAATTTGCAGATGTTGCTCCCCCGGGGGCTCCGGGACCAAATGAAGTGTTACTTCAAATTAAGAGAATAGGAGTGTGTGGAAGTGATGTACATGTATTTCATGGAGCACATCCGGCAACACCTTACCCGGTGGTCCAGGGACACGAGTATGCCGGCATTGTGGAAGCGGTCGGGAAAAATGTAAAAGGCGTCCAACCCGGTATGAAAGCAACCGCGAGGCCCCAATTGGTATGCGGGAGGTGCGGTCCCTGCCTGAGGGGACAATACAATGCCTGCCAGGAACTGAAAGTGCAGGGCTTCCAGGCACCCGGGGTGGCCAGCGAGTATTTTTTAGTTCCTGAAGACCGTTTGCTTGTGCTGCCGGAATCTATTTCACTGGACCAGGGAGCGATGATTGAACCCGCGGCAGTCGGTGCGCATTCAACCAGCCGGACCACGGGAATCAAGGGTAAAAATGTGGTGGTTTCGGGTGCGGGTACCATTGGCAACCTGGTTGCACAATTTGCAAAAGCACGGGACGCTAAAAAAGTATTGATCACAGATCTAAGTGATTACAGGCTGGAAAAAGCCAGGGCATGTGGAATAGATGGGGTGCTGAATGTGAAGGAAACGCCTTTTGCGGAGGGTGCCCGGGCTTATTTCGGAGATGAGGGATTTCAGATCGGGATGGAAGCTGCGGGTGTCCAGGAATCGCTTGATGCGTTAATGGCGAACGTGGAAAAAGGTGGCGATATCGTGATCCTCGGTGTATATGCTAAAAACCCGGTCGTCAACATGTTTTACCTGGGCGAACATGAACTGAATGTTTTCGGATCCATGATGTACAGGCACGAAGACTATGTCGCGGCAGCGGAAATGATCGCGAATGGGAAGATCAAGCTGGAACCACTGATCTCAAAGCATTTTTCTTTCGATGAATACCTCCAGGCGTATCAATATATTGATGCGCAGGGGGACCGGAGTATGAAGGTGCTTATTGATCTCTGATGCGCCGTGACGGGATGCTGGTGACATCCCGCAGGCATGCGCCCCATTTATTTAAACAATGTGATTTAAATTAAAAACAGATACTGAAAAGAAGAATGAGCTTAATCAATCACGAAATCAACCCCATCGATCCTTCAGAAGTGACCCAGCTTTTGTTAGCTGATGGAACAACAATGCCGCAGGCGGCAATGGGGACATTCCATTCAGATAATCCCGACCTGTACGACGCCATGGATGATATTGTTACAGAAGCAATTCGTCTGGGATACAGGCACATTGATTGCGCCACAGCATATCAGAACGAAGCGGTGGTGGGAAGGGGAATCGCAAAGGCAATACAGAAAGGAATCGTGGAGCGAGATGAATTGTTTGTGTTGTCAAAACTCTGGAATAAACACATGCAGCCCGAAGCCGTCATCCCTGCATGCGAGGACTCCTTAAGGATGCTGGGGGTGGAAGCGCTCGATATGTATGTTGTCCACTGGCCCTGGCCCAACTTTCATGAGCCCGGAGCATCCGGAGATTCAGTGAATGCGCATGCAGTGCCTTATATACATGAGGAGTTCATGGAAATATGGGAAAAAATGGCAGCATTGAAACGCAGCGGAAAGGTGAAAAATATCGGCACCTCCAATCAAACCAGGAAGACAATGGAGTTGCTTCTGAGGGATACAAATGATCTGAACCGCCCGTTGTATAATCAAATGGAGCTGCATCCCCTGTTCCAGCAACAGGAACTGGTGCGATTTTTCATTCAGAATAACATTGCTCCTTCGGGCTACATGTCGCTTGGCTCGCCCCGGCGGCCCGGACGCGATCGATTCCCGGAACACCAGGACGATATGCAACACCCTGTCATACAAAAAATTGCGAAGGAAAACAAGGTGGCCCCTGCCACGGTCTGCCTTGCATGGGCACATCAGCGCGAGAATAGCAGGGTGGGATATGTTTCAATGGCGGAGCGGTCGGAATGGATCAGGTCCAACCTGGAAGCTGCTACAAAAGACTTACTCAGCAAGGACCAGCTTGAAGCAATTGATGGTGATGGCTCGGGGGAGAATCCTGGAATCAATACCAACAACAGGCTGATATGGGGGCAGGTGTTCTTCTGGCCCGAGGCCCGTTTGCTTGGTCATCCACGGGACGTACTCTGGAATGATACCCAGGTGTTCGAAACCAGGTCAGATTACGAAAAGTTCAGCCAGGCTGCCCGCACCTTTTACGATGTGTGGAAATCAACAGCAATTGATTTATCAATCAACTATTAAAACAGTAAATGAAAACCAGCTGAAATGAGAACAATACATCTGTTATTAGCGAGTTTACTTTTCCTCTTTACAGGATGTACAACTGAAAAAGAGGTCAGACCCAACATTATCCTGGCCATGGCAGATGACCAGGGTTGGAGGGATGTGGGTTATAATGCAGATCCGGACAGGGGACTGCAAACCCCGCATATGGACCAGATGGCAAGGGAAGGGATCCGTTTCAACAGGTTCTATACTTCTTCGCCCAATTGTTCCCCCACACGTGCCGGCATCCTCACAGGAAGGCACTGTCACCGTTCAGGAATGTTCAATCCCAATTTTGCGATGCACCCCCGGGAACTGACCATCGCCGAAATACTGAAGCAGGCAGGGTATGCAACCGGGCATTTCGGCAAATGGCATATGGGCCCGGTCAAGGCATCATCTCCGTTTAATCCGAATATGCATGGCTTTGATTACTATGTCTCGCATGATAACTTCTTTGAAACCGATCCTGAACTGAGCCGGAATGGCGATGATCCCGAAATCTTTCCGGGAGAAGGTTCGGAAGTGATCGTGGATGAGGCATTAAAATATGTGGACAGTATCCGGGAGGATGACAAACCATTTTTCCTCGTGATCTGGTTCGGTTCTCCACATACACCGCATCGGCCGGCGCAGAAATATAAAGATATGTATCCCGATTTGCCAAAAGAGTGGCAAAATTATTTCGGAGAGATCACTGGTATGGACCAGGCCATGGGAAATCTTCGATCAGGACTGAAGCGCAGGGGGATAGATGAAAATACGTTGATATGGTATACCAGCGACAACGGTGGTCACAGGCCTGCAGACAGCATAAAAGGATTACGTGGCAGCAAGGGTAGTATGTGGGAAGGTGGTATCCGCGTTCCGGCAACGATCGTCTGGCCGAAAAAAATAACAACGCCTTTGGAAACAGAATTCAGATCCAACACGATGGACATGCTGCCAACATTGATGGAATTGCTTGGAATCACCGTGGAGGATCATACAATGGACGGAATAAGTTTACTACCTATCATTGAAGGAAAAGACATGGCCGACAGACCGAAGGCCATGCCTTTTTGGCGGGACAATCCTTATTCCAGGAAGACTAAAAGTTTTGAATCAGAATTTACAAGGGAAGAATTAGATGGTTGGTGGCGCGATTTTTTCTGCCCCATCATCGACACTCCCAGAACGGAAGATTTCACCGGTTGGTCGGCCTGGATCGAAGGCAATTGGAAATTGCATAAGATTAACAATGATCAGTATGAGCTGTATGACATTGAGGCTGACCCGGCTGAAACCAATGACCTCGTTGAAGAACATCCTGAGGTTGTTGAGGATTTGTCAGTTAAGCTGATGGAATGGCAACGCGATGCAGAAGTAAGCCTGACGGGTGCCGACCTGGAAAAGGAACCCTTGGTGATTGTGGAATAAGAGGTACATCATTTACCTGCATATAATAACTTGACCTGTAAACAATATGGAAAGCATCCACTCAATTGATCAAATATTACGTAAAGGTGTATCATTGCATGGACTGCTTCCCTTTGTGAAGTTTTTCGATGTGTTGCTGTCCGTTGGAATGCTTTTTATCGTGATGCTTCAGGGATGTTATTCTGAACTTCCTGAAGCGAAGCAACTCCATTATCAGACAGGCGATTCAACATTATTGAGCCTGGTACCGGAAAAATAGAAACGCGTTAGCGTAGCATCCACAATTTGAGAAAATTTAGTAAAAATTAACCCCTTGAGTACTAATTTTTTAATAAGATTAAATCAGCACAATTATGAAGTCTGATCATCGAAATTTAAGGCTGATTTTATTTGTTTTACTGTCCATGTCCGTGATGAACATGACTGTGATGGCTCAAAACAAAACAAAACAAAACAGGATTCAACCGGAAAAAGCAATGACAAGGAAAAGAGACCCTGAAGTAACTTACCGATTGATGCTGGATGATGGTAAAGAGTATTTCAAAATTAACCTGTCACGCAGTCAGCTTACAACAGGTAATTATAGCGATTAGTAATGAACTTGTTATCAGGATAAGCTGAAAAGTGTTTTTAACACTGAGAAATATGAAAAAATGAGACAGGGTATAGGGTGATTGGCAAGTTGAGCCTGAATTAGCAATAATCTTGCTTTCGACAAACATCTTGTCAGAACATCCGCATTAAATTACAGGATAATTATAAATTGACCGGAGATGAGTTAAATAACACATCAACCTTTTTCTTTATGGTTTCTGCAGATTCTAATAAATGGTTTGAACAAGTAAAAATATATCTTTTTGACCCAATGAGAAATTTTATCTTAATTACATTCTTGCTTGGTTGTGCTCAGTTTATGGGATCATGCCAGGAGACGGATGAGGTGCAACGGCCAAACATTCTGTTCATCATGTCAGACGATCATTGTGAAAGGGCCATCGGGGTGTACAATTCAAGGCTTTCGGTATTAAACCCGACGCCCATCCTGGATGAGATCGCAAAAGAGGGGATGGTCTTCGAAAATGTTTTCTGTACAAATTCGATATGTACACCAAGCAGGGCTTCAATTATGACGGGCCAGTATTCTCATGTAAATAAAGTGTATGACCTGTATGACGGTCTTCCCGGTGACCAGCAGTACCTTTCTGAAGAAATGAAAAAAGCCGGGTATTCCACAGCAGTGATCGGGAAATGGCATTTGAAGCATGCACCGGCGCATGTCGATTATTTTGCTGTATTGCCGGGACAGGGAAGATATATGAACCCGGTGATCCATGTCAGCGAGGGAGGCAAAAAACGACGTATCCGCTTTGACAGTACGCTTGAACTGGAAATAGATGTTGTCGATAAAAAGGGTCATTCTTCCGATGTGCTCACCGATATGTCACTTGATTGGCTGGAAAACAAAAGAGATACCACCAAACCTTTTTTTCTGATGCATCAGTTCAAGGCACCGCATGACATGTTTGTGTATGCAGAGCGATACGCGCATTACCTGGAAAATGAATTTATTCCTGAACCCTGCAATCTATATAATCAGCCCGGTCCGTTTTTTGGTTCTGTCGCCACCCGCGGGGAAAACGATTCGCTGGTGGATCATATCGGTGCCACGGTCTCTCTTCAGCCACATAAAAGAAACCTGGCCCGTGTGTACAGATCGCAGATCCGGGAACTGACCGGGAAGGAGGATCCCACGCAGGATGAGATGACACACCATGCCTACCAATTGTATCTCAAGGAATACTTAAGATGCGTAAAGGGAATTGATGATAACCTGGGCCGCATCATGGATTACATGGCAGCAAACGATTTATTGGAAAACACCATCATTATTTATACAAGCGACCAGGGGATGATGCTGGGTGAACATGACTTTATCGACAAAAGGTGGATGTATGAAGAATCGAGCAGAATGCCCCTGATTGTGCGCTATCCTGAAATGGTGCAACCCGACAGCCGCAATGACTGGCTGATCAATAATACAGATATTGCACCCACGATCCTGGAATTGGCCGGGATTGAAACGCCAGATTATATGCAGGGCAAGAGTTTCGTACCAGCCATGAAAGGAGAAAAAGAACCCGACGACTGGCGGGAAGGAACCTATTACAGGTATTGGATGCACATGGCTCACCGGATGGGAAATCCTGCACATTTTGGCATCAGGACCAAAGACTACAAGCTCATATTCTATTATGGTGCGGATTATACGAATGTGCATAATAACCAGGAGGTGACAGGTAAAGACGGAAACCGGTACTGGGATAGTACTCCTCCTGGCTGGGAATTGTATGACCTGGCCAAAGATCCGAATGAGATGTATAACCAGTTTTCGAATCCCGATTACCAGGAAATCGTTAAAGATCTCAAACAATTATTGTGGGAAAAAAGAAAGGAGATCGGCGATACGGATGATGCATTCCCCCGGATCAGGGAAATTGTAGAAGAGAATTGGGATGAATAAATGGTACATGTAAAAAATTGATAGTTAAACAATATG
This sequence comes from uncultured Bacteroidaceae bacterium, assembly GCA_964406495.1. GTDB lineage: Bacteria > Bacteroidota > Bacteroidia > Bacteroidales > M55B112. The sequence goes on along the minus strand of CAYOSB010000002.1, from coordinate 39,337 downwards.
GACATCTTTAAACTGCAACAAATCATCCTGGCACTGGTCACCCTGATTGTATTTCAGCAGTGCACCAACAAGGACTATGTATTCTCTGTGAAAGGAGACAAGACCTGCCTGAACGAGCAGGAAATCCTGGTTGCCGGGTTGCGTTGTTCGAATGCCTTGTATTCAGAACAGTCGACAAATGAATTGATTGAGTACATGGACGAGTACAAGTCATATGGGGTGAACACCGTTAGTGTGTATGTAATGGGTTCCAGGTATGGGAATTTTAAAGGTTATTATGAGGATGGCAGTTTGAATCCAGTGTATTCAGATCGTCTCGCAAAAATCATAAAAGCAGCCAATAAAAAAGGAATGATCGTATTGGTGGGTTGTTTGTACTGGGGAGGTTCAACCGCAAAATGGGAATCATGGACACAGAAAGAGGCGAATAATGCTGTTGCAAATACCGTCAGATTTTTAAAAGAGAACGATTTCCGGAATGTATTTGTGGATATAGACAACGAAGGAATGGCCAAACGTGCAATGGGTTTTGACCCGGAAGGAATGGTTCGGGCTGCAAAGGCGGTTGACTCAAGCTATTATATTGCAACAAATTTTCGTGGTCTGCCTCCTGAAGAAGCCGACCTGGGCATACATTTCAGTCATAAAGATCCCGATAAACCCTACATTGAGTCTGAAGGAACCCCCGGAACGGTCAGATATTGGGGAAGCTACAGCAAGGCTCCTCCCCTGGAAAATTACATCAATATCGGGCTTTACACAGACGAGATGAAAGCTGATCAGATAGATAAGACGAAAAATCATTTTGAAAATGGTTGGGGATACATGTGTGCATCCACCTGGCTGCAGTGTGTGCCGCCACATGGACCGAATGCAGATCCGGGCGGTGACGGGACAGAAGAAAATCCCGGGATACGCTGGTGGCTGCAAGCACTGAGAGAAATGCGGGGGCCTTACATGGCGGAAGAATATGCCAAAAAAAATTGAATTAGCGCGCAGTTTAAATTAATGTGCAGTTTCTATGATTCACAATCGAATGATATTTAATATAATGTAAATTATTGCACCCACCATATTCTTCGGGTGCAGCGAAAAAACACCTCCAGGCAATCCCAACATCATTATCATTTATAACGATGACCAGGGATTTGGCGATGCGAGCTACCTGAATGCAGATGCAGAATTCCAGACACCCAATATGGATCACCTTAACTGGATCACGGAGAAAGAATATGTCAGGGGACATCCTTCGATTAAATATGAAATCTACACAGCTTATTTTTGCCGAATTAAGAATCTTTTAATGTGCTGCTAATGTATCGCGTTTATATTAGTAAAATCAATGATACCTTAAACAGATACAGTTGAAGTAAAAAAACTAATTCATCTTAACGGGTCACCGGCAATTATGTTTCAGCCATTCAATGCAAAAATACAACCATAACAAAAACCTTAGTCAAAGCCATAAACACAACATCTATATTCTATCATACAACAGCTAAACAGATTAATTATGCAAATCAATAAACGTTTGAATCAAGCGGCCATTTTTCTTGGTCTCCTATTCCACCTTGGCTTCACTTCCTGTGCAAATAAGCAAACGACGGATTCTTCCGATAAAAAACCCAATGTGATTATCCTATTCAGTGACCAGCACAGCAAAAAAGTGATGGGATTTGAAGATCATCCTGATGTGATCACCCCTAACCTGGATCAATTGGCATCTGAAAGCGTGGTCTTTGACCGTGCATATGCAACGCAGGGGATTTGTGTTCCTTCTCGATCGTCACTGATGACAGGTCTGACGGTACGCACCCTGGGATTTATCAATAACGGCGGGCATACTTCTGTAATGGACGAAGTTGTGCCCATGGCCAGTATTTTCCAACAAAATGGATACAAGACTTATGCTTTTGGAAAGAGGCATTTAAGGGACGCAATTGATGAGGGCTGGGATGTAAAGAAAGGTCATGGCTACGATCCTGATGATGATAATTATGTGAGCTGGGTCGAGCGAAATGGTTACATAAAAGAATTTGCCCGTGATTGGGCTGCTGAATTCGGAAGAGGTCCACGGGGTTCATCAGAATTTGATACTGAAATACCCACTGCTGATCTTGGAACCCGGATTTCAGAGCTTCCGGAAGAGTATACCATGGAGGCCTATTCGGCAATGGAGACCATAAAGATGATCAAAGAACATGCGGACAATGACACTTCATTTTTTTGCTGGACTAGCTTCTACCGGCCACACCAGCCTTATAATCCATTGAAAAGATATATGGATTTGTATGATGTTTCTGAATGGGGCAAGGGAACGAGGCACGGGAGTTCCATTAAGATGCCGGAAAATTTTTATGAACCTACAGAGAATTTGCCTCCGGTGTTGCAATCGCAGCGGAATGGCGGGAATAAGGTCTGGAATATGGACAAAGCCTTCCAGAATGAGCAACTCTGGCGAAACTATATTGGCGGATATTATGCGCTTGTAACAGAAATCGATCACCATGTAGGTGAAATTCTTGATGCACTGGAAGAAACCGGTCAGGACAGGGAAACCATTGTGATCTATACATCTGATCATGGCGATTTTGTGGGCAATCACGGGATGGTGGAAAAATGTGCATTCGGACAGAATGTGTATGAGGATATTCTGAATATACCAATCATCATTAAGTATCCTGGGAGGTCCCCGAACGGGAAACGTATCAGGGAACTGGTCACCAATGCGGATGTATTGCCCACGTTGATTGATCTGCTGGATCTTGAAGTACCGGAGCTAAAACATCCGATCCAGGGCGAATCCCTGGTAGATGTCATGTATAATGGCGAATCACTGGACAGGGAATATGTGGTTTCGGAGAGCTGGTCGCAGGCAACTGTAATCACCGAGGATTACAAACTGGGGATCATGCTTGATCCGACATCAGCCAGGAAAAATATGGATTATCGCGATTTTGGAGATATGTTCTTTGATCGTACAACCGATCCCCTTGAAGTGGACAACCGCATTGATAATCCGGAATACCAGGAGCAGATTGCCAGGTTACGGGGATACTTTGACGAATATGTGGAGAGTACGCCGGCAACGGGAAAGAATGAGACGATTGCACAATTGCAGGACCAGGAAGAATAAGCGTTTCATGAATAAGGATTTCGAGCTAAAGCACCAGCAGACTGGTTGCATATGGTTGATCCTGCTGCAAAGGCTGTTGGAGATTTGTTGGAATAAACATCTTAAAAATATATATTAGGGGGGAATCCATTTATTTTACATGCGACAGCCCCTAAAAAATCAGAAATCATGACAAAAAACATGAAAAGACGCGTATTTCTCAAAAATTCAGCTGCTGCCCTGGCGGCTACAACATTCAGTACAATGCCTGGTGTGGCACTTGGCAGAATTGCAGCATCCGACAAATTAAACATCGCGATTATTGGCTGTGCCCATCGTGCAGGTAAAATTGGACAATGGGCCATGCGAACAGGACTGGCCAACTGTGTAGCACTTTGTGATGTTGTCCCGTCACGTACCGATGAGTTGAAAGCGTTGTATCCCAAGGCAAGGGTGTTTGATGATTTCCGGAAAATGTTCGATGCCATGTCCAATGAGATAGATGCTTGTATCATTGGTACCCCGGATCATTCGCATTTTCCCATCACCATGCTTGCCATGTCGCTCGGTAAGCATGTATACGTGGAGAAGCCCCTGGCCCATACCTTTGAAGAGTGCGAATTACTGATGGAGGCTGAAAAAAAATATAAGGTGATGTGCCAGATGGGCAACCAGGGGCATTCCACCAACCAGCGTCTTCAGTTCAAGTCATGGGTGGATGCAGGGATTATAAAAAATGTGCGGAAGGTAGATGCCAGTATGAACAAAGGGCGGCGCTGGCACCCCTGGGGTGATGTGCAGGGGTTTCCTCCGGAACAGCCCATGCCGGAAGGAATGAACTGGGACGTATGGGCAGCCACGGCCCCCAAACACCCCTACAATGAAAAGTATGATCCAGGAAACTGGCGTGGTTGGTACGACTATGGGAACGGAGCATTTGGTGACTGGGGACCACACACGCTCGATTCCATTCATCGTTACCTGGAACTCGGACTTCCCCATGAGATTCGGGCCGAAACACTTATAGGTCAGAATGATTACATTTACCCGTTGGCTACTACGATCGCGTTCGATTTTGCAGAGCGGGGCCCGGGCATGCCGGCCATGACCATTAACTGGTATGATGGTGTAGATAACAGACCAGATCGTCCGGAAGAAATGCCGGAAGAGATGGAAGTCCCCAGGACAGGTAAAATAATTTACAGTGATGATCTGACGATTGTCGGGGGAACACACGGAGATATGCACCAGATCATTCCAATTGAAAAAATGGAGGAGATGAAGAACAAATTGCCCGAGCTGCCCGAAAGTGAAACGTCCAAGGACCACATGGAGAACTTCCTGCGTGCCGCTTCGGGTAAAGATCCCTATTGTAATTCTTCATTTGCAGTAGCAGCTCCACTCACCCAGGTATTCATGCTGGGTTGTATCGCTCAAAGACTGGGAGGTAAACTTAAATTTGATACCTCGCGAAAGAAAATCACCAACAACCGGAAAGCGAACAAGCTGCTTGAAGGCCATGAACCACGCAACGGCTGGGAAGCGTATTACCGCTTGTAGCACGCACCTTGCTGCATGAAAGATTTTCGTATTCTGCTGAAGGCCTATGCCTGTCAGGGTGTAGATGATAATTATCAGTATTTTAGCAATTGATTACACACTTTTAATTACGATTGAATGAAGATATTAAGTCGATTCTCCGCGATTATTCTGATCAGTGGCATGTTTTTTACTGGGTGCAGTGCTTCAACAGATGAACATGATGATGAAACACTGGTGCTTTGGTACGATCAACCCGCTACAGCGTGGACGGAAGCACTTCCCATCGGCAATGGGACCATGGGCGCAATGGTATTTGGTGGCCCGGCCCGGGAACGGCTCCAGTTGAACGAAGCCACCATCTGGACAGGCCGGCCCAGGGAGTATGCCCATCCCGGTGCGGTAGAATACCTGGACGAGATCAGGGCCCTGCTCCAGCAGATGCGGAGGTATGAAATTGCAGGAGATCTGCAGCAAGCCAGGGAAATGCAGCGTAAGGCTGAAGCGCTGGCCATGGAGGAATTCATGAGTATCCCCTTAAGATTGCCCAAATATCAGCCCTGTGCTGATCTGTACCTGGAATTTCCCGGTCATGAATCGCCAGATCAATTCCGACGGGAGCTTGATCTTAACAGGGCACTTTCGAAGGTCACTTATACGGTTGATGGTGTAGGATTTACAAGGGAGACCTTTGCCTCCCATCCGGACCAGGCGATCATCACCAGGATCTCAGCCGATCGCCCTGGAAACGTGTCATTTAGCCTCAGCCTCGAAAGTCCGCATCGCAATTACAGGATCTCATCGGTCACACAGGACGGGATGGTGCTTGCCGGAGCGGTCGAAGATGGCGTTATTAAATTTGAAGTCCACCTGCAGGTCACCGCCCCGGGGGGAGAAATTTCCCGCAACGGGGAATTGCTTGAAGTGACAGGGGCAGATGACGCAACTGTAAAAGTGGTGGCCGCCTCAAATTTCGAGAATTACAAATCAGTGGACGGTAGTCCGGCTGATAGATGTAGACGCATGTTGGAGCAGGTCGCTCCCAAAAAATTTGATGAGTTATATGTAACGCACCTGGAAGATTACCAGGAGCTCTTTAACCGGGTATCCCTCTCGCTGGACCCCCCCGACACCTCATATTTGCATTTGCCCACGAATGAGCGGATTGAAAATTTTAAACATACCACCGACAACGACCTGGTTACCCTCCTTTTCCAATATGGGAGATACTTCCTGATCTCGGGAAGCAGGGAGGATAGTCAGCCCCTGACCCTTCAGGGACTATGGAATGACAAACTCAATCCCCCGTGGGGGAGCAAGATGACCTGTAACATCAACACAGAAATGAATTACTGGCCGGCCAATCTGACCGGTCTTCCGGAATGCAACACCTCTCTTTTTAATGCCCTTGAAGAGCTGGCGGAGGCCGGGCAAAATACTGCCAGGGAGCATTATGGTGCTGACGGATGGGTTTTGCATCACAATTTTGATCTCTGGCGTGCCACGGCACCGGTCAATAGATCCAACCATGGCATCTGGGTCGGAGGAAGCGGATGGCTTGCGCACCACATCTGGGAACACTTCCTTTATACAGGAGACCTTGAATTTCTGAAAAAATATTACCCGGTCCTCACGGGTGCTGTCAAGTTCTACACGGATTTTTTATACGAAGATGAAATCACCGGCTACCTGATCAGCGGACCTTCGAATTCTCCCGAGAACGGTGGGTTGGTAATGGGACCTACCATGGACCACCAGATCATACGTTCGCTGTTTGAAGCCTACGTGCTGGCTGGCCGGCTGGTTGGTGACGATGGCCCATTGCCAAAAGAAGCTGCATCCATGATCGAAAAGATTGCACCCAATATGATAGGACAACATGGACAGCTCCAGGAGTGGCTTGAAGATAAAGATAATCCGGATAACAAACACCGGCATGTATCCCACCTGTGGGGTGTTCATCCCGGAAGCGATATCACGTGGAAGGATGATGAACTGTTTGATGCAGCAAAACAATCGCTGATTTTCAGGGGAGATGAGGCAACCGGCTGGTCCATGGGCTGGAAGGTCAATTTTTGGGCCAGGTTCCTGGACGGGGACCATGCACTGAAAATCCTGCACAACCTGATTACACCGGCAGTTGACAAACCCAAAAATCCTGGTGACCCACCCAGAAAGGCCGGATTATATCCCAATCTCTTCGATGCCCATCCTCCATTCCAGATTGATGGGAATTTCGGGGCAAGTGCCGGAATTGCAGAGATGCTGTTGCAAAGCCACATCGTAGTTGAAATTAGTGAAGAAGGCCCATTGGATTTTTCCGACTTTCATTTTCTTATTCATCTTTTGCCTGCGCTTCCTGGCGATTGGCCGGAAGGATCTGTTGAAGGGCTTCGGACCCGGGGCGGCTTTGAAGTGGATCTGACCTGGCAGGGGGGAGCGTTGACAACATGCGTGATTACATCCCTGCAGGGCAATCCCTGTACAATCATGGTTGACGGAAAAATGACGGAGTTGGCCCTCGAACAGGGAGCTACCAGGACAATCTCATTTAATTAGGAATATTATTGTCTTTTAATTTGTCATATAATGCGGGATGCGTATAATAGGTTCCAATTGCACCGTGGGCCACTGCAAGATAGGATTTGTGGTCCAATTGTTGTTGTTCGCTAAGTTATAAAATCTGAAATAAAAGATCATATATGAAGCACATCAATCTGAAGGCCATTGCAGTATTAGTCGCGATACTCACTACTCATTCTGATAATATTGCCCAGATCACGCAGTTCGGAGGTCCTCACAGGAACGGGGTCTATAATGAAACAGGATTGCTGGACAGCTGGCCTGAATCCGGACCTGAATTGGTACATACGGTTACCGGGATAGGTTCGGGGTATGCGGCACCTGCCGTGAATGAAGATGGTATTTATGTGGCGGGAATGATCGACTCCATTGGCTACGTGTTCCATTTCGACTCACAATACAACCTCGTCTGGAAAACTGAAATCGGCCCTGAATTCAACTACAAATATACGGGTTCTCGGAGCACACCGACCCTGGAGGGGAATCGCTTGTATTATGCTGCTTCGATGGGCGATGTGGTTTGTTTAAATGCCCGTACCGGGGAAGAATTCTGGCGCGTGGATCTCATGGAACAATACAATGCTCCGAAAATAAAATGGGGATATACAGAGTCGCCCCTGATTTATGAAGAGAAGATATTCTTTACCGCAGGTGGTCCCGGAGCAAATTTCATTGCACTCAATAAAATGAGTGGGGAACTTATCTGGAAGGCTGATATCGACAGTACAGTCAACTCTTATTGCTCTCCTGTACTCATTAACCACAATAATAAGGACCTTGTACTTCTGAACACGGCGAATTATATTCTGCTTATTGATCCGGATAACGGCGATGTGCGGGTCAGGCATCCCCTGACAGATAGGCATTTCAACCATGCCCTGCCACCCATTTATGATAATGGCAGATTGTTCTACTCCTCCGGTTATGGCGAAGGAACAACCCTGTTCAGAATTGTTGAGGGCGAGCAACTGCTTGATACCATATACCGGAATACTGATCTGGATGCCAAAATAAGCGGACTGATTTGGTATGAAGGAACAGTTTTCGGCGTCTCTGATAAAAGGAAATTGTGGGCAGGTGTTGATTACGAAACTGGAGAGACTGTCTTTACAACCCGCGATTTGCAACGAGGCTCATTTATACTGGCGGATGATAAATTTTATATGTATTCCGACAGGGGCGAAGTAGCGCTCGCGCATCCATCCAAAGAAGGATTTGATATCGTCAGCCGCTTCCAGATCCCTGCAGCACAGGCAACCTTCGCATTTGCGCATCCAGTGATTCACGAAGGCATCCTGTATATCCGCTATAACGATGATTTATGGCTGTACAGGGTGAAATAAAGACAAAAAAGCGAACCATGCGCATGAATATAATGGTTCAATGGTTCAATGGTGATTTCGGGGATAGGGTTACAAATTGGCGCAGGTAGCGAAAGCGAAAAATAGTTTCTAATTTCTGTCCGATGATGGTTTCAAAGCGGATTCTTGTGATCAATATCATTTTATTCCTGGTGACTTTTGTCCATTCCCAGGAGCTTTCTTTTGTATCCAGCGGAGATGCGGAACTGGATCAGATCAGGCTGAATGTACAGCAAAATCCAACAACACGGGAAACCTTTAAACTGCGTGCCCTTAAGATGAAGTTATGGGTGGTTACATTACAACAGCAAGGTGCTCGTCTGGATGCCTACCTGCCTGTAGATTCCGCCTTGCGGAAGGATACCTGGTGGAACACGATCGATCGCAATGAGGGAAAACCCCAGATCTTCACAGATGAACAGATGAACCGGTTATGTAACGCCGTTGACAGGGGTTATGCCATCCTGGATTCCATTCAGAATGAACTGGCTCTTCATCCAACACCTGTCATTAAATCAAGCGCACGTCGCCCAAATGATTCATCTGTGCAGCCGGAAATACCATGGACACACTACAAGGGAAATGAAGGACTGACCGGGTATACTGGGGCAACGGGTCCTGCTCTCGGTGAAAAAGCCTGGAAGTTCCCGGTTGGTTTATCCTGGGAATCCCGGCCGATAATTGAAAATGGACGTGTTTACTTTTCCTCCCCGGGAATGCGCACACTGATGTGGTGCCTGGACCTGGAAACCGGGGAAGAGATCTGGCACACCAACCAGTTGGTGGAAATCATGGGCGATCAGCTGTATAATACCCCGAGTAACCAATCTACCCCCGTGGTCCTTGAAGATTATGTGATGTACCGGGAATTGGGTGCCCGGGGGAACAAGGGGCCTGCAAAAGACATTGTTTTCGTGGATAAGGCAACCGGGGTCATTGAGAGAGACATGGTGGCCGGACATGTGGATTACCGTGCGGGTCATGCCCCGTTTACTGCAAATGAATATTTCACCGTATATACATACGGTACGCAGGACATTCATGAATCCCCTGCCATCGCGCAGGGATTTAGCATGCTGAAATGTAAGGACACCAGGACAGGGCAACTCCTATGGGAATACAATGTGGGTTTTACTTTCGCCGAACCAATCCTGGATGGAAAACAGATCTTTATCGGTACCCAGACAGGCTACCTCTATGCCTTTGACGCGGATCAATGGTATGGTCATGGCCTTAAAGCAAAATGGCAGTTCAGGGCAGGTGGATCCATCAACCGCAAAGGTGAGGTGCATGGCGATAAATTATTTTTCGGTGCCAATGATGGCTATTTTTACTGCCTGAACAGGCACACCGGTGAACTGATGTGGAAAACTTCCACCAGGGTGGAAAGCAATGCGTTCAGGCATTTTTCCACGCCTTGTATATACGGGAATATTGTGGTCGTTGGATCAGCCAGTAAAGAAGTGTATGGATTTGATGTGCACAGTGGTGCGATACTTTTTATAATTGAGGTCGATGACTGGGTAAGGTCACGCCCGGTGCTGGAAGATAATCAACTTTATGTTGCCACCATGGGTGGTACCCTGTTTGGTTACAAATTGCAGAATAATACGGCCAGGGAACAATTCAGGCTGAAGTTGAGCGATCATCCCATTTTCGCAGACATCAGCCTGGCAAATGACAAATTGGTCATCAACGATAGTGATCTTTATATACATTGCATCTCCACCTCAGGACAACCGGTATGGAAGCGCAGTATCATTGAAAGCTTCATGAAAGATGGTGAACGTATACTCACCGACCAGATCGCAGGAGGAGCCTATTACCAGAGCAAACCAACTGCTGTGGATAGCAAGGTCTATTTTGGAACACCGGCACGGTTTGTATATGCCGTTGATTCGGAAACCGGGAAAGAAAAATGGAAGTTTGAGCTGGGAGGTTCTGTGTCAGGAGCACCTACGTATGACAACGGCAGGATTTTTATCGGACAGCAGGGTGCCGAGGAGGAATTCTATTGCCTCGATGCTGCAACCGGAAAAGAGTTATGGGATCAGAAAACCGGATGGGTTTGGGGGTCTGCTACAGTTACGGATGAGCTGGTCTTTGTTCCCTGTGTCGACGGGTATGTCATGGCCCTGGATGCATCAACCGGTCATATGATCTGGCGCCACCGGTTCAATATGTCTGTATGCAGCGAGCCATGCGTGGAAGGTGACCAGGTGATATTCGGTAGCTGGGACAATTACATGATCGCATTTGATAAAAAAACGGGAAGGGTTAACTGGCAATTCCAGGGGGGTGCTACTGATTCCGGAGTCTCGATCATAGCAGATGGGCGGATCTATTCAAAGAACAAATGCATTGATGCGCGAACCGGTGAGTTGATCTGGGAATTCAGGGATGGCAACTCTGTTTTTAATGTTACCCCGGCCTATCACGACGGGAAGGTATACATGTCGTGCTGGCATGGACTCGGATTAGGTGGCATATGTGTTAAGGCAGTCATTTATTGCATTGATGCTTTGTCAGGCGAAAAGATATGGACACACCTGGGGGGCGGATTGAGCAGTCCGGTGATTGATGATGAAAACGTTTATTTCCCCTCCATCGCGGATCCTTATTTTTATTGCGTGGATGCAAAAGGAAATGGCGATGGCACCACCACACGCAAATGGATGTATAAAATGGGGAACAAAGTGGAAGAGTCAACACCGGCAATTTATAAAGGAAAAATATATATCATGTCTTCAGACGGATATGTACATGCCATTGAATAACAATTTTTAATGCGATAGATGCGCTATTCAAGCGAAAACAATAATCGGATCATGGGTACCATGATACCAGATAAAATCTTTACCATGATGCAGAGTCAACCGAAAAGAACTAACCCAGGCGGTGCTGTATACAGGTGGATCGCCCTGGTCCTCATCCTGCTGGCAGTGCACCCCGTCGCTGCAGGAGATCAACCTCCCAACTTTGTCATCATTTTCACAGATGATATGGGCTATGGTGATTTGTCCTGTTACGGGAATACCCTCACCAAAACGCCGCATATCGATCGACTTGCTCAAGAAGGGATCATGTTTACGGATTTTTACGCAGCGGCTTCCCTTTGCACGCCCTCCAGGGCAGCGTTGCTGACCGGCACGTATCCGGTCAGAAACAACATGGCGGTAAATTACCGGGGCGAATGTGTCTGCTTTCCGGTGGATGAAATGGGATTGCATCCTGGTGAATTGACCATTGCAGAAATTTTGAAAGAAAAGGATTACAGGACAGCACTCATCGGGAAATGGCACCTCGGCGACCAGCCGGAATTTCTGCCCACCCGGCAGGGCTTTGATTATTACTATGGCGTACCTTACAGCAATGATACCGGGGAAGGCAGATTTAAGTGGAGAGGCAATAATCAGACCTATGACCAACCTGAGATACCCCTGCTGCGTAATGAAACAGTAATTGAGCAGCCGGTGGTGCAGAACACCCTGACTCAGAGGTATACAGAAGAAGCAGTACAGTTTATTGAAGAAAACAGTACACAGCCATTTTTTCTGTATTACGCACACACCATGCCTCATTATCCCATTTCAGCAAGTGATGCATTCTTGGGTACTTCGAAGAATGGATTGTATGGTGATGTAATAGAAGAAATTGACTGGTCGGTGGGTGTCATCACCAGGGCGTTAGAGGCAGCAGGAATTTTAGAAAATACAGTGATTATATTTACTTCAGATAATGGAGCACCACGAACTTATGCGGAGGCTTCAAATGCTCCATTTTCTGGTTATAAGGGAACCATTATGGAAGGAGGCTTCAGGGTGCCCATGATCGTTAGTTGGAAAGGCACATTCCCCGAAGGCAAGGTCTCAGGTGGAATCTCTTCTGTGCTGGATATTATGCCTACCCTGGCACATATCGTCGGGATTGAACTCCCGGAAGACCGGGTCATCGATGGAATGAATATCTATGACCTGATGGCACATCCTGAAACAGCAAACTCTCCCCATGCCTATTTCGCATACTACCTGATGGACCAATTGAAAGCCATCAGGGTGGGAGCATGGAAATTACACTTACCACTTGAATCATTCATTAATATGTGGGCAAAAGACCTGGGTCCGCGCGAGGCAAAATTGTATCACCTGGAGGATGATCCCGGGGAAAAAAAAGATCTTTCGCAGGCATACCCGGACCAGGTTGAGCAATTGATGACCATGGCCAGGGTGGCCAGGAAATGGATCGGCGACCGCAATGTGCCCACATCGAATTCAAGACCCGCAGGTTTCGTGGAAACACCTGTTCCCTTATTGATGCAGGAGAATGACTGAAACGTAGAACCCCGGATAGAAAAGCAGGGCTTAAAATTTAAAATATAGACATTAAGTAGCATTGAAATCCGCTAAATACAAAAGCACCTATGCCTGGAGACAGGAATTTCTGAAAACCAAATCATTAAAGACATGCGTAACTATTGCCTGATAATTGCTGCGATCATTTCAATGACCGGCATCTTACAACTTCCTGCACAGGAATACAGAAGCGGGGATCCCGAATTTGACCGCGTACGGTCGGAGGTAAAAGCACAACCAACCAACGAAACGAATCTGAGTGAGCGCACCAAAATATTGTACATGTGGATGAGCGCATTGCAGCAGCAGGGCGCCAATACACTTCCGTTTTTCGACCTGGATCTCAAATACCGGAACCTGGAGACGAGAATGGCAAATACTCCGGCATTTGGTGCCTGGAATACATTGCATAGTCAACAGGACCCTGAAAACGATGCACAGAAGAGCAAAAAATACCGGGAGATAATGCATGGGATCTGCCAGACCATCGATGCCGGTTACAAGGTGATGGAGCAAATTCAGGAGGATCTTGAGGAAAACGGTCCCATGTATACTGCTTTCGAATCAGAAACAAGGGTCACAGGCGGGGACCTTTCTGCTGAATGGCCCATGTTCCAGGCCAACAAACACAATACCGGGACTACCACGGCACCAGGACCCAGCTTTGGCCGCGAGAAATGGAAATTTCCCGTAGGATTGGGATGGTATGCCCGGCCCGTTATTGAAGGGGATAAAGTATATGTCACGTCACCGGGTATGCGCGTGACCTCATTCTGCCTGGACCTGGAGACCGGAGCAGAGATCTGGAGTTCCACGCAAAACCATCCCCTTTTTTACCTGTACAAATATCCCGGTATGGCATCCACTCCTTTGCTGATCAATGACCAGGTGGTGCTGCGTGAGATCAATTCACACGGCGGAAACGAAGGACTGGCCCGCAACCTGGTGTATCTGAATAAAGCGACGGGGAAAACGGAAGCGCGCCGGTATGCCGGTCATGTAGATTACAGGACACGCTATGCTGCAGTAACCGGGAATGAAGATGTAGTGGTCTATCCGTTTGGTGTACATGATATTTACGCTGCACCGCCTGTCTGCCAGAACTTTAACAGGCTGATATGTGCCGATGCACAGAACAAGCAGAAGCGCTGGGACTTTAATGTGGGGGATATCGACGCACTGGCCGAACCGGTGATTGCCGGTGACAGGGTTTACCAGGGAACTATGGAAGGCTACCTGTATGCGCTGAACCTGTCCGGTGGAAGAGGGAAACAGCGCATTGCTTGGAAGCACCAGGCCGGTGGACCGATCAATACTGCTGTAGAAGTAAAAGAGGACAGGGTTTATTTCGGAGCAAACGATGGACGCGTGTATTGCCTGGATGCATCGGATGGAAATGTAATATGGGAATATATGGTAGAGGATCCTGAGCAGAGAGCGAGAAAGCACTTCTCAACGCCTGTTCTTTATGGTGACAGGCTGTATATTGGCGGAGCAGATCAACACCTGTACTGCCTGGATGCTTCCAGCGGAACACTGGCCTGGAAAGCGGAAGTGGATGACTGGATACGGGCACGGCCGGTGGTGGATGACAAACACATCTATGCTGCCACCATCAGTGGTCGCTTGTACCGTTTCGATCATGGCGGAAATGTACAATGGGAGGAAAAAATCAGCGGGCACCCCATCTATGCAGATCTTGCGGGAGATACAGATCAGCTGTTGATCACAGACAGCAACCTGATGCTCTATTGCATGGGTAGCAATGATAAATTACGCTGGAAAAAAAGCATATTGCGTGCCTTTGAAAATGATGGGGGAGAACGTATATTCACCGACCTGGTTTCCGGTGGAACATTTTACCAGAGTAAACCCACTGCTGCTGCCGGGAAGTTATATTTCGGGACACCCAGCGGTTTCCTGTATTGCGTGGATGCCGATTCGGGAAAAGAGATTTGGAAATTTGAAATGGGGGCCGCTATTTCCGTTGGACCTGCCATCGCTGATGGCAAAGTGTATGCAGGGCAACAGGGAAGTGAGCGCTTTTTCTATTGTCTTGATGCCGAAACAGGTGCGGTGGTCTGGAAGCAAACCATACCAGGCGGATGGGTGTGGGGCTCTGCTGCAGTTGATGACGGCCTGGTGTATGTGCCTACTGTGAGTGGATATGCCGTGTGCCTGGATGGTGCAACCGGACATATTGTATGGATGTACCCCACAGCCAAATCGGTACCTGCTGAACCAGCTATTGACGGGGACCTGGTCTATTTTGGCTCCTGGAGCAGATCGCTCTATGCTTTTAATAAGAAAACAGGCGAAATAGTCTGGAAAGAAAATGGGGTGGGCCTTGATTCAGGAACGTTAATCGCCAAAGACGGGAAAATCTATCTGCCGAATCATTCCAATATCTTCACCAGTTTTGATGCGAAGACTGGTGCCCTTCTGAATGAAGGCAATACAAATGAAGAAGAAAAGGGAGTGCATACGGGCTTTAATGCGAGTCCGGCGTTTGCAGATGGAAAAGCATTTTTTACCGCCCGTGTTGGCAGGGGTATCGGGGGTATACCGCTCGCCAGCAGGGTATATTGTGTGGATCCGGAAACAGCGGAGATCAACTGGGCTTTTCCGGATGGTGGAGGGTTGTCGGCGCCTGCCCTGGCCAGCGGCCGTGTGTATATCGCTTCAGGAAATACGCCGTTTTTCTACTGCCTGGACCAGGAAACCGGGAAACCACACTGGATCATAAAACTTGGACAGCGGGTGGAGGAATCGACCCTGTGTATCTATCGGAATATGGTGTATGTATTATCTGCCGATGGGTATGTTCATGCGATTGAATAAAAATATTTAAGGGCGGCAATACGCAAGATTCAGCCTGGAGATCTTCCTGGTGGTCTGTGGAGGGACATTTCCCATGGTCTCCACTGGCTGAAAATGCCCGTTCACCTCTATTCTACACCCCAGTTTCTATTCGCATGTTTACCCATTTCCAGTTCAAGCGTGCCTCCCTGCATAATAGCATCATGCGTGATCCAGGGCAATGGAAGGTCCTCACCATTCAGCTTTGCAGATTGGATATATTTGTTTTCCTGGCTGAAATTATTTGCCTGGACAGTGAAGGTGTTGCCATTTTCCAGCTCAATATTCGTGGTTTCAAAGAAGGGACTCCCAATGCTGTACTCCGGGACACCCGGTGTGACCGGGTAAAATCCCATCATGGAAAATACCACGAATGCCGACATCGCCCCACCGTCTTCATCGCCAGGTATGCCCATCAGGTCATTCCTGAACCAGTCATTCACCAGTTTGTGGATCATTTTCTGTGTTTTCCAGGGATGTGCAGCGTAGTTGTACATATAGGGAATATGCAACGAGGGTTCATTGGCCATGGAGAATTGTCCCACGTTACCGGTCTGGTCAGGCAATTGCGCATAGAAAGCATATTTGCTTCTTCCCAGCGGTTCGCGGAACGTGGCATCCAGGTTCTCTACAAATGCTTCATTGCCGCCCATCAGCTCGATCAGGTCGGGGATGTTGTGCTGCACATCCCAGCGGTAGGTCCAGGCATTATTTTCATCATAGTATCCACGCGCACCCATTCCCCCGGAAAAGGTATAATCAAAGGGTTCTATGAAATTCCCCTCTGCATCCTTCGGGTGAAAGAAAGCGGTTTCAGGGTTATAGAGTTTCCGGTAATTGTATGCGCCTTTCATAAAGCGACCCGCCTCCTCCGTCCTGCCCAGTTCCTGGGCAAGTTGTGCAAGGCACCATTCGTCATAAGCCGTCCCCAGGGTTACGGCAACGGGCTGACGTCTTTCGAAGTGGTGTACTTCCGGGATCGTCTCCTCTTCACCAGGATACAGTGCCGGGATGTACCCGTGTTCATGATAAAACCGGTCCAGTTCCCCGGCGGGTTTCCCGGACCAGGGCGCCAGGGTCTTTTCGGTCACTGCCAGCTTACCGGAAAGATAAGCCTTTTCAAGATCAAAATTTTCCAGGCCTTTTACATGCCCATCCAGGAAGGTGGCCACACCATGATTGGAATTCATCGCCCGGCGGTCTCCGGTTATCGTTGGGAAGGTTGGCATCCAGAAATGGTCCATCTGTTCCGCCGTCAGGACAAAGGAGTTCAGGATATCCTCCTCCCGCTGAATATCGATGATGGTCCGCAATGGATGATGTGCCCTGTATGAATCCCAGATCCAGTCGTCGGTATAAAAATCACGCCCGTGATCGTTATGCACTGCTCCGTCGAACGGACTGTAATAGCGTCCGTCTTCTGAAATGTTCACCGGTCGCTCGTATGCACGATACAGGGAAGTATAAAATACGGTCTTTTCATCCTCCGAACCACCTTGTACTTTGATCTTGCTGAGCTCCTCGTTCCAGATCTTTCGTCCTTCGTCCCATAATTCATCTACGGTTTTTCCATCCACTTCGCGCTTCATGTTTGCCTTCGCCTGCTCCGCATCAATGAAAGAGACGCCATACTTTATTTCGAGCTCTTTTCCTGGCGCATCAAACACCAACACAAGCGATGCTGCATCGCCCGCGGCATTTTCCCCGGCCTGCAATACGCCATTACTCAGTACTGAAATTTCATTGGGTGATGTGCCGGGCTCCAGGTACAGGTATACAGATGTGCCACCACCGATGGACTGATACCCGGAAATGGCTTCCCCATCCCATCCAAGGCTTCCTCTCCCTGAGGTAATAACCAGGAAGGCAGTTTCCTTGTTCTGAAAAGAAATCCGGTAAGCGGCAGATTGATGCGATACGGCCAGGTCGGCCTGTATATCATATTCATCCAGGTAGGTGCGATAGGAATAGGGCGTTACCTGTTCATGATCATACGTGTATTCGATCACAGGACGGAGTCCCGCTTTGTCGCCCTGATACGGGCTGATACTGAATGCAGATGCCCCCCGGTGACTGGCCTGGATCACCGGTAATCCTGTGATGGTAACTTCTTTCGCTTCACGCCTTTGCGGGATAGCCCGCATCATACTGTGTGGCAGGTGGACCGTCGGGAAGGTCGGGACCAGTATATGACTGATGGTTCCCATGTACGGATTGACGTAGTCCACAGGTTGCATAATCTCTTTTTGGCCTGACTCTGAAGTTTTAGAACAGGCAAATGCTGCGATGAGCGTGACTAATAACAGGAGCGTTCGAATTTTTTTCATCTGATTTTTAATTTTCTTCCGGAGTTGATAAGAGGATTTCAAGAATTGTTGGGTGCCCATTGAATAATGAAAAATTCAACAATTATTTGCTTAGGTTGATTATCCTTCCTTTATCATGTTCAAAATTTCAAATTGCCAGGAGAACGAGCATTATAGCATTTCGGCTGGCAATTATTTTACAGTCAGGTTAAAAAGCTCCTCATCCTTATCGATGCAGGCAGTAAACTGGACCACTGCTTTTTTATTCTCAATCGTGACCGGCTCATCCGAGGCGTAGTTGCGCATCCGGGCTCCCCATACCGATACAGTGCATTTCTGGTCGCCGCGAATCAACATGTAGTCCCACGACTCATTCTCAGGTACAGTGGTCAGGGCTCCATTTCCACCGGAGAAAGCTTCAACATTGGAGAGTGCAGTATGCCCCTGTCCCTCGATAATGATCGGGTGGATGTTTTCCAGGTCCTCCCCGGTATTGGCGATGATGGATCCCTGGGCGATCTGCCAGTTCCGGTTCTTGGTATTGTTGCCTTTTTTATGGATACCTACCGCCACACAATCGAAGTTGAAATTGGTGAGCTGACCGTAGGACTCTCCGCCCAGGAGAATGCCGCCATAGGTTCCGAAAGTAAACAGGTCGATGATCTGTGCATTGTCGGTATGATTGATCGTGTAGGCGAATGTCTTTTTGGCGATGACCGCATCCACGACCTCCTTGCTGTATTGACCGCCGATGTAGCGTTGTGCAGCCGGATTGACATGACAATGCAGGATCCTTGGAACATCGTAACAGTAGTCGATCCGGATGAATTCGCCGCTCAGCGGATACCCGTAACAATGTTCGAAGGTCATGAGTTCACATGCCAGTCCGCGTGTCGCATTGAAATCGAACGCGAGGTATTCTCCGTAAAAAGTAAGGCAGGACATAAATATTCCCTGGGCCCTGCTGGTCTTGGAAACCTGGACAGTGGCAGGGTAGGGGATGATGGCCTCCGGATCCCTGATCGTCTGTTCCGGATACCAGAACTGGATTCCTTTGAGCTGTGTGCCTGTTTCCACGGTGATAAAAGGGTTGTCCTGGTCTGTAATGCTGAACACGCTGCCCACCGGTTGTTTTTTATCAGGATGCACCGTTCCCCTGTGGGTCGGACCGTGCACACCCACCAGGGATACGTTCTTCTTCAGAACCAGTCCACCATCAACAGGATAAGGCGTTTCTGAAGGTTCAATAAAAAGTGCTGCCCCTCTCGGCGATGCCCAGTCAATGGCTTTCTGGAGATTCATTTTGTTTTCAGCGGGACTGTTTTCGGGAAGTACATCGAAATCCCTGATGCTTTTCGGACCTCCTGCGATCGCGAAATTTGAGAGGAATAACGCTGTGATGACAAGGCAATGGAACTTTTTCATATTTTGCTTTTTTGATAAATGAGTCAGGCTCGAAATAATATCTGAATCCAATTTAAGGTAATCTAAATAACAGTTCATTAATAAAAGCTTAATGTCATGAAATACGAGTCTGTATCAATACTATAAAATGTTATTGAAAAGGAGATAACTACCAGAAGTATTTTGATCTTGTTTTAAACCACATAATTCGCGTCATTGAAGTGAGTTAATAGTGTATTAGATGTATAGAAGTAAAAAAAATTCCAGGAGGGCTGAGTTCAATTAAAAATAAAGTTTTATCAAACTTATTAATCAAACTTTAATCAATTATTATTCCTCCTTGTTTATTTTGTGAATAAATCACATCTGACACCATGAATCATTCCATCCAACAACAATATCCGCAAGTTGATTTTATGAGTTCTCAAAGGGTTGCATCCAAACTCGGAATCCTGTTTATGATAGGTATGCTCACCCTGGTAGCTTACTCCTGCACCAATGAAAACAGTATCGCAGGTAAGGAGGACAACACCCAATATATTGATCCAACCATTGGGAATGTGTCTCGTTTTCTCGTTCCCACCTACCCGACATTCCATCTGCCCAACAAGATGCTTCGAATGTACCCGGTGAAATCGGACTACATCTCCGACCAGGTAGAGGCCTGGCCGCTCCAGGTTGCGGCACACAGGAACAAAGGACTGTTCCAGATGAAGGTGGTCAACGGCGAAATAACGCGGGATTCCTGGCGAAAAAAAATGGTGATCGATCATGACCTTGAAACCGTGCACCCCTGGCTCTATTCCACCTACCTGATCGAGGATGATATCAGGTTGAGTTTCACACCGGGTGCCAGGAGTGGTATATACAAGATAGAATTCTCCGAAAATGACAAAAGGAATCTTTTATTCAACGGTTCGCATCATATGGCTGCAGCCGCCAATGAAGACGGCACAATACGCTTGCAGGAGAAGATCATATACACACCGCGTGGAATCTTCTCGGTACGCAGGGAAATGGATGTATTTATTCATGCAGTGCTTACCGATGAAGCGGGGCAGCAGGTTGGTGACCTGGAACTGGACAGCTCTTCCGGTCGCCTGGCGATCAGCCTCCCGCCGGAAGCGCCGGAAAATATATTACTCAAATATGCTGTATCGTATATCAGTGCTGACCAGGCACGTTATAATTGCGAGCAGGAACTGGAGCATGTGCATTTTGATGCACTGGTTGCGCAGGGAAAGGAGACCTGGGAGCAGACAGTCGGGCAGATCCAGGTGGAAGGTGGAACACTGGCCCAGAAAAGGACATTTTATACTTCGCTCTACCGTACCTACGAACGAATGGTGGATATCAATGAGTATGGCAGGTATTACAGCGGGTATGATGGAAAAGTACACGAGAGCGACCGCCCCTTCTACGTGGATGACTGGGTATGGGATACCTACCTGGCCACGCACCCCCTGCGCACCATCCTGGATCCTGAAATGGAAAATGATATGCTCAACTCATATACCCTGATGTATGAACAGAGTGGCTGGATGCCTACTTTTCCACAGGTGCATGGGAACCACATGTGCATGAATGCCTATCATTCCGCTGCCATATTCATTGACGGCTATCGGAAAGGACTGCGGGATTACAACGTGGAGCTGGCTTATGAGGGGATCAAAAAGAACCTGGTGGAAGGCACATTCATTCCCTGGAGACAGGGAACACCGCGGCGTCCGATCGATGATTTCTATCACGAACATGGGTATTTCCCCTCATTGCGACCGGGGGAAGAAGAGACTGAACCGCAGATGGATGGTTTCGAAAAACGACAACCGGTGGCTGTTACCCTTGGGATCAGCTATGATTTCTGGGCGCTGTCGGAACTGGCAGATGAACTGGGAAAGCAGCAGGAGGAAGAGATATATGCTGAAAAGGCACTGGATTATAAAAATCTATGGCATGCGGGGGAACGCCTTTTTATGCCGAAGGACGATGAAGGAAATTGGATCGATATCGATCCCAGGAAAGATGGCGGACCGGGGTACCGAAATTACTACGACGAGAACAATGGATGGACCTATGCCTGGGATGTGCAGCACGATATAGAGGGACTGACGGCATTGCTTGGAGGCAAGGAAGCAGCTGAGGCACGCCTGGACCAGTTGTTCCGGGAGCCATTGGGGATGCGCAAGCGTGAATTTTATGTGCATGGCGCGAACTCTACAGGTATGGTTGGACAGTTCAGCATGGGAAATGAGCCCTCCTTCCACATCCCTTACCTGTTCAACTATTTCGGCGCACCCTGGAAAACACAGAAGAAAACACGGTTCCTGCTCGATGTTTGGTTCAAGGACAATATATTCGGTGTACCAGGTGATGAGGACGGGGGTGGAATGACGGCCTTTGTTGTGTTCTCGGCGATGGGGATCTACCCGGTAACTCCCGGAATTCCATTTTACACCATTACAAGTCCCATTTTCGAAAAAGTGAGTATTGACCTTACCAATGGCAATACGTTTACAGTGGTCGCCGATGGAGCGAGCAAAACGAAAAAGTATATTCAGCAGGCATTTATCAATGGTGAGGAGATATTCAGTCCGTTTATCACGCATAAGCAGGTAATGTCCGGCGCCACACTGGAACTCAGGTTGGGGGAGCTGCCGAATAAGGAGTGGGGTACAGAGACTATCCTGCCGGAAGTATAAGTTCTGCCGGAAGACTATAGAAATCGCATGGCCGGTCTGTTCAGTACGCTGGCCTCAGCTTTATCGCTGGTGTGAATATTTAGTCGGTCCGGGAAGATGTTCCTGCAGGATCAGGCAAAGAAAAGCCGAAAAAAATTAGACACAGTGGTGCATAAATTTTACTTTAAGTTACCATTAACCCACAGTTAATGGTAACTTGTTAATTGAGATTTTAAATGAACATTGATATGTCGCGGTACCTATTTATCTTTCTGGGGTTATTATTCCTCCAGAACGCTATCTCCCAGCAACCGAAAAAAAAGAACCTGTTATTTATAATTACAGACCAGCAACGCTACGATGCACTGGGATATGCAGGGAATGATGTCATTCAGACACCCAACCTGGACCGTCTTGCGGAGGAGGGCGCTTATTTTAGGAATGCCTATACACCGTGCGCTGTTTGCGGACCGGCACGCTCTTCCATGCTTACCGGTTTCTCCGTTGAGGGCACCGGCGTTTACTCAAACGGGCAAACGTATTATTACGATGAGAGCGAGGTAATGACCATGCCGACATTTGATGAGGTGCTGTCAGAAAATGGCTATCGATGCGAATACTACGGGAAATGGCATGCCCTGTCAGAACGTGCTGAAGTATACGAAAACCCAGTGCAGGTTGCAGGGAACGGGGCTTCGGTGTTCGGACCCGGCGGACAGAGTCACATCTGGCGGGACTACCTAGCAAAAGTGGGTTCTCCCCCAGCCCCGGGCGCGGGTGAGTTTATAGATGGAATGTCAAAGTGGCCCTATATCGCCAATCCCCTGGACCGCTATTTTGGTAAAACATGGCAGGAATTGCAAAACCAGGGATTAAAGCATTCACAGCCCGATCAACACGGCGAACTGACACTCGACCAGGAGCATACCATGACTGCCTTCCAGGCCGGGCAGGCGATGGAGGCGATCGAGCGGCTGAAGGATTCCACCTTCAGTATTACCTGTTCCTTTCATTTCCCGCATTCCCCTATGCTTGCTCCTGAACCCTGGTACGGCATGTACCCGGTGGAGGAAATGGTGCCGCCGGTGAGTATTGACGATGACATGCAGAATTCACCGTATGTGCGCTCCAACAGCAGGCAAAACCGGACAGAATATGCGGATCCGGACAAGATCAAATACATGATTTCGGAATATTATGGGCTGGTTTCAGAGATTGATCACTATGTGGGAAAAATCCTTGATCAACTGGATTCACTTGGTATTGCAGACAAGACCATGGTCATTTTTGTAAGTGATCACGGTGAAATGCTGGGTGCCCATGGCATGCGAGAGAAAAACGTGTTTCTTGAAGAATCTGCACACATTCCACTGCTGATAAAGAACCCCGGGGAGATTCAGCCTGCCACCACGGTCGAAGGCTATGTTTCCCTTACAGATCTTTATCCGACGATCCTTGACTACCTGGATGTGTCCGGACCTGCTTCAGAAGGTACAAGTCTTCGGGGACTGATCGAAGGAACCGATACCATCCATGGTCAGTATGTCGTGACAGAATGGGACAGGGAGAATAATCCAAACTACATGGTGGTCAAAGATGGTTGGAAACTGATGATTCCCTATACTATCAAATCGGATGTGATCAATGCCATGTATGATCTGAATACCGATCCCCATGAAATGAATAACCTGCTGGGCAGCAATCCCGACCGTGATCAATACCTGGATAAAGCCGAGGAACTGCGGGCCTGCTTGCTGGAGTGGCTGGCAGGAAAGAATTCCATCCATTATTACAGCGTTTCGCAACGCGACTTGCGGAACGGGGGCAGGGAAACAGGGAACGATGCTGCATTCGTTGCGCAGGATGTCCCTGAATTGGTTGCAGGCGATACGATCACGGTAAGTATTACCATGAAAAACACGGGAACTACTTCCTGGACGCCCCTCGGTCAATTCAGGCTGGGTAGCCAGGGGCCTGCCGATAACAAGACCTGGGGACGCACCCGGGTGCATCTTGCCGAAGGGGACAGCATTGAACCCGGGGAGGAGAAAACCTTCACATTCGACGTAATCGTGCCGGATGCGGACGGGTTGTTGAATTTTCAGTGGCAGATGGTGCAGGATGGCGAAGAATGGTTCGGTGAGAAATCGGAACTGAAGCAGGTGATCAGTGGCAATCCGGGAAGTTACCTGGATGACTGTGACAGCAGTGACGGGTGGAAATCTTCTGCCGGACTGAGTCTGAATGAGACAGATCAGCAACAGGGTACCGGGTGTATTGAATTCTCTGCAGCAAGTACGGATGAGTTTAAAAAGATTTTTACCACGCCGTATAATTGTTATGGCACAGAAGCAAATACTGAACTGAGCTTCTGGTACTATGTCTCGGATGTCTCGGTCCATGAATCTAGCAACCAGGTGGAGATCGGCAGCTCAGGCAGACCCGACCAGAACGAGTATAGCTGGAACCTGACGGGATTAACCGACGGCTGGAATTATGTTACGCTGAAAACCAGTGAGGCAAACAAATCGGGGTCTCCCGACCTTAGTGCAATTAACTGGTTCCGGATCTATCGCTTTAAATCTGGTCCTGTTACTTCCCGTATCGATGCCATCCAATTGATCGATACCGAAGTAGGCCCGCTGTATACCCTGCTGGTTGATGGGGGTGACGGGGGAGGAAACTATCCGGAAGGTCACCAGGTCACCATTGCTGCCGATCGTCCGCCTTCAGGTATGAAATTCGATCAGTGGATCATCCAATCGGGGAATCCGGTGATTGCAGATATGAATGCATCGTCCACCAGCCTGACCATGGGAGATGGTCCCGCGTTGATCGCCGCCAGCTATATGGAAGAAGGAGTATATACGCAAAACAAACGATTTGGGGAGGAGAAGTTCCAGGTGTACCCCAATCCGGCACAAACTGCGCTCACCATTGACATCGAAATGCACCAGGCGGATGTGATACATGTAGCGTTGAGGGACCTCAGCGGGCGTATTATTGGCGGGGATTTTACAGAGCAGCGACTGCAGCCGGGCAGGGCAGTGATACAATTGCCCCTGACCGGAATCAATCCCGGAACCTATATTCTTTCTGCCGGTACCGCCGGTGCAAGACATTCAGAGTTGGTGATCATCCGGCAGTGATGTTGCAGGATTGTTTTAAATATAAAATTCAACTAATAAGTAAATACCAATACTGATGCAGAAAATTCAATTGATTCCGACGGTTTTCATTCTTATTGCCGGTTTTGCTTTTTTTTCCGGCTGCAGTAGCGAAAAAGAAGAGGTCCGGCCCAATATCCTCTTTATCATGTCAGATGATCATACCTCTCAGGCCTGGGGGATCTATGGAGGGATCCTTGAAGATTACGTGCATACGCCCCACATCCGACAACTGGCAGAGGAAGGTTGTGTGCTCGAAAACTGCCTGGTCTCAAACTCCATCTGCACGCCCAGCCGGGCGACCATTCTTACCGGGCAATACAGTCACGTGAACGGTGTCAAAACACTGGGTGCAGGATTTACACCCGGGCATTTCCATGTTGCCAAATTATTGTCAAAAGCAGGGTACCAGACCGCTGTGATCGGCAAATGGCACCTGCAAACCGAACCTACCGGTTTTGACTATTATTGCGTATTGCCCGGCCAGGGCCGTTACCACGATCCAGTGCTCAAGACAAAAGAGAATTGGGGACACTACCTCAAAGGGGGCAGAGAGTACAAAGGGTTCAGTACGGATGTGATTACGGACAAGACGATCGATTGGATTGAGAACCGCGATACATCGAAGCCTTTTTTGGCTTTCTGTCATTTTAAGGCAACCCATGAACCCTTCGATTACCCGGAGCGGTTCAGTCACTTGTACAGGGAAGAGGAAATCCCGGTGCCGGTATCCTTTTATGATTCAGGCGCCACCACCACGGGCAGGTCTTTTGAGGGCCAATCCATCGACAATTTGAAGGAACGTTACCTGTTTGCTTCACATGCGAAGCCAGAAGAGAAACGTGGTTTTATGCACTATCCTGAATTGCCCTTCTCGGTGGCAGGCCTGAGTCATGATGCAGCCCGCCTGAAGACCTATCAGAAATTTGTAAAAGATTTCATGCGCTGCGGGGCTGTCATTGACGATAATATCGGGAAACTGCTCGGCTACCTTGAAACCTCCGGGCTGGAAGAAAACACGATTGTGATCTATACCGCAGACCAGGGATATTTCCTGGGGGAACACGGATGGTTTGATAAACGCATGATCTACGAAGAATCCATTCACATGCCCTTTGTAATCAGGTACCCGAAAGAGATCCCTCCGGGAACGCGTAATTCGGATATTATTGAGAATGTGGATTTCTCAGCATTGTTTGCCGATTATGCGGGCGTGGAGTACCCGTCTTCCATGCAGGGACATAGTTTCCGGGAAAACCTGAAAGGGAACACGCCCGCTGATTGGCGGGAATACGGTTATTACCGTTACTGGCAGCACCAAGCAAACAGACCGGCGCATTTCGGGATCAGGGGGAAACGGTACAAACTGGCATTTTTTTACGGGAATGGATTCAAGGAAAAAGAGACGGCGGCGGATGGTCAGGTCCGGTACTGGGACTTTTTCGACCTGCAAAAAGACCCCAAAGAACTACGAAATGCATATGATGATCCCGAATACCAGGAGGTGATCAAAGGACTGAAAGAAGAGATCACCAGGCAACGCGAGCTCCTTGGAGATACGGATAAAGGCAATAAGGAAGTCCTGGAGATCATAGCCAGGCACTGGGACGATTAGACCAGGATAAACCCGGACCCTAACGCGAAGAAGGTTATTGATGCTACGATTTCAGGACATCAGAAAAACTTTTGTCATAATCTTCGTCATACAGCACCTTGAATTCCCTGACAAATTTTTCGTATGCATTTTTGGCAAGGCTATGTTTACCGAGCTTCACGAGCATCTTGCATTTGTAGATCATCGCTTCTTCATTGATCATATCAAAGAAAAATATGCAGTTCGTGATCTGGATGATGTACTCAGGTTCTATCTTATCTTCTTGCTGATGTATAAATTCCAGCACATTATCAATGATCTCGTTTGATAATTCAGATTTAAAATCATCAAGCCAGTCTGCATTTATATTTTGCAAAGCAGGACCCCGGTGAATAATCTTCAAGAGATTAATCATGTCTTCTTTCGATTTAAGCCTCCCTTTCCTGATAATCTGCAGGTATTCATAAAAGTCAATGAATACTGATGAAGGATTAAAAGTGAATTTCCAGTATCCTGTATCTTTGGAAATTTCGCAGTCACCGACATTCTGGAGCAGCGTTTTTAATTTTAAAATGTTTACCGACCGGTTATTGCGTGCCGACTGCTTTGATTTATCAAGCCAGAATACCTCATCGATTGATTTCGATGAAACTCCCTTACCGTGCCGCAGGGAAGCGATCATGATATACAAGAACAATCCTTTGAGCAGTGGGGTGAAGGAGGAGGTAATATCTTTTCCCTTTGCATCGATAATCTGAAAGCCACCAAATATAATGACCGATCCGGGTTTGGGCTCAGCATCAACGAGTTTTATTATTTCCGTACCATTCTCATCTAAAACATATTCATGTACAATTGAGTCGTTGCCAGTTATTTTCTTTTTCTTTTGTTTTCTGATGATGAAATATACCGCTACCAGGATGATGATCAATACAGCAAGAATAATCCAAGTGAGATAACTTTGCTCATAAGTTTCAATCCTGGCGGTTTCTGAAATGGGTGGATAGGCAATTTGATGTATGGTTAATTTTGTCCTGCCATTTTCATAAAAGGTGTTGACAGATACAAGTTGATTGTTTAGACTGTCATAGAATAAATCAATTGTTGAATTGATGTCAAGAAAAGGAAAACTAAAGGTATTTCCCACCTCGGTCATTTCATAATCATCCAGTGATACCGCTACAGCTTGTACCTGTGGGGTCGCTTCATATTTTGAAAACTTCAGTCCATATAAAGTATTTGAAGCTGTGTCTATGTGCAGGGAATTGGAGAAGCAGAAATCATTGCTATGATCTGAGAATTCTGTGAGGGTTTCAAACCGGTTTTCCTCAAATGAATAGGTCAGAAGGTCAAAATAATACCCCGGGTTGATGGCTTGCTTGCCCTGCTTGCTGCCATACCCTCCCAGGATATATGCTTTTTTGTTTTTCTCATGGTACCCCAATCCAGCCAGGTATCGCGGATAAAACGTCCCTTCGTAGGAGACAGGCGTCCACTGCCCGGCAGAATCATTAAAAGAGAATACCTTGTTTTTATAGGTAAGCTGTCCATACCCCCCAAAAGTGTACAGTACACCATTCTCAGGATTTACAATCCTGCTGTGATGCCAGTGTTTTGGTTGACCAAGGTTTTGATTTATACCCTCTTCGCAGGAGGAGGGTGCGGAAAGCAGACACTTTATATTCCGGTCCAGGGAGTAATATATGAAACTGTTGTCTTTGCTGTCATAGATCAGCTGGTACAGGTCGTCCGGAGAGAAATCATGTCCCGGAGAAAATGAACGCAATCGCTTGCTTCCTATGCGATAAGCATACATTGAATCTTCCTGAATTATCCGGATCTCGTTGTTGATTGCATCATAAGCATACTTAATCTCCCCCTGGAAATAGATCTCATCAGTCAATTTCCATATTTGATGGAAACTTCTCAGCCAGAAGGGATTTTGTACCTGCCCGTTAAAATTTGCGATTACTTCATTTACCCTGTTACCTTCATACTGATTCAGGGGCCAGTGGTATTTTCTTTTTCCACTATCAAAAAATTCAATATCCCGGATATTCATATTTGGCAGATCCGTAGATGTGAATTGATCGTAGCTGTGCGCACCGAAAAATATCAGAAGCTTCGATCTTCGACTACTGGATGAAAATTCATCCTGGAAAGCATTATCCCCTACTTTTAATTCGATCTGATCTGACTTCTTATTAATGGTGAGTTCAAAAGGAACCCATTGGGTTGTTATTTCATCAAGCGGAAATGAGAATGATATATTGCTGATATTTTCTCCGATCACCAGGTGAAAGTTATTTCCTTCGACAGGGATCGTAGTATAGATCAAGTCGATATTTTTGTCATCAAGAATAGCCCTGAAAATGTATCCAAAATAGGAATGACGGTCGGGTTCGAACTTAAGTTCAAATGTTAGTTTTGCAACAGAACCAAATCGAATGGGTTGATCAGGTGTTAAATTCAATCCTGTTCTTTTATCAAGCGGGACTTCGTGGCCGGAGAACTGCAACCCGGATTTTTGTGAATAACTAATTGAATGACAGAAAAATGACATTGTTAAGATCACCAATATGATGCGCTTCCTGTTCATTCAATAGTAGTAGTGAGTTCCTTGTTCAAATATAATATTTTAAACTAATAAAATAGCGCAATACAGGAAAAGCTGTAAATACCGCAAGTCATTGATCCTTGTTTCATGATTGGACCTTTTAAAGGTCATTTACGCTGGTGAAAATTATAAATTACATGCCTTCCAAATGATTATGCGGTGAAAGGGATTTTTGCAAGTAATTTACTACCCATTAACCAGGAATTTCTGGTCCAATAAACCAGGGTTTGACACATGGCCATAAAATAAATTATTGCAGGTTGAGATACACTTTCTCACCTGTTTTACTGCTTTCTTTTGCTGCCTCAAGAATCTCAACGACGATCTTGTTGATCTCTAATGATGCCAGGCCTGTCGGTTGAACGGTTGCTTTACCGCGGATTATATCTGAAAACCAGGTAAATGGATCGTTATAAGGAATTGTTGTTGCTGCGACTTTTTTTACCTGTTCTTTTGATTTTCGCTCCAGGCGGTACCTGATCGTTTCCGGATCATCCTGAAATACATAGCCGGTGGAGCCATAGATGTGCATATCCTTCCGGCTGAAGGGCCAGTTCCAGGATGCATGGATCACCCCTTCCATATCCGGGTAGGATAAAATGATGGTGGCATCATCGTCCACTTTGGGATATACCCCAGGTTTATACTGCTTCAGACTTGCAGAAACACTCAAAGGTTTTTCTCCTTCAAGTATCCAGGTGATCAGATCCGCCCCGTAGCAGCCAAAGTCCATCACTGCTCCCCCGCCATTGAGCACGGGATCTGTGAGCCAGTCGAGAAATTCCTGGTTCACGCCTATTTCCTTCGGTCCGGAGTGACCATCGTAAACGATGACCTTTCTCAACACACCCAGGTCGCCGTCGTTGATCATTTTCTTTCCCAGGTGCACCGAAGGATACCATGATGTTTCGTAGTTGGTCAGGACCATGATATCGTGTTGATCAGCAAGCGCGGAGATCTGTTCCGCGTGGGCAACGGAAACGGCAAGCGGCTTTTCCACCATCACGTGGATCCCCCGGGGCGCACAGGTCTCAACTACCTTTAAATGATCGTAGATGGAAGTGAAGGTGAGTACCCCTTCAGGTTGGGTTGCATCGAGCATCTTTTCCAGTGAATCGTATACCATTGACATGTCAAACCCGAACCGCTCCGCGTATCGCTGCGCAAGGTCCCGGTCAGGTTCAGCAATGCCGACAATCTGAATATCAGTGCGCTCAAGGTTCCTGAGGAGCGGAACCACGTGCGAGTGTGACAACCCTGCCACACCAATCTTAACAGGTTCCTGGTACTTGTTTGCCAATTCCTCCTCTGGCTGCATTGCGGACTGGCTGGTGCTGACGATGGTAAAAACGACGATCAACAGCAAGATGGAAATGATCTTTTTCATGTTCATTAGTCTTTGTTTCAAATAAATACCTGAGAATATTGGAGAGGATTTCATCCAGGTTACTTTTAAATTGGTAATTTTAATAAGTGAAATCACATAAGTAAAAGAAACAATTATTTATTGAATCAACAGGTGAAAATTTAATTAATTTTTAATCAATGATTATTCACTTTGTGGTATATTGAATTTTTTACGGCTTTGATCTTTTACGGGATAATGCCGGAGGGAGATCATCCAACAATCAGATGGTACAACTTTTAACAGTTCAAATCAACTAATGGTATTATGAAAAAAATTTCGCTGCTGACAGGATTATTTCTTGCATTGCTGCTTTCGGGGTGCAACACAGGACCTGGTGCCGCTTCACCTCCAAACATTATTGTGGTCCTGGCCGATGATCTTGGATATGGTGACATTTCATCATTTAATACAAATGGCAAGATTCCCACACCCAACATCGACCAGATGGCAAAGGAGGGGATGCGGTTCACTGATGCACATACATCCTCTTCTGTTTGCACTCCTACCCGGTATGGCCTCCTGACAGGTCGGTATAACTGGCGGTCACGGCTGAAAAGAGGCGTGCTGAACGGAAGGTCAGAGGCCCTGATCCCACTCGACAGAAGTACGGTCGCATCGATACTGCAGGACCAGGGGTACCATACTGCATTTATCGGCAAATGGCACCTTGGATGGAATTGGGCACATAGGGATGCAGGAGCCTCTGATGCCGGGAATAAAAGCAAGCCGATAGATTTCTCAGCACTCATTTCACATTCACCCAACGACCTTGGATTTTCATATGCATATGGTCATTCAGGATCGTTAGACATGCCTCCCTATGTGTATGTGGAGAATGAAATACCAACAGCTGTGCCCGATACTGTTACAGTTGACAAGGGTAAATATACCTGGTGGAGGAAAGGATTGACTGCCCCGGACTTTGTCCATGAGGATGTGACCCCGAATTTTTTCCGGAAGTCCATTTCTTATGTGCAATCGCGTGCCAGGGAACAGCAGCCTTTCTTCTTATACCTGGCACTTCCTTCCCCGCATACGCCGATTTTGCCCACTGCTGAATGGCAGGGGAAGAGCGGGCTGAATCCTTACGGGGATTTCGTGATGATGGTGGACCATTATATGGGTCAGTTATTACAGTCGATCGAAGATGCGGGCATCGATAAGAATACCCTGGTGATTTTCACCAGTGACAATGGTTGCTCGCCCGAAGCTGATTTTGAATTGCTCGCAGAAAAAGGGCACCATCCAAGCTATATCTACCGCGGTCATAAAGCAGACATTTTTGAAGGGGGACACAGGGTCCCATTCATCGCCCGGTGGCCTGAAAAAATTGAAGCGGGCACGGTATCCGATGAAGTCATCTGCACCACCGACCTGATGGCCACCTGTGCGGAAATTGCCGGCACTGCACTGGATGATTCAGAGGGAGAGGACAGTTACAGTCTGCTATCCCTGTTTGAAGGGATGGAATCCGAAGCACCTTTCAGGGAAGCTACGGTACACCATTCCATACGAGGAGAGTTTGCGATCAGGAAAGGGGACTGGAAATTGATCATGTGTCCCGGTTCCGGTGGTTGGAGTTATCCGCGTCCGGGTAGAAACGATGATGTACTTGAAACGCTCCCGCCAGTGCAATTGTATAACCTGCGCAATGATCCCGGGGAAACGGTGAACTCGCAATCGGAATACCCGGATATCGTGAATGAACTCAGGGTTCTGCTGGTGCAGTATATCACAGAGGGGCGCAGTACGTCGGGTGCACCGCAGACGAATGATGCCGCTGACCAGCCCTGGCCACAGATAGATTTTATCAGTGCAAATTAGCAACTGTCACCAGGAAGTACAACGCGGGAATAGTGCCCGATGATATTGATTTTAATTTGGAGTTCATCCTGAGAACATCCAACTGTTAATCACATATTAAGAGATTATTATTCCAATGAATCATAAATTATGGTCTGCATAAGCGATTACAGCCTGAAAAATGATCAATGAATAAATTCAAAATAAAGATTTTCACTATGAACCAAACAGCATTCAAGATAAAAAGAACACTCCTGCTGATCATGATCATGTCGCTGGCGACGAATGCATTACCAGCTCAGGGCAAAGATGCCACTGCGGATCCCACGGTGCTCACGTTGATGACCTACAACTTGAAATTTGCCAGTCCTACTTTCGAACCTGCCTGGGAAGTCAGGAGAGAAATGCAACTCGATTTGATCCGCCGGTATGATCCGGATATCATTGGAACCCAGGAAGGGTTGAAGGAACAGGTCGATTACCTGCAGGAACATCTCCCGGAATATGTCGTAGTGGGAGAGGGCAGACAAGGAGGTGACGATGATGAACATATGGCGATCTTCTTCAAGCGTGATAAGTTCCGGTTGCGCGAATTGCATAGTTTTCAACTGTCGAAGACCCCTGAGATTATTGGAAGCGGACCAGAGGTAAACCCGCGCATGGTTACGTGGGTAAGGCTTGCACTGCTTAACATTCCTGCAGAAGGAAAGCGGGGACCTTATCCTGAGGATTACAGGGGACATTGGGAGCATACCCGTGAATTTTACGTATTTAATACCCATTACTTCAACAGCCGCAACGAGGCGCTGGCCCGGCTGAATGCATCCAAACTCATCCTGGACCGGATCAATGCACTCAGCCGGTTTGGGGAATGGACCCCCGAGCGGCCTGTTTTCCTGATGGGCGATTTCAATTGCCGTCCGGGGTCACCCCCATATAAGGTCCTGGTTGGAGAAGACGATGCCGAAGACAGCAATCAACTGTATGATACCTCCGGGGAACACAACGAAATTGACTGGATACTCTATAAAGGACCCGTGGAGGTGCTGCGCTACGAGGAGGTAGATTACAACGTGGATGGGGTGTATCCGTCGGATCACAATCCCATTTATGTGGAGTTTGAACTGGACGTTTTTTAATCTAACAACACACCTATGCTAATCTACAAAACAACAATCCCTAATGTTATTCAGCTGCTGGTGATTTTTACCATTGCGCTCAGCATTCAAGCCTGTTCCGGTAACCGGGAGCAGGATCAGATGGCGGAACAACCCAACATTATCTTTTTTGTACTTGATGACCTGAATGACTGGATCAATCCGCTGGGTTATCACCAGGCGATCACCCCGAATCTCGACCGGTTAGCGGAAACAGGCGTTATGTTTACCAACGCCCATGCCCCGGGAGTCTACTGTGCCCCCTCCAGGACAGCTATTTTTACCGGTCTACAGGCTACCACCACCGGGTGCTATACGAATGAGATTTTTTTCTATGATTACCCCGACCTGGTTCCGTTGCAAGTGGCCTTTCAAGAGGGGGGCTACAATACCTGGGGTGCCGGTAAACTATTCCACCACCGTGGCGGATATGTGGATCTGCGTGGATGGAATGAGTTCTTTGCCCGCTCAGATGAAATTAAGGAGATGGGCTATGAGATGGGTAGCAGGGGCAGCGATATGCCGCTTCCGGATCCCCATCCTTACAGTTCTTACTACAGGAAAACAGACAAACAACTGACAGGAGGTTCCTTCATGGAGTGGGGTCCCATTCCCGATAGCCTGGAAGACAGGATGATCGCTGTACAGCGTACCAAATGGATATGCGATATGATCCAACAACCACATGAAAAACCTTTCTTTATCGGTTTGGGATTGTACTGTCCGCATTTCCCCAACTATGCACCTCAGAAGTACTTCGACATGTACGAACTGAGCCAGGTGCAGGTCCCGTATTTAAAAAAGGACGACCTGGATGACCTGCCCGAGGGAATCCGGAATCGCATGATCAACCGCCGCAGGATGCACCAGGAAACACTGGAGGAAATTGATGCTGTGAAGGAAGCGGTGTGGGCCTATCTTGCTGCGGTGACCTACGCGGATGACATGCTGGGAAGGGTGCTCGATGCACTTGAGGAGAGTGAACATGCTGAAAACACCATCGTGATCATGTGGAGCGACCAGGGCTACCACCATGGGGAAAAAGGACAGTGGGGGAAACATACGCTCTGGAAACAAACTTCCCGTGTACCGTTGATCTTTGCAGGGGGAAATATTCCTGAGAATAAGGAAATAGGTGCAACGGTCGGTTTGATCGACCTGTACCCTACACTGATCGAAATGTGCAACCTTCCCACCCCGCATGAAATGGAAGGGGTCTCTTTGTATCCGGTGTTAAAAGATCCGCTCCTTGCAGTGGACAGAAACCTTTTTATCCCCTCGCACGAACGGGGAAGCTATGCCGTGGTCAATGAAAAGTGGAGGTACATTTATTACCGCGACGGCACGGAAGAATTGTATAATCTTCAGGAGGATCCTGATGAATGGTACAACCTTGCAGGAGATGAAGCGTATCGCTCCGTGATCGATGGTATGAAACTGGCTGTCCCTGAGGAATTTCATCCTGGTGCAACTCCGCGAAACAGACTGAATTTGGTGGTAACAGGCGACACTTTTCACTGGGAACCAAAGTAATGCGAATTGTCCTTTAGAGAGGTGCCTGGTAAAAACCTTAGCAGATCATAAATATAAAACGATCAGAATCATGAAGTACAAACCTTACCACAAGATACGATCAGTATTGTTGGTCATTGCAATGCTTTCTTTTCCACTGATTTCATCCGGTAGCCAGGATCTTGCTCCCAACATATTGTTGATAATGACAGATCAGCAGGCATGGGACGCAGTGGGGTATTCCGGTAACGATCAGATCATTACCCCGAACCTCGACAGGTTGGCAAGTGAAGGAGTGAATTTCAGTCATGCTGTGACCCCTTGCCCTGTATGTGTGCCGGCACGTACATCCATCCTGACCGGGAAACTGACCGAGCATACCACGATCCGAGGCAACCGGGATATGTACTTGAATGACTGTTATTATGCCACCTTTGATGAGATACTTGCCAAGCGGGGATACCGCACCGAGTATTGTGGAAAATTCCATGCACCAGGGCATATGGCAGCGATTTACCAGAACCCGCCGGTTGAGGGAGTGAGCGGGACAACACTGATCACTGAATGGGAACCCTTGTATAAACAGTATCTGAAGGAGAATTTTGAAAAACGTCAACTGCAACCCGGAGAGTTGTATGAGAAAACTTTTTACGGGGGAATCATCCCATACAGACCCGACCCGCCTGATAAATACTATAAATACATGCCGGAAGGAGACATCCCTGCTGAGTTGCTGAGCGAGCGTCTGGGACAAGGTGATATCCATGGGGTCCTTGACCTGCCAGCCGAATATACCATTACGGCTGTACAGGGCAGGCAGACACTAGAGGCACTGGAGCGTTTAAAGGATCAGCAGTTCATACTTACATCCTCTTTTCATTGTCCGCATGTACCGATCACCCCTTCTGAACCTTATGCTTCCATGTACCAGGCGGATCAGATGAAGACGCACCCGTCATTGGGAGACACAAGGGAAAATTCTCCCTACTATACCGGCAGAACGACGCCTCCGTATAATGATCCGGAGAAAGTGAAATACATGGTTGCCAACTATTATGCTTTTGTTACCGAAATAGATGAATGGGTAGGAAAGATTCTTGAAAAGCTTGATGAGCACAACCTTTCGGATAATACCCTGGTTATTTTTGTTTCCGATCATGGTGAAATGTTGGGAGCCCATGGTCTTCGGGGAAAATTCAATTTCTATGAAGAGTCAGTGCGGGTGCCGTTCCTTGTGCGGTTCCCCGGTACGATCGAACCCGGGCAAACTATTTCCACACCGGTTTCCGTGCTCAATATCTTCCCAACGATCCTTGACTATGCGGGAATTAAAAATATTCCAACGGACGGGTATTCCCTGAAAGGCGTGATGGAAGGCACCGCCCCGGCCAAATACGATTTTGCGATATCTGAATGGAACTGGTCCGATGCGCGCAAACCATCCATTATGATCCGCACGACCCGATGGAAACTCATGACTACCCACAGGTCCGGTGGTGAGAATGTTGAGGTATTGTTCGATTTGAAAAAGGATCCGTTTGAAATGAATAATCTACTCGGGACAAATCCAGAGCGTTTTGAATATGCCGAAATTGCTGAGGACCTTCGATCAAGGCTGGTTGACTACCTGAGGGATGTGAACTATCCGCTCGCGGATGAAATAGCCAGTAGAAAGCTGATACGGGAATAAAACCTGCAGGGTGATCCGGGCGGAACCTGGTTGCACTTTCGGCAAACTTTTTTTATGGCAGTCGGGTATTCGCAGGCACGCTGCCTGGTCCCCCTGGATTGCAGAAAAAGCAGTATAAGTTGAAACGATATATGCCTGAAATGAAAATATAAAATATAGTAATATGATTAAACAAGTTATCAATATGAAAGCGAACCGTTTATTATTGCTGCCGGTTTTGAGCCTGTTGGTTTTTACCGGCTGTAGGAGCAATGTCGAAGAACAATCCAACCCGAACATCCTGCTGATCACTGCGGATGACATGAACTGGAATTCTGTGGGTGTCTATTCGAGTACCGTTGCAGAGACGACCCCGAATATTGACCGGCTGGCCGGTGAAGGATTCCGTTTCGATTATGCGTATGTCCCCCTGGCGATGTGTACGCCTTCGCGCCAGATCATGCTCTCCGGGTTGCACAGTCACCAAACCATGACGCGCGGTTTTACGGAGTTGGAGAGAATGGGTCCTGCCATGCCGGACCTGCTCAAGGAAAACGGCTATTACATTGCCAACATCAATAAGCAGCAGGATTTTTATGAGTGGGACATGGCGGTCACAGAGGAGACCACCAGCATGGGCCGCGATATTCCTGCCAATATTGCTGCTGTAGAAGCGATCATCGAGGCGGCAGGCGAAAAGCCCTGGTTCATCATGATGAACTTCAATGATCCGCACCGGCCCTTTTATGATTCAGAATATGAGCGACAGCATGAAAGATTCGCCGAGCTGAGAATGCAGGGGACCATGAGTACCCCTTCAAAGGTGTTTACTCCCGGGGAGATCAGGGTGCCCGGGTTCCTGCCTGACCTGCCGGAAGTGCGCAGGGAGATGGCACAATATTATTCATCGGTCCGCAGGTGCGATGATGGGGTGGGAGCGTTGCTGCAATTGTTGGAGGATCAAAACCTTGAGGAAAACACCATCGTGGTTTTCCTTTCGGACCATGGCATTTCCATGCCCTTTTCCAAGCTGAACTGCTACCAGGCCAGCCTGCGGGTACCGCTCATATTCAGGTATCCACCGCAAATTGAAGCCGGTCAGCGTGATGCATTGAATGTGGTAAGTACCATTGACCTGGCACCTACCTTGCTGGAACTTGCAGGAATAGAGGTGCCGGGCCAAATGGTGGGTAGATCATTTGTGCCGCTGCTTGAAGGGCAATCCCAGGAAGGGAGGGAATATGCCATAGGTTACTATTACCGGAACCTCCGCCAGACGAACATGTTCCCCGAGTTTACCGTTCAATCGAAAAATTGGGTTTATATATATAATCCGTGGGTGGATGGAAAAAAGGAGGTGCACAATTCAGATTATACGCAAAGCGAGACCCTTGCAGCTATCTGGGCTGCAGCCGATACGGTCCCTTCAATAAAAACGCGAAGTGAGTTTCATAAATACCGCATTATCGAGGAATTGTACAATGTGAGAAAGGATCCGCACGCATATATCAACCTGGCCTATGAACCAGAATACGCGCCGCGCGTTGCCGAAATGAGAAAAATACTGGTCGACTGGATGGAAGCAACCGGTCATCCTGCACTGGTGCTGATGAAGGATCCCTACAACCAGGAGCTTATCGATGCCTACATGCAATGGGAGAAGGAAACTGCACGTGAAGAAATTGATGAACTGATCGCCATCAGGAAGGAAATGAAATAGTCCAGGTGCAGGGAAGTAGATATCTGCTTCCCTGCATACTGACATAACTGGTTCTTTAGCGCTGATCCACCACGAACTTATGTGTAATGGTTTGGTCGCCGGTTTTCATTCTGAGCAAATACATCCCGGGTGAATAGCCGGAGAGATCGAGTTGAATCCTGTTCTCACCATATGCTACGCTGTTGCCCGCATATATTTTCCTTCCGGTAAGGCTGTATATTTCAACGCTGAAGTCCCCGTCCAGTGCTTCCCATTCTATGTTCAACCGATCAGCAGCAGGATTGGGAAATAGTTTCGCGCCCTGGATCCGGGAAACATTCATTGCGGTCGGTTCCCCCACCTCACCAAAAAGCTGCAATTCAGCCATCTGCATCAGTCCCTGGGTATCCCCGTTGATATCTGTGATATACAGGCGGTACCTGCTGTACCAATCGTCGTTTTCAATATTCCAGACCCTGGTTTTGAACCTGCTTTCACAGACGGGATTATCTGT
>CAYOSB010000001.1:69031-76032 GCA_964406495.1 uncultured Bacteroidaceae bacterium | reverse complement strand
TCATCCTTCCTGTTTTTAAGTGGGTGCAAACTTACTGAAAATTTAGAATTTCTATCTTTACAAGATGGATCGATCCGGATTTGTGCATAGGTGCAACGCATGGGCTGCGAATGGTACACCATTCCTGTTCGTGATCGACTATGAACTGAAGCATTTTCATATGGTGAAAACCGGAGACGCAGCCGGTCAGCAAATTTTTTACCAGGTGGGTGAACGGTCCAATGTAGCCAGGGCCACAGGAACTGTTTCAGGGGCCATTGGAACTGTTTCAAGGGTAACGAAAACTCAGCAACATGACCACAAAAATGAACCTTCTGGTATAGATGCGGACCGGCTACAAGCGCACCAGGTGAATGCTTTTCCAGGGCCAGCTGCGGTTTTTGAGAGGAAGCAGCAGCATACTTCCCTGGTGAACAGCCGGTCAGAGGCACAGAAAGTACCTGGCCGTCCCCCGGCAGATTTCAGGTTCGATCTTTCGCCAGTGCCATTCAGCAGGTATGAAAAAGCATTTAAGTTTGTGCGAAAGAACATCCTGCACGGGAATTCATTCCTGCTCAACCTTACTTTTCCCACTGCTGTTCGGACAGATCTTTCCCTTGAAGAAATATTTTTTCATAGCCTGGCGCCCTATAAATTGTATTTCAAAGATCAATTTGTGCTGTTCTCGCCGGAAACTTTTATTCGGATCCGGGACGGGAAAATTTATAGTTATCCCATGAAGGGAACGATTGACGCCTCCGTTCAGAATGCAGAACAAACACTGATAGAAAATGAGAAGGAGTTGTGGGAACACAATACCATTGTTGACCTGATCCGCAACGACCTGTCAATGGTTGCGCGGGATGTGGAGGTGATCAGGTACAGGTATATCGACCGGGTGAAAACACATAAGAATGAATTGCTGCAGGTGAGTTCGGAGATCAGGGGCCAACTGGGAGAAGCATGGAAGGCAAGGCTGGGCGACATACTGCTTGCATTGTTACCGGCTGGATCCATCAGCGGGGCACCTAAAAAGAAGACCCGGGAGATCATTGCAGCCGCAGAAGGAGAAAAAAGGGGTTATTTTACAGGAGTTTTCGGGATATTTGACGGCGAAAATGTTGACAGTGCGGTCATGATCCGGTTCATTGAACGGACCGACGACGGATTGCAGTTCAGGAGCGGGGGCGGTATCACCGGTCACAGCGATGCACAGCAGGAATACGATGAAATGATAGATAAAGTATATGTTCCATTTATTTGAGACCATCAGGATCGAGGATGGGGTTCCGCAGCATCTCTCCTGGCACCAGGACAGGCTGAATGAATCCTACAACCGTTATTTCAAACGTTACGGGGCACCGGTCCTTGAGGAAGTGATCCGTATTCCCGCGGAATACAGCCAGGGGACAGTGAAGTGCAGGTTTTTGTACAACAGGTCAGCGCACACCTCTGAGTTTTCTCATTACTCCCCACGAAAGATCCGTTCACTGAAACTGGTCAACGGCGATCACATTGAATATTCCATGAAGTACACCGGGCGCAGTTCCCTTGAGCAGTTATACAGTCAGAAAGAAGATTGTGATGACGTCCTGATTGTTCAGAAGGGCAGGATCACAGATACCTCATATACCAACATTGTGCTGTATAACGGTGAAAAGTGGATCACGCCGATCTACCCCTTGCTTGAAGGCACCTGCAGGGCCAGGCTGATCAGTGAAGGCAGGATTCACGAAGGGGATATTCGCGTGGAAGACCTGCAATATTACAGGTCATTCCGGTTGATCAATGCCATGCTGGATTTTGATGCCCAGGAAGATGTGGATGTGGTTCACATCTCATGAAAATAACAGGTGTAATTAATTCTAGATCGCTGGATTGGGATTCCTTCAGATGGAGGTCTGTCCTTTGGCAATGATGTACCTGGATATCAAATATAATTATAAGGATTCTTGCAGATGGCGATCGTGCCAGGTCAGTTATCTTTTTGCTGATTGCCGGAGGTTTCTGCTGAAC
The DNA here is from genome assembly GCA_964406495.1 of uncultured Bacteroidaceae bacterium. Lineage (GTDB taxonomy): Bacteria > Bacteroidota > Bacteroidia > Bacteroidales > M55B112. The sequence goes on along the minus strand of CAYOSB010000001.1, from coordinate 74,037 downwards.
TGACTGAAAAAAGATTCTTGCCTGAGAAACGGCATACACCTTACTATAGATGCTTACCTCACTAAAGCCCTAACCTGATAAAAGATCCTTAACCGTTTCTACCCAACGGTTGCTGGTATTCAGGCTTTCGGCCATGTGCAATTCCTCTCCGCCGCTTTCAATAAACAGTTCCCTGTATTCCATGCCGATTTCCAGGGTGGTTTCCAGGCAGTCGGCTACGAACGAAGCAGGCACAACGAGTACTTTTTTCTTTCCTTCAGTTGCCAGTCTCTTAAGAGTTGCATCTGTAAAGGGGGTCATCCAGTTGCGGGAGAGTCTCGACTGGAAAGAGGTGGAGCAACGGTCCGGGGCAATGCCTGCAGCTTCAGCCAATTTCCGGGTAGTCGCATAGCATGTGGCCCGGTAGCAATGGTGACCATGGCCGGGCATTCGATGATGACAGTCGCAACCCACAACCGGTTGGCCGGGATGCACCTTCTTCAGCTGCCTCAGTGGCAGTCCGTGGTATGAAAACAATACATGGTCGAATGCTGAAGGATCATGGGACCGGATCCGCTCTGCAAAGCTGGCGACGAAACCAGGGTGATCGTAGAACTGATCGATGATCCTGATGGTGATGTTTATGCCTGGGTGCGTCCGGACCGCGGCGACCAGTTGTTCCACGGACCCGGTGGTTGAATCGGCATATTGCGGGTAGAGTGGCAGAACGACCACTTCACTGTATTCCTTTTCTGACAGGTCAAACAGGAAATCTTTCAGTGCCGGCTGTCCATAACGCATGAGGCCAATAACATCTGTTCCGGTGGGGGCTATCATTTTGAGCTTCTTTACCAGGTTGTTCATGTGAATGAGTAATGGTGATCCATCGCTGGTCCAGATCTGCTCATATTTCTTTGCTGAGCGGGGCGAACGGAAAGGGACAATGATGGCATGGACCAGGAATTTTCTCAGTAAAAAGGGCAGGTCGATCACCTTCGGGTCACCAAGAAATTCCCGCAGGTATTTTTTTACTGACCGTGTGCTGGTCGATCCCGGTGTACCAACATTCACCAGTACCCAGGCTGTTTTTTGTGGAGTATTTCCTGTCATTGTACTTACTATTTCCCGGTTTGTTTTTTCATGTATTTCCCTCTTTGTTAGCCATTCATTTCGTCCATCCATACTGCTCTCTCCCTACCAGTCTTTCCTTTCCAGTCTCTCCCTTTCCAACCTAACCCTTCCCTTTTAACGATCCCTCTTTCTTTGTTCTCCATATTTCCAATCAGCTTGCTATGATCTCCTGTGCTACCTGGTATCCCTGCTTTACCCGGTCGGCGATACCGATCCCGTCGCGAATGTTTCCCGCCAGGTGAATACCGGGGTAGGCTGTTTCGATCCGCTCAATGGCTTCAAGTCGTTGTTCTGTAGATGCTTCATACTGTGGAATGGCATAGGGGTACCGGAACACCTCCAGGTGATCGGGCTGTAGACCATCTTCCGCAGCTTTTCGCTGACCGAGTGTTTCATTGATCTCCTTCAGTGCGAGGGCCCTGATTTCTTCGTCAGACTTCTCAATGAAACCGGGATGACGGTCGCCGCCCATAAACACGGAAAGAATTGCTCCTCCTTCGGGGATCCTGTTCTCAAAAATTGAAGAGGTGAACAGGATCCCCAGTGCATCGCGTTTTTCCCTGGAAGGGATCAGTCCGCCGAAAGCATCCAGCGGTATTCCTTCCCATTTCCTGAAGGCGGCAATGACCTGCACCACTTTTGCATACCTCAAATCGTATATGGGCTGAAGGTGCGTTTCATCGATAAAACTGAACATATTTTTCAGCGATTGTCCCTGGATGGCAGTCACCACGTGACCGGAAGTTACCCTGTATGCTCTGCCTGCGGAAGTAAAAGTGACCCGGAACTTGTGCTGGTTGCGACTGATCATCAGTTTTTCCACCCCGGTCAGGATCTGATCCCTACCGATTTTATTGCCCAGGGCTTCTGTCAGTTGCTGCAATCCACCCTGTACCGAGAAAACTTCCCGGGTGGCACGTTGCGTGAGTGCATCCTTTGGTTCTTTTCTCTTTTTTACCGCCCCACGAATGAAACTTCCATAATCCTGTTCCAGCCTGTATAATTTTGGCAATGCGAATTGTGTAACCAGCTTCTCCGGGTCTCCTGCATAAATGCCCGAAATAAAGGGATCCACCGCATAGTTCAGGAAGCTTTTGCCCATTCTTCGCCGCACCAGTTGCGCCACAGTTTCGTAAGGGTCTGTACCTTTTTTTCTGAAGGGTTCGCCCAGGATCCTCAATTTGTCACTGAACGCAAACAGGGGAGTGCCCACCGCAGAAGAGAGTCCGGAAGGCAATGCATGCCATTTCCCCTTTTTCCAGATCCACCGCTGTTTACCTTTCGGATTGGCGAACTCCGGAGTTGCAGCTCCCTCCAGGTCATCGAAAAGCCTGACCAGGTCAGGGGTAGAATAGACTCCCGTGTTGGGACCTGTTTCAAATATGAATCCATCCTTGTGGATGGTGCGTATCACCCCCCCGATGTGGTCTTCTTTTTCAAGCACCATTACCTTTTTACCTGCCCTTGCAAGGTAGAATGCCGCAGTCAGCCCGGTCAGCCCGGCCCCGACAATGGTCACATCCACATCTTTTTTCTCTGTATGCTCTTTATTTTTCATTTCTAATGTCTCCTTGTCTCCCTGTCTCCCCTTCACCCACTCTAATTCTCACTCTAATTCTCACTCTAACTCCCCCTCTAACTCTCACTCTTACTCCCCCTCTCGCTCTCCCTCTCGCTATCTTGTTCTCTTGCTGTTATGCTCTTTCGCTGTCAAGTTCTCTTCTCTCCCTCTCCCTCTCGCTCTCGTTCTCACTCTCACTCTCACTCCCCCTCTCGCTCTCACTCCCCCTCTCGCTCTCACTCTATCACTCTCCCCATCACATAGTCTCCCTACAACGATTTGGAATATTTATTGACCTGCTGCTGGTAGGCGGGATCAAACAATGCAGCGATATTCCGGATAAAGAGTGCACCAGTTTCGGTAACTTTCAGCCCGCCGTCAGTCAGGTGCAGCAAACCGTCTGCTTCCATTTCTTTAAGTTGTTCCGGATCATCTTTCAATATCCCTTGTAATGTTGCTGGCTCCATTTGCAACTCATGGGAAAGCGCATTCCAGTCGAGCGCCTTATTGCACATCAGACGTGTGATCACCTCCCTGATTACTACCTGCTCACCGGATACGCGGAGGCCTTTCTCCACGGGCAGGATTCTGCGGGATAATTGTTCTATGTATGTGTCAATAGACTTTGTGTTTTGCACATATGCCTTTTCGAGCTGACTGATGGCCGTGATCCCGAAGGCGTACACCTGTCCGGTGGTTTTTCGTGTGCAATACCCCTGGAAATTCCTGTGGAGCTCCCTGTTTTCAAGGGCCCGGTACAATTCATCATCCGGTTGCACAAAATGATCCAGCCCGATGGGTTTGTAGCCCGCTGAAGTGAGTGCATCGTACCCGGACAGGAACATGGCTGTTTTCTCTGCAGGACCGGGTAGTCCCCGTTTCTCCAGGATCTGCTGATGCTTTTTCAGCCACGGAACATGTGCATAGGAGAAGGTTACCAGCCGGTCTGGCTGCAAGGCTGCAGCCTGTTCCATGGTGCGCCGGAAGGTTTGCTCGTCCTGACCCGGCAGTCCGTAGATGAAATCCAGATTGACAGCGGCCTCCGGATTGCCATCCCTGACCATCGCAATAAGTTGGTCAACAGGCAGCTTGCTGGCTTCCCGGTTTACATTGCGCAGGACCTGCGGATCGAAGTCCTGGATCCCGAAACTGAACCTGTTGAATCCCACCCCCAGCAGCGTGTCAAGATAGGCTTCGTCGAGGTAGGCAGGGTTGGTTTCGATGGCAATCTCTGCCGCAGCAGTAACGGAGAATTCCAGCCGGATCTCTTGCACGATCGCTTCCAGCATTTCCGCAGGAATGGAATTTGGGGTACCGCCGCCAAAATGGATCTGCGTGACCTTCCTGGAGCGGTTCAGTTCTTTCGCCACCAGCCGGATCTCCTGCTGCAGCGCCTCCACGTACCGGGTCACTTCGTTCGTGCTTTTAAGCGTACAGGCATTGCAGCCGCAATAGAAACATATTTTCCTGCAAAATGGGATATGGATGTAGAATCCAATGTGATCAGGCGCCCATTCATTCGAGTTGCGGATCAACTCCTGCATTTCCGGACTGGTAACCTTGTCATTAAAATGATTGGCCGGCGGATAACTGGTGTACCTGGGCACTGGCACATTATATTTATCTAGAAGATGTTGTGCAATTATCATGTTGTCTGTTTTTTCGGCATGGCAAAAATAATAATGATCAGTGTGAGTACCCCCAGCATGGCTTCCACCCCGAAAAGACCTGTATACCCGATCATGTCTGCAACTTTTCCACTATTCACGGCAATGACCAGGCTGCTGAGGTGGGTGATGACGATCTGAATGGTAAAATCTGTCCCTGAGGCCCCCGGTCGTGCCAGGTCCATCGAGGTAGTATAAATGATTACAGAAGAGGATCCATAGGCCCCCCACAGCAGGCAAATACCTCCGTAAATCATCAACAGGGATGGATCCATCCTGGAAAGATTCCAGAAGTACAGGGCAGCCATGATATTGACAGCACCCAGTATGACCAGTGTTGCGTTCCTGCCCACTTTTTTGATCAGTAACCCTGATCCCAAAGCACTCAGTGTCGCTACCGAGGTACCCACGATCCCCGACATGAAACCGATTTGCATAATATTGTATCCAAGATCCACAAGGTAAGGCTTCAGCATGGTCAGCACCCCGATGAATCCTGAATAGTAAAACACCAGGATCAGCAGCCATTTTGGCATGCCGGGAATTCTGAAAAACCTGAGAAATTCCCTGGCATTAAGTCGGTACCCTTCTGATTTTTCAATAGTATGATATGTCTTGTAGAGCCGAAGGGGAACCAGGGCGAAGACCACAAATCCTGCGAGCATAAA
>CAYOSB010000001.1:0-69021 GCA_964406495.1 uncultured Bacteroidaceae bacterium | reverse complement strand
AACTGTATGCAATCAGCAACACTCCGGTACCCAGGAGTGCACCGATGAAGCTGCCTGAAACCTGCATGCTGTTTCCCAGGCTGCGCTCCTCTTTTTTCAGGATCAGGATTGCAAATGCATCCGTTGCAATGTCCTGTGTGGCCGAAGCAATAAAAGCGATTACCATCAGTACAACGATCAGTTTGAAATCGGTCTTGAGTTCCAGGAATGCAATACTGAAGATCACCACTGCATAAAATAACTCGGAAAAAATGATCCACCGCTTCAGGTCCCTGGAATTCTTTGCATTGTTGTCCACCAGCGGTGCCCAGAGGAATTTTGCGATCCATGGAAGCTTTACCAGCTGCAGCAGTCCGATCGATTCCAGGGAATAATTTTCCTGCCGCATGATCACGGGTACCACCGTGGAGAAAAAACTCATGGGTACAGACTGCGCAATATACAGGCTGAAGAGGGTAGGGAACTTGGTCCAGTTTTTGGCTTTCTTCATTCTCAGAACTCGTATTTCAAGTTCACACCAAATCGCATGGGTTTGCCTGTCTGGACATATTTATTCCCAATGGCTTCAAAATAGAACGATTCGTAATCGGTTCCGAGCAGGTTTTTGCCCCACAGTGCAACAACAAGACTGCTTTTCCTGAGTGCGATATTCGCGTCTACCAGGTTGTAATAGTTGCTGCTGAAGGTGTTTTCCTCGTTCCAGTAAATCTTTCCCAGTCCACGGTAAACAAGGTTGATATCTACCCGGTCGATGAAGCTGGTATTGTTGATGTCGATTGATTTTCGCAAAACAAAGTTGAGGGTATGCTTCGGGATAAACGGAATCGCATTGCCATTGTAATTTGTGTTTTCATCTTTCACATAACTGATGAATCGTGCATCGGTATATCCGTAAGAAAGTACGGGTTTGAATCCGCGGACAGGTATTGATTTCAGGGTGATCTCGAATCCTTTGCTCACGGATTCTCCCGCATTACTCAGCCGTGCTCCTCTTCCGCTGGGAACGGTCTGGTAGATCTGCTGATTGTTCCAGTCGATATAGAAGAGCGCAGCATCCAGGTACACATGCCTGTTGAACAGGCTTCCTTTGAATCCCGTTTCATAGTTCCAGCTGGTTTCAGGATGGTAATAGAGCCCTTCTTCCGTTTCAAACGTGGAATTAAATCCGCCGGTCTTGTATCCCTTGGCAGCTGTGGCATACACCTGGAAGGGTCCGGTTTTGTAGCTTAATGCAACTTTTGGCAGCAGCTGGATATAGCTGAGTTCGGGGTAGGTGGTATCGGCTATTGGCATGACGGTTCCGGCACGCTCCATGTCATAGACATAATACAGATCGTCGCGTTCGAAATCTGCGCGGATCCCGGCAGTAAGTGACAGGTTGTCGACCAGGAAGTCATTGAGTGTGGATTGGTGGAACAAGGCTGCACCACTGACCGAATTCCGGTAACTTTTTTGAAGGAGCATGTCGCTGGCAAATACATCCACATCCACCTGCTTGGTGAATTGCTGGGTAAACCCATACGCTCCGAGAAGCCAGTTGTAGCGGCTTTTGTCCGGGGCTGAACGGAGAATGAATTCCTGTGATACCATATGCTGCAGTTGGTCCTGCACGACAAAATAGAGGGAATCCGGTGTGAAATCCTGGTCAATTTCCTGTCGGTCATCCAGGAACTGGTAGGAGGTGGTGGAGGTAAACGCAACTTTGCTGTCCGCATAAGAAACAACCAGGCCATCTGAGATCATGTTTCGCGCGTAAGAGCTTGGCTGGTTGTAGTTGATGCGTTCGGCCGCCATCAGGGAATCGTTCAGCAGGGCATAGGGATATCCGCCTTCCGTGCTGTATTCCAGGCTCAATACATTTTCCATTTTCCAGCGGTCATTGATCTGCCAGATCAGTTTGTTCCGACCTCCTAATGAATTGGCACGGTCCACCTGCTCCCCGGAAAAGACATTGGTATAATATCCCTGGTTGTGCTGCATATTGAATGCAAATGAATAGGCCAGGTCATCACCCGCTTTCCCGTAGTGACCGAAGTTGCCATTGAAGGCGCCGTAACTGCCCGCTTCAAGTTCCACCGAAGTGCCCTGGAAGTCTAGCGGAGAGCGGGTGATGATATTTATGATCCCGCCCATGGTGTTTCTTCCATACAGGGTGCCCTGGGGGCCCTTGAGTATTTCAATCCGCTCAATGTCGAAGAAATCGAAATTAAATGCGGCTTTTTCGAAATAGGGTACGTTGTCCACATACAGTCCTACCGAGGGACTGTTGATGCGGGAGCCAATACCGCGGATATACACGGGAGAGGTCAGTTTGGAGCCATAATCGGGCATGAAAAATCCAGGGGCAATGGCTGAAATGTCGGTGAGGGAACGGACATCGGTCTGATCCAGGATCATTGAATTCAATAAGGTCACTGAAGTGGGCATCTGTTTCAGCCCGAGGTTATTCTTGGAAGCCATGATCTGTACTTCCGAGATGTTCAGTTCTGGAACATCAGTGCTGTCGGTCATGATGATCACCTGCTGGGAGAATATGAAAGAAACATTCAGCAGGAATGCAAATGCAATGGAAATCTGTTTCAACTTCATTGTTTATCATTAATAGGTAAGTAATTGGTCCGGTAGATGCACTTTTTTCAGCCTGTGAAAAAAGAAACAGGGACACAGAAATAAATGATCGGAGTGTTTACAATGAAGCTACGGGTGGTGGCCTGGAAAAAAGCGGATGGAAATACGATCGAAAGACCGTGTCTTTGTGCGGTATGAGCAGTGAGGTTCCGCCGGCAAAGCGGTGAATCACGGGATCTGAACAGGTAATGCACTCACCAATGAATTGATCGTAATGGAAGTTTTTGCTGTCTGCATCCGGTTGCGCGTCAGAATTGTCCTTGAAGATTGTCTTTGCGGCCAGCGCTGTGTCTTCATCACTGCCTGATTCGAATTTCATAATGGAATGCACACCAATGTAAAGGCCATAGAACATGGCCAGTAACACATAAGGCAGGTATGTTGAAAAGAGTCCTATCGAGAACATTCCAATCATGATTTATCTAACTGCAAAGGAAAACAAAATTCATTTCTAGGCAGGAACGGATCGCAAGTATCGGGATAATTTAGAACAATTCCAAATGACATACCAGGCTGTTGTTCATGATAGCACTTTTAAAATAAGGCACCGGGATCTAATGATTTTTATGGTGGTGACCTGCATAAACAGGGACCTTTGGCAACAACCCGTATCGTTATGGTAGTGCGCAGGCCAGTAAAATATTTTGTAAAAACTGGCGGATTAGCTTATCTTGATTCATATTTACGGAAAAGTCTTCAGTCAGCATCACGAAAAATAAAATTGATGATGGAGAAATTTGAGATCAAAGGAACCACAAAAACTCCGACGATCATTTTGGATGCCGTTTCGGGCGATTTGTTATTTGAAGGAAGGTCCAATCCTGAAAATGCAAATGAACTGTATGAACCAGTCATCCACTGGCTGGAGCGATATGTTGAGCAACCAGCTGAGCAAACCCATCTGAGAATGAACCTGGAATTTTTCAATACCAGCAGTTCCAAGTATATTCTCGAAGTGCTTCGTAAGATCAGGTACCTTGCCGATAAAAATCATCCTTTTAACGTTACATGGATGTATGAAGATGACGACCTTGAAATGCTGGATACAGCAGAGGCTTTCGAAATGATGACTGGTTTAAAGTTTGAAAAGGTGAGCTATCCTGAAACGAGCAACTCAGCTGATCAGTAGCATGTTTGTCAAACTCCCTGAACTCCTTCAACTGTAAGATTGAAACCCTGATGCTCCAAAATAAGGGCAATTGATAACCAGCCGGGCCGGATTCACATTTGGATGCGTTGCTGGTTCTTACTGCTGTGCATCCAGCCAAATTGAACTTCCGCATGATTCTTTCAAATACGGTTCCGCTAATTATTGCTAATTTTGCAAGGTCAAAATAAAAACCACGCATATGCTAGTCTTTAAATTCGGTGGTGCCTCTGTGAAAAGTGCAGATGCGGTCAAAAACATTGTAAATATCCTCGGTAGGTATTCCGAGGAGATAGTCATCGTCGTGTCTGCCATGGGAAAGACGACCAATGCTCTGGAGAGGATCATTGAGCACTTTGTGAACGGCGACGAAACGCATCTTAAACAGGAATACAACCTTTTGAAGCAATATCACATGGAGATTGTGGACGGCCTGTTCGAGGATAAGGGCAACAAAGCTTTCGTGGATATCGAAGAGGTATTTGAGGACCTGGCTGACCGTCTGGACCAGGAGCCGACCATGAATTATGATTTTGACTATGACCAGATCATTGGATTCGGGGAAATCCTGAGTACGAAGACCATTACACATTACCTGAACAAAGCCGGTCTGAAAGCTAAATGGATAGATGTCAGAAAATCGCTGAAGACCGACAATACCTTCAGGGAGGGACGCATTGACTGGGAGATTTCCACTGGTCTTGTAAGAAAGAATTTTGTATTCAACGGCGAGAATTTCCTGGTTACACAGGGCTTTTTGGCATCCAACAAGAACAACCATACCGTTTCTCTTGGCAGGGAAGGGTCGGATTATACCGCTGCAATCCTTGCGCACATGCTTAAAGCGGATTCGGTCACCATCTGGAAAGATGTGCCGGGTGTATTGAATGCAGATCCGAAATATTTTGATGATACCATCCTGTTGGATAAACTCTCCTACCTGGATGCCATTGAACTGGCCTATTACGGAACCAGTGTCATCCATCCCAAGACCATTAAACCTCTTCAGAATAAGAATATAAATCTGTATGTGAAATCATTTGTCGAACCCGATGCCCCGGGAACATTGGTGGCCAACCTGGCGTATGAAAAACTGGTGCCCTCCTTTATATTCAAGATGGACCAGGTGCTGATCCGGATCTCTCCCCATGATTTCTCGTTCATTGCTGAGGACAACCTGGAGCGCATCTATGGAATCCTGCATAAGTTCGGACTGAAGATCAACCTGCAGCAGACCTCGGCAGTGAGTTTCCAGGTGATCGTGAACAATGACAAGCGCAAGGTGCGCCAGGTGGTGGATGAATTGGAGGAACATTTCAAGGTGTCGTATGAAACCGGCCTGGAACTTGTGACCATCCGCTATTTCGATGACGAAACCATCCAGCGGGTAATGATCAACAAAACGCTGCTGTTGGAGCAACGGGGAGTACAGAATATTCAGCTTGTGGTGAGGGACCTGGGATAGGGGAGAGTGAGAGTGAGAGTGGGAGAGAGGGAGACAAGGAGATGGGGAGAATTGCCGAGTGGGAGTGAGTGTGGAGCATGAACGTGCGAGAGCTTGTGAGGTTGAAAATGCGTGTGGGATTGAGTGCAGGAGTGGGAGACAAGGAGACAAGGAGATTTGGAGAGTGGGGTCTGCGGGACCAGGAGATCAGGGTATTGGGAAAACGAACCTGTAAGCCGTTCGTCGATAAATTTGTATATTCCTGCAGAATATATTCCTGCAGATGTTAATGTTTAAAAATTTGCATATGAGATACCGTTTGAATGTTCTTCCCCTTATCCTGATATTCCTTTTCACTTCATGCAAAAACGAACCCAAGGGTCCTCCCAATATTGTGTTCATCATTGCGGATGACATAAGCTGGAACGATCTTGGCTGTTACGGGAATGAACAGGTCAGGACGCCCTATATCAACCGCCTGGCGCGCGAGGGCCTGAAATTTAACAATGTATATCTTACTGCCAGCAGTTGCAGTCCCAGCCGGACGAGCATTATTTCAGGAAGGTATCCCCACAATACCGGGGCTGCTGAATTGCATACCCCGCTGCCGGGTCACCTGCCCATCTTTCCCGGGGAACTGCAAAAGGCCGGTTATTACACTGCTGCATCGGGGAAATGGCACATGGGGGAAGCAGCAAAGCGGGCATTCGATACACTGGCCATCACCGATATCGGGCCCGGGGGAGAACAACACTGGTTGAACATGCTCAGGGAGCGTCCCAAAGGCCGTCCATTCTTTCTCTGGCTCGCTTCGACCGATGCGCATCGTGACTGGTCGGCAGATACCCTTGCAAATCCTCATGATCCGGCACTACTTGAAGTCCCCGCGGGACTGGCGGATTTGCCTGGAACACGACAGGATCTGGCTTCCTATTACAACGAAATCGCAAGATTCGATTGGTATGTAGGTGAGGTCCACCGGGAGATCATTCGACAGGGTGAGGCGCCGAATACCGTGATCATCGTCTGCTCGGATAACGGGAGACCTTTTCCGCGTGCGAAAACCCGTGTAAACGATGCCGGGATGAAGACCCCGTTTATCTTCTGGTGGCCGCAGGGCATCGCCCGGCATGGCTCGGAGATTGATGCCCTGGTAAGCATCATCGACCTGGCGCCTACACTTATCGACCTGGCAGGACGGGAGCCCGACCCTTACTTCCAGGGCAGAAGCTTCAAGCACCTGATCAGGGACGAAGAGGCGCAGGATACGTTCAGGAATGTGCTTTTTGCAGAGCACAACTGGCACGATTATGAAGCCTATGAACGGATGGTCAGGACAGAGGATTATATGTATATCTACAATGGCCGGCCGCAACTTGCCAACCAGGGACCAGCGGATGCAGTGATTTCACCCTCAATGCAGGATATCGTGCATTACCTTGATTCAGCCGGCAGTGTTGATACATCCATGATGGACGTGTTGCTTGTCCCGCGTCCTGCGGAAGAACTATACCTGGTGTCCGAAGATCCGGATCAGCTGCGGAATCTTGCAGGTGAGCCGGAGGTCAGGGAGGTCCTGGCACACATGCGCAGATTACTGGATGAGTGGCAGTCAGCAACCGCAGATACTGAACCGGAACAACTTACCAGGGACTGGTACCTCAGGAAGGCCGATGCCTACATTAAAACAGACCAGCACGGAATTCGCGGCGAGATGCCGGGTGCTGCACTGGGAGCTGATACGGTCACAGCTGGTGGTCCTTTTTGATCTGTCGTAGGCAAACTAATGGCAACCGCTTCCTCGTAGAAAGAAGTATGACGTTCTGAATTTTCTATTGGGTTTTCGTCCATCTTTTTGTTCCCCGATCTACACCCATCTACTGGGTTCCAGCCTGTCTTTTCGCCTCGGCACTATTGCTTATCATTTTGCTGAAGGTTCCAGGTGTCAGAAACCGGATCATGTGTCCGATTACGTACACTCACTGCACTTTTCCGTACTAATTCGGATTTTACTGTAACTTTTTAAGCAACAGAAAGTCAAACAGATAAAACCTATGGCATAATCTGTGTAAAAACAATACACAGTAAATAAATCCAACACCAGTTATGTTTAGAAGTTTTATCAAAGTTGCTGTTCGCAATCTCCGGAGAAACAAGGCCTTTAACCTGATCAATATTTCAGGACTCGCCATTGGACTGGCAAGCTCCATTTTTATTATCCTGTACATCATCAACGAGGTCAATTACGACCGGTTTCATGCCCAGGGGAAGCAAATGTACCGGTTGTACCTTGAGGGAAGGATTGGTGGTGAGGAGCTCAAGGGAGCGTGGAACAGCGCGGCTTTTGGTCCGACCTTTTACGAGGATGTGCCGGAGATCATCAAGTTTTGCAGGTTTGATGCCAGTGGAAATGATCTTGTGTGGACGGATCCGGCAGAGAAACAACTCGAGGACCATATTTTATATGCCGATTCCACCTTTTTTGATGTGTTCTCCATTGAGTTGGTGGAAGGGGACCCTGAAACCTGTCTCAAAGAGCCGTATTCGATCCTCCTCACGGAAGAAAAAGCAGCACGTTATTTTAAGGGGCAAAATCCCATAGGGAAATCTATTTACGTCGATGATGATGAAGAGATCTATACAGTCACCGGCATTGTAAAGGCTGCCCCGAAGCATTCCCATTTTTTCTACGATTTCATTATCTCCTATTGCACCAGGGAAAGCAGTAGGAATCCCAGCTTCTTCAACAACAACATGTTTACCTATTTTGTAATTGATGAACATGCTGATCCGCAGGTGACCGAGGATAAGATCAATGCCTCTCTGCTCACCCATATCCGCCCGATGCTGGAGCAATTCATGGGGATTACCGTGGAGGAGTTTGAGGCTTCCGGGGATAAATACGGACTGAAACTACAGCATTTATATGATATTCACCTTAATCCGGAAATTTCCCTGCCCAGGGACAATATTTACCGGCCTATCGGGAACAAAACCTACCTGTATATCTTCGGGGTGATCGCTTTTTTCATTCTTATTGTCGCCTCCATCAATTTTATGAACCTTTCCACGGCCCGTTCCATCAGCCGCGCCAAGGAGGTGAGTTTAAGAAAAGTGGTGGGTTCCAGCCGGAAAGACCTGATCAGGCAATTCCTGGCCGAAAGCATATTCCTGAGTGTTATTTCGATGATTTTCGCACTCATATTCGTCATCCTGCTGCTTCCCCAATTCAATAATATTACCGGTCTAACGCTCCAGGTGGCGGATGTTTTTAAGTGGTACATGTTTCCCACGATCCTGATCCTTACGGTCTTGCTCGGCACTTTAAGCGGAATCTACCCGGCATTCGTGCTTGCTTCATTCAAACCCATCCAGGCGTTAAAAGGAAAGGCAACCACCAGTAACGGGACGGGAAGATTGCGTTCTGCCCTTGTGATTCTTCAATTCACGATTTCTGTGGTCATTGTAGTGGGAACACTGGTGATCTTCTGGCAATTCAGGTACATGATGAATAAGGACATTGGGTTCAGCCAGGAGAACATGATCATCATGGACCGGGTCTATCCGCTTGGAAACGATAAGATAGAAACATTCAAGGCTGAGCTGATGAAGCATTCCAGCATTGAGGCAGTCTCTAATTCAACAGCATTCCTGGGAGCTCCCAATAACAATAACGGGTATAAGATCAAGGAAAAGGAGGATACAGAATCCTTCCTGTTCAACACTTTCTGGACCGATTACGATTTTCTTAAAACATACCAGCTGGAACTGGCTACACCCGAAAGCAGGTTCTTATCGAAGGCGTTCGGAAGCGATTCTACTGCCTGCCTGATCAACGAGGCAGCTGTACGTAAATTCATGCTCGAGGATCCCCTGAATACGCATGTCCAGTGGCCCCAGGGTGAAAATGGTAATTTCCTAGAATTGCGGGTCATCGGCGTAATGAAAGATGTACATTACAGTTCGGTAAAATCGGAGATTGCCCCGATGATCGTATTCCTGAAGCGGAATAACTGGGACTGGGTAGGCTATTTAAATATCAGGACCAAACCTGGTGAGGAACATAACCGCCTGGCACTGGAGCACATGGAGAAGACCTGGAATGACTTTACAGAGAAACAGCCTTTTCAATATATCTTCCTCGACGAGTTCTACAGGGAGTTTTATGCCGAGGAGCGGCGGACAGGTATCATTACATTGATTTTTTCGATCCTGTCTGTATTCATTGCCAGCCTGGGATTGTTTGGTATGACACTCTACAATACACAAAAACGTACCAGGGAGATCGGCATCAGGAAGGTCATGGGTGCCACAGAAAGCAGTATCCTGGGACTGTTGGCAAGGAATATCCTGCTGTCACTGGTCCTTGCGATCCTTATTGCCTGGCCGCTGGCATGGTACATGACCAACGACTGGCTGAACGGATTTCCATATAATATCGGTTTCCAACCGTTTCTTTACCTGCTGGCGGCACTGCTGGCCATGGTCATTGCCCTGATTACGGTTTCCCTCACTGCCCTGAAAAGTGCACGAATGGATCCGGCGATGGCCTTGCATTATGAGTAGGTCAAAACCTCACGGTATACTTCAACTTCAACCTGGCACCGGCCTCTTCCATCTGGTACCTTTCAAACGGATCATTGGCGATGCTGTTCCATACCAGGAAGATCTCGCGTCCGGGTTGAAGGATCCACTGGAAGCGGGATTGCCAGCCCATTTTGTTGGATTGGCTGTCATACTGGATGAAACTGTAGAGGGTGATGTCCGGGCTGAAAAGAATGTTCAGGTTCAGCCGGTAGATGGTTGCGATAAAACTGCTTTCATTCAGGACAATATTGTTTCTGATCACCTCGCCACCCAGGAGCAGGGGCACCATTACCTGGGTCCCGGCCTTCAGCCTGATCTCGTTCCGGGTTCCATTGAAGAATCCCCCGAAACGGTAGTCTGCCGATCCCCATGCTTTTCTTCGCTGGGTGGAGGCAAAGGAAACCGTTTGGTACCGGAAGGTATAAGTGCCCGGATGAACCGTATGGTAAAGGTACAGGTCGAATGGCGTGTCCAGGTATTCATACGAGGAAGTGAATGTATACTGGAATTCATCTCCGGATTGCAACCGGAGCTTCAGTGGCATGATGTACCACTCGCGCGTCAGCAGTTCATTGTCAAAGTCGGTGATGTGGTCCATTCCACCCCCTGCAAGGGCCTGGAGAATGCCCCATTTCTCCGGGCGGTACCCCAGGTGAAGTTCCCCGTAGGTTTGCCTGACTCCGGGTCGTGGAACAAATCCGATCCCGGCAATGAAATTTTCCTGGATCTGCATGTGTCCTAACCTGAAGGAGAGGATGTCATTCGGGTAGACCAGTTCGGCTCCGAAGGAGAGGTCGCGTCCGGATGTTTCCTGTTCAGAATAGGTGTTTCCTGTTACCGATTTGAGGCCGTACATCACAAACGACAGGTTTTTATCGCCCCTGAAGGTTGAGGTTGCCAGTTTCATATCGAAACCGAGCACAAAATTTGAGGTGTCGTACAGTGCGTTACCGTAAGTGGAAATGAAGCCTGCCTGTGATTGCTCACCGATGTTCCTGGTGAGTCTCGTGACAGCAAAATGGCCGTTGGACCATCCATTCCGCAGATCCTTCATGTACATGGCCCCGATATTCCAGTTACCTGCCTGCCCTGTTACCTTTCCCCCGTATTGCACAGGGATCGGGTTTCCTTCCTGGTCCAACCCGATCCTCCGTGAGAAAAACGGGATCATCCTGGTGTTCCATTCATTTTCCCGGTCACCATTGATGCCAAAATTAAAATAGTTGGCTCCATCCAGGAAAAAGTCTCGCTTTTCAGGATAAAAGAGGCTGAAACGCGTCAGGTTGATCTCCTGCTGGTCCACCTCGGTCTGGGCAAAATCGGTATTGACAGTAAGGGCTGCCTTGAGGCCGGATGAAATATTGTAGTATGCCTCGAAACCTGCGTCGAGTACCCGGGTGATCCCGGTTTCATTGCGAATGTAATCAAATCCTCCCAGGCCATAGGGTACGAGGTCAAGACCAATCCCCTGTGTGATCCCTTCCAGTCCGTACAATTTCCCTGCATCTGAAACCTGGAATTTATGGGTGTTGATATTGGCCACAGGCCAGTAGATGGTCTCTTCATTTGATTTCTGGTAGCGTATCAGTTTCAGTCCCCAGGTAGATTTTTGGGGATCGAAGTTGAGGGTCTTGAAAGGAATCGCCAACTCGGCTTCCCAACCTTCCCCGGTGATTTGCGCTTTGCCGGTCCAGAGACCATCCCAGGCCTTGTTAAACGCAGCACCATTTTCGCTGATAATGGCATCGCCTATGGAACCCCTTGGACCGACCTGGAACCAGTAGGCATTCCGCTGGTCCAGGTAGGTGTCCAGGATCACCTGTACACGGTCGTCGTATAACAGGCTCACATCACGAGCCATCTCTTTCGCGGTAATGTTATCCGGGTCAGAATAACATTTGAACCCGATGTACAGGTTCGCTTCATCAAATCCGAACCGCACCTCTGTTCTGACTGAAGCCGGCTTACCGGGAACAGGTTCACGCTGGTAAAATTGTGTGACGGGTGGAGCCTCATTCCAGCCTGCTTCGTTCACCAGGCCATCGGGCTTTATGGATTGATCAAAACGAACCGCGCGCACATCGGCCTGTCCCGCTGCAACCTGGGAAGTAAACAGCATGAATACAGAGGAAATGATCAATCCGCGAATGGAAATGACCCATCTTTGAATAAATCCTGGCAGTAACATGTATCAGTCAGTATGGAACTCCCGAAGATACACATGATTTATTAAAACACCTCGGCTCAGGGAAGAAAGACGATGCCGCGGATGAGTATGCCCGCACCAACAACCTGATATTTAGCGCATTAAAAATATATATATTTAAATATATATTTAGCTTTATATTAATATATCTATTTAAATATATATTTCAAAAGCACGTGGCATCCGGGAGCAACCATTGGGCCGTGGCCATGACCGTCGAATTCGAACAGGTAGGTTTGTTTGTGACCGGCAACCTGCATCATGCGCCACATGTAGGCATTTTCTTCGTACCTGCCCAGCATTTCCAGCTCCCGGTCGCCTGTCAGCAGATACAAGGGCGGTGCATCCTTGCGCACATGGTAGAGCGGAGCCATCTCGTCCACAACCGGCTGCTTGCCATCAATACCACGCTCTTTGCGTACAGTAAAATGGGTAATGGTATGTCCGCTGAAGGGAAAAAGTGCTGCGATGTCATCTGCATCCACGTCATATTTTGCTAGCCAATGCTTGTCCAGGCCAATCATGGAGGTCAGGTAACCACCTGCAGAGTGCCCGGCAATGATCACTTTTTCAGGGTCGCCCCAGTAATCGGGGATATTTTGAAAAACCCATGCGACTGCTGCGGCGGCATCGTCAATACAATCGACAACCTCTACTTTTGGGGAGAGCCTGTAGTTGGGTGCCACAATTATTATCTCGTCTTCAAGGAGGGCACCAGGAAAATATTTATTACCTCCCGTGAGACCGCCCCCGTGAAACCAGACGACCACCGGGTAAGTGCCCTGTTTTTCAGGGGTCCTGATATCCAGCAGGCAGCGTTCTTCCGTATATGCGTCACCACTTTTATACGAGACGTCATCGATGACCCTGAATCCTGTCTGCGCAGCAAGGCTCCCGGCCCCGACCAACAGGATGGAAAGCAGTAATAATCTGATTCTCATTCTGATTTTTATTTGCAGCTAAAATAGTCCAAATACCTATGAATAACAATTCACTTCATTTCCTGCGAATCCTTGTATGCTTTTCATGCGCTGATGTACTTCCCCGGCTACTACTGTTTGATGATTCTTACCTGGTAGTGCTGGTTGTTTTTCCCGGAGAGCTGCAGGATATATACCCCCGGCTTCAGATCTCCCAGGTGAAGTTCATGGTTTTCAGCGCTGATGATCCTTCGACCCGACAGGTCCTTAACAGTAGCGCGTTCAAGGTCCGGCCAGGCGATGTTCAAATGATCCCTGAACGGGTTCGGATAGACCTTCAGTCCGGGTGGAAACACATTATATGCCACCCCGGTCTCTTCTATATCAGTCAGCAGAATAGTAATCTCGGCAACATCCGTAATGGATCCGTCAGTAACCTGTATCTCCAGGACAAAGCGTTCCATGGTTTCATAATCCAGCATGCCGGCGTCCGCAACTTCAAGCGCACCATTTGCATTGTTGATTTCGAACGCTCCCGTGTCATTGCCATTCAGAATAGAAAAGAAAAGCGTTTCTGTGCCCGAATAGTCCACGATCGGTATGCCTACCAAGGTGCCAATTGCGCTGTGCTCCTCAATGCTGAAGGTATCGCGGGCAATCGAAAGGGTCACCTCTCCCTGGTCAGCCACACAACTGCCGATGACATAGGTGTGTTTCACATCCCGTGTATTGCGTTCCATTCCATTGAAGGAATAGGTGTAATAGAACTGAATAAGTGTTCCTTCCTGGGCATTCAGCCTGAATGGCACGCCCGGTGTTACAGGATATCCCGGGAAGGGTTCACTGGTTCCATAATACAGGATACAGGTGGGACTGCCTGCATTCCCGCCTCCGGGAATGAAGGTGAGCATCGGGTTGCTCTTGTCTTCCGAGAATGCATAGGCGTAATCCCCATTGTCCGGTCCCCCGCTGCAGGAGGGAGCAGGTTCGATCTCGATGGCAACAGGTGCCGAGGTGGCAACGGCTCCTCCATCGTCCGTAGCCCTGGCGGTAAGTTCATGAACACCAATGCCTGAATTGTTCCATTCCAGCATATAGGGTGCCTCGTGGTCCTCCCCGATTTTGATAATTCCGTCGAAGAATTCCACCAGCACGATCTCCCCGTCCAGGTCAGTTGCCGAAGCGTTGATCGTGACAGATGATCCTTCGTAATAGGATGTATTGTTCGCAGGAGCAGTGATGAGCACGGAAGGTGTCAGGTTATCCGAAGCAGATACAATGACCAGTATCGAACTGTGGGCACTGTAAGTACCGTCATCAACGGTGAGCCTGCATTTGTAGATGCCTTCCTCCAGGTTGGAAATTCCGGGCGAGGCCATCGCCGGATCCGAAAAGTCGATGACCGACGGACCATATACCTGTTCCCACAGATACGACAATCCGGAGCCCTCGGGATCGTAACTGGCTGATCCATCCAGTGTCGCTGTATTATCGGGCAACAGGACCACCACCGGCACTCCGGCATCTGCATACGGGGGTGCATTTTCCAGTGCCCCGGCATAGGTGAAGGTCATCCTGCCCAGGTTGAATTCGCCTCCTGTAAACACGAGCCGGAGAACCTGCACCCCTTTGTTCAGTTCAATACCTTCAGCGGTTTTTGCAGACCAGGAATCCCAGTAGCTGGTTGTACTCACTGGTATATCCGGACTAATTCTTCTTCCGTCGATCTCAAAGTGAAATGGTCCGCCGCCGTTTTCATTGCCTGAGGCATACCTGAATGACAGGTCATATACCCCGGCTGTCTCCACGACAACGGTATATTCAAGCCATTCCCCCGAAGCGATCCATCCCACTATTGCTCCCTCAACGGGATCTGCAACAGCATCCACATATTCACCCGGTCTGAATTCTCCTTCATTGGCCGGGGACATATCCACATAGGATATTCCCTGCCCATTGCCGCCTTCAAACTTATCATACAGTCCTGTCTCAATTGTGCCGGGCAGTGCTGTCGGTAATTCGCCGTAGGGCACCTGCTCTCCCACCTGTATGGAGACCTGGTTGCTGATCATGTACTCTTCACCCAAATAGATCCTTGCATACATACCATGAACGCCTGGAGAAAGGTTTCCGGCTTCAATGGTATAAGGAGCAGCATTCACTGTGCCGACCAGGTTGGTACCATCATAAAACGCAACCTTGTCGGGAGTTTCACCTTCAGTTTCAAGTGAGAGCCGCACGCTTCCGCCTGGATACGCCTGTTGAAAATCTGCGGCAAGGTGGCCTGAAATGGCGAGATCCCTGCTGGTAACCATTTGCCCGGCAGGCACTTCCAGTGTCGTTCCGTCGGAATATGTCACCATGATCGCCTGGTCAGAATAATTATGTGCCACATAGGTGGTGGTGCCCTCCTTCAGGAAAGCCGCTGCAACGGGGCAGTCTGCCGTGAGATCCGATCGCACGGTTCCCAGCGCATTCATGGCATGGAGCCAGTAATAGGTCTGGGCATCCGAGATCCCGAATTTCAGTGAACGGTCGGGATAGCTGTCGTACAAATCGATCGCTGCCTGGGGATCAATGAATGCAAGGTATTTCCACATCACATCGTGCCACAGGTTGGGATTTGCTTCATTTTGCAGGATACCCGTGTTGGCCGCGATCTCATCCCATAGTTTCTGCGCATAATCAGTATGGTGACCCAGGTAGAGCGAGCCGCCGTGGATGGGATACATTTCGATCCCATAGGATGCAGCGATATCGGCCGTCCAGAAGGTCCCGTTGTCATAGGAATTGCCCCACACCCTGGATACCAGGCTATACTGCTGCGAAGCTGAAAAATTGCGTTCATATATATCCAACCAGTATTCTTCAATGGCGGTCTGTTCTGTAGTATAGAGGTAGATGCCCAGGTCGCGGATCGTGTCGTTGCCCGTTACCGATCCCCAGTGGATCAGGGCCGAATTGAACTGCATACTCTCTGAAGTCGATTCCTGGTCGTTGCCCTGCGGGAAAGTGGCAAAGCCATTGGCCCAGCAGTGCCCGGCATAGGGACTGAAGTTTCTCAGGAAGGGAAATTTGCTGTCATTCCGGGCAGATGTCGCGGCATCGCGAACGAGCAGGTTGACCATTTCACCCCACTGTTCGGCCCAGCCGGGTTCGAACTGCTCCATGAATGCAGCAGCATGGATAAAGTATCCCCAGTGAAAGTGGTGGTCATTGATGTTCCCGTCCTGGCCATGACCGGCCGGGTAGCCGATGAGGGTGCTCCAGGTACTGTTGTAATAGAACAGGAAGGCCACTTCTGAAGCCTCTGCCGTGAGCCAGTCTTCCAGGCGGGTTTTGATGGTGGTAATGATCTTGTCCCGGGCGTCCGTATCCCCGGTAAGATCGGCGATTCTTGCGGCCTGGATCAGCCTGTTCATCACCTGCCCCTCGTTATAGGAGTCGGTCCAGGTCGACAGACCGTCGTTTTCCAGCTGCCCGATTTTGTTGTTCAGTTCAGCAGGACTGAATCCATCGCTATAATACGCCAGGTAGGGCAGGGTGGGAAGAATTCCCCTGAACCTGTTTTCTACGCTGAAGCTGTTTCCGTCCAGCATCTTTATTTCTCCCCGCACAGAACCATAGCTGTAGCCCCCCGGTTGCGGTGCATCTGGTGCCAGGTTCGCCCACTGGTGGGGAAGGAGTCCCTGCAGGATGTTCGTACCGGCACCTTCTTTCACCTCAGTTTCCACCTGGAAACTGGTCTGCATGACTGCAGTTGCTTCATCATAGCTCCATGATGTGGTCGTATTAACCGGGAAGACGAAGGCATATTTTTTATATTCCGCTGCGATCGCTGCCATGTTGGTTGCCGACTGCGGGAGCATGGCCATGGACCAGTAGTTTTTTCCGTTCAGCGATGAAGTATATGTATTTCCTGACTGGCTCCATACGCTACCCGCAGGGGCATATACCACGAAATCAGCACCATTACGGGCATTTTCCACGATGATCATTTCGTTGTTCACGGTCACTGTTCCCAGCTGTACCTGTACCCGGGCCACGTCGGATTCGCCTTTTTCAAAATAGAGAAAAGGCATGGCAATACCGGATGTCGCCTGGAAATGGCGGGTGCCGTCGTTCCAGTCCATCGTCACCGTCCAGTCAGAGTAGTCGGCAACCGTTGTTTTGCCCGCATTCAGTCCGCTTACACCGACAATCACCGGTTCCTGGTCGTCGTAGACACCCCATGGAATATAGCTCACTACCAGTCCCGGGTTGGTTGTTTTCAGGGCCATCGGGTAATTAAACAAATTCCCGGCATGGTCGTTTTTGATCAGCAGCGACCACCAGTCATTGGTAGGCACGGGTTTGCCCACTGCGTTTCCGCTTAGCTGCGGAGTGCCTGAAGGATAGGTATTCCGGTTGGCGGCATCCACGCCGGGGAAGGAGGTGGTGTAACTGCCGCTTCCCACGTCGACAAATTGTGCTATAAGGAGTTGGTCCGGTAACAATAGCATTAGAGAAGCGATTAGCGCAAGAACAAGAAATCTGGCCATAGCGATGGTTTTAATTGTGATTTAATTTTCTTGCCCCCCGCCCGCTCTGCGTCCTGCAAGTACCCGCCAGGTATTTCCTGGCAGGTAGGGTTAATGAGAATGATATATTTCTTTCACAACCTGGAAAGCTGCTTTTTTATTCCGGTCAATATCCAGTATGCCCCAATACTCCTCGTTGGGTGTAGCATCATAGGGCACTCCGGCACTGTTGGGTGCCATGCCGCCAGGATCCTGACTGTCGGGATTTCCTGCCTTCCATATCCCATCCAGGAACGAAAAAAGTGTGACCCCGGAACAGATCTCTGAATGGCGAAATACTACTTCCAGGATATTCCGGGTTGCATCCGCCTGGGCTTTTTCATTGGGTCCCTGTACATATCCCCTTCCTGCAACGGTCATGTAGCTGTCAGCCCCGGCTTCGGAAAGATACATCGGTTTGCCGGAGATCTTTTCCCATTCTGAAAAGATGGACGAGGGATCATCCCACCGGTACACATTCATGCCCCAAACATCGATGGCAGGACACGCTTCAAGAATAGCAGGATCCGGAATTTCACCATGGGCTGTGGATACAGGCCGGTTCGGGTCATGGTCGTGGATCTGTTCAGCAGCGTTGTTGAGCGCTTTATACCAGTTGTCTATATCGTTTTCAAACCACTCCGGGTGGTAGTTGTACTCATTACCAAGTTCCCACATGAGAATGGCGGGGTGGTCCTTAAACCGATCGACGTAATTGATAAATGTTCCCGAGAGTATATCAAATATACCCTCCTGGTTGTAACCAAAGCCCATGATGATCTTCAGGCCTGCTTTGTGCACCCGGTCAAGTATTTCGCGCTCAGGGATAGGAGCGTATAGCCGGATGGTATTGATCCCAGCCTCCTGCATTAATTCAAGGTCTGTTTCAAGGCGGTCAAAGCTTCTTGTCACTTTTCCCCGGGGCACAGGGTGGTAACAAATGCCTTTGATTTCATAATCATTCCCGTTCAACAGCAGTTGCCGGCCGGAGACAGTAACCTTCATTTCCTCCGACTGACTTGCGCAAGCAGGGAAACTCAATCCCAACACTGCGATGATTGCGACCCAGGCTAATTTTCTCATTTTATTCATTTTTCTCAGTGTTACTAAATTGCGGACCGTTGTCTATCAGGATGTAGCTGCCAGGTGTCTACCTGTCTGCCCGGGTGTTCAACTGGTTGCCCGGTTGCCGGCCTGGCTGATCAGATGTATTCCTGGTTATTCTGATGCGGCCCTGCGCTGATCAAGTTCCTCTTGCATTTGAATGCAGGTGGATTGATCAATGTTGTAAAATATGAGCAGAATTGCACACGACATATAGAGGATTCCGGGAACTACAGAGATCATTAACTTGATCCCGGTCAGCGCTGTTTCCGTCTGTTCCACGTTCGCTTCGAACTGAAACAATGCCAGCAGCCATCCGGCAAGTGCCCCACCGATGCCCCAGCCCGCTTTCTGTGCAAAGGTGGCAGCAGAGAATACCAGTCCCGTGGCACGCCGACCGTCCTTCCATTCTGAATAATCTGCGCTATCCCCGAGCATCGTCCAGAGCAGCGGTACAGCAGGTGCATAGGCCATCTTGGCCAGGATATTCAGCGTAAATATTGTTCCAATGTTTTCAGGACCGGGAATGTACAACAGGATAAAGAAAACTCCTGAAAGCAGTGAGCTGGTCAGGTAGACGGTCTTCTTCCCAAATCGTTTTGAAAGCGGCTTGGATAAAGGAATGGCAATGATCAGGGCAATGGTTCCAATGACATTGAACAGCTGCACCTGTTCCGCATTTCCTACGTAATATTTGAAATAGTAGGCGACAGAGAGGTTTTGCAGGGCAAACATTACGAACGATATGATTCCCACAAAAAAGAGGATCATCCATGGACGGTTCTTCAACAGGTTCTTCAAATCCTGTTTCAGGTCCGCTGTTTGTTCTTTAGGCGGTGCTACGCGTTCACGGGTTGTCCTGAAGGTGATCATAAAAAGGATGAAACTGATCACAGCAAACAGGATCAGGGTATACTGGTACCCTTTGGCCTGGTCGCCTTTTCCCAGGAAGAGGGCCAGTGACAGGGCCGTTCCTGACACGATCAACTGTCCGGCAAAAGCAAAAACAAATCGGTAAGAGTTCAATCCCGCCCTTTCGTAGGTATCGGATGTCATCACAGCTCCGAGAGATGAATAGGGGAGATTGATAGCGGTAAAAACGGTCATCAATAATAAATAGGTGACAGCGGCATAGATCACCTTGCCTGTATCTCCGAAATCGGGTGTTGTAAAGGCAAGCACTGCCAAAACGCTGTAGGGAAATGCCATCCAGAGGAGGTAGGGTCTGAATTTCCCCCACCGCGTATTGGTTTTATCAGCGATAATTCCCATGACCGGATCGCTGACCATGTCCCAGATCCTTGCGATCAGCATAATGGTTCCTGCAGCGGCAGCCGAGATCCCATATGTGTCGGTGTAAAAGATCAGGATCCAGAATCCGACCATATCCCATACGAAATGAGAGGCTGTATCACCCAAGCCGTAGCCGATCTTTTCTTTAAATGATAATTTTGTTGTTTTATTTTCCATGTGTAGGAATTTAATCCTGAATATTTTCGATCTTCAGCCGCTGTTCAATCTGGGGCAAGCAATGTACTATTTATACTAATTTATAAGAATATCATACTTGTTTATTCATTGGGGACCGGATCAGGAGGAATCACTTCTTCCATCAGTTTTTGAAAATTTCCGCTATAACTTTTTTTGATAGGTTTTCCTCCCCGCGTCAAGCCCTCAAAAAGACCTGCATCCACCTGGTCCCATAAGACAAATTTGGCCACTCCGTCGACAGTGATCAATCCAAAATGATTCTCAGATCCCCCTGGATTTTTCTTGTCTTTCCATGATTCATCCATTGCTTCAAAAAAGAAGCAGGCGATGTTTTCTTCTTCTGTCCAGGCCCTGATCAAATCATAGTATAAGTGTTGTTTGTATTCATCAGCAGCTTTTGATCCCGCTGCTCCATAGAGGTAGTTGTCTTCAGAGGCCCACCCGGTCTCCCCGATGTGGATCTCTTTTTGGATTCCCAGTCCTGCAACATATTCCTTAACGGAATTGTATTGCTCCCGAGCGTAGTCAGAAGCTCTTTGCATGGCCAATTGCACCTGTGCCTCTTTCCCCAATTCCTGCTCAGCAGGGGGGACAAGCCAGAATCCGGGATTGTAGTGTGTGTCGTGGAACGGGTAGGTATGCACCGAAATAAAATCAACAGCATGAATCAGTTGTTCCAGGTCCGGTTTGTGGTAGCTGCTGTCACCTCCTCCCCAGGAGGCAAAATTATCCGAGCTGGTGATCCAGAGGTCAGACGGAAGTGCTCCTGATTTCTTGAGGTCCTGCAGGTATTCCACCCATTTCAGGATGATGCCGGGTTCCACGAAATAGCTCGCTGCCCAGTGCACCATGGCCTCATTACCCACGGCGATTACCTTCACAATTTCCGGGTAGGTGTTGGCCAACCTCACGGCCGCATTGATCTCGGCAGTGTTGTTTTCAACATCTTCCCGGGAATGATCGGGTGTATCTGTCCATGCATCTTTACAGTCGATCCAGGCTCCCAACATGACATACATCTCGAACATGGGATTCGTTTCCCTGGTCTCCCGGATGGCTTTCAGCAGGCGTTCGGCGTGGGCATATTGTTGGGTGTTATAGGTTCTGAGGATCCTGACGCCCATTGCTTCAAGGATGCGCAGATCTTCCTTGATCTCTTCAACAGAGGGTATGCTATCCCTGGTGTTTTCGCGGTATCCCCCGTAAGACATGGCAGGGTAGTCCGGATCACCCAGCAGATCCTCTGCGCTCATTGGATCAATTCCCGGTCTGGAGCATGCGGCGAGTATTAATGAAAGTAAGATAATTGCTGTCGTATGAAATATCTTTCGTGTCATATTGAATGTGCTTTATTGATGAAAGCAAATTTAATTTCAGGGTTGTTTTCCCGTTTCAGGGTTCATTTCGCCTTTGCCCATTCGAGTTCATCCTCCTTCAGTTCCTCCTTCTTCGCTTCTTCTTCGTGCACCACTTTACCGCGCCTGCTGATCAATATCTCTCTTATTTCATGTGATCTTGCTTCGGTGATGGGGTAGTTCCACATGATCAAAATGGCCAGGATTCCAAAAAATATCGGGATCAGGATATCGGCCAAACGCAGTCTGGTCATCGTCTCCACTGTCTGCGTACTTGCATCCACATCGAAGCCGACCAGGTTCAGTACAGCCCCGCTGGTGAGCAAGGCAACAGCAGTGCCCAGTTTGACCATCCACCAGTACACGGCACCGAATGTGCCCTCGCGCCTTTCCCCTGTATTCAGTTCATCCAGGTCACATACATCGGCAGTCATTGACATCATCAGTGTAAACAGGCCACCAATTCCAAAAGACAATAGGGGAATCGGCATAAACATCAGGTAAGGATTTTCCGGGTTGAATCCCCACCATTTGAGCCCGTATCCTACCATGGAAATGAAAGTGGCTATGATAAAAGCATTTCGCTTGCCAAGACGCGCAGAAATGGCAGTGATAATTGGGATTACAAGGAAGGCTGTCGCGAGGGCGCTGACGGTACCAAACCAGGCGGGCCAGTTGCCGGCTGCGTTTGTATCACCCTTGAAGAGATGGAAAATAATAATGTAAAATGCAAACTGGGCGATGGTCTGAAATCCATTGAACACCAGAAAAGTGGCTCCACACAGGCGAAGAAAGGGTCTGCATTTAAGGGTTTGTGCTATTCCGGCTATAAATTGTTTGGTATTATATGCCAGGTTCTGCATATTAATTTTGGCCTCTTTCTTCAGTGCTGGCAGGACCAATTCCTTATTGAAAAAGGCCGGCATCATACCCAGGATCATACACAAGGCCCCTACCCAGATGGCAAGATTTCTTGCGCCTTGCGCCGGAGTGTCATAAATGGATTCGTTGTAGATGATTACCCAGAACCAGGGAGCGATCATCCAGGCAACCTGTCCCAGCCATTGTGACACCGCCATGAGTCGTGTACGCTCATTGTAATCAGGAGTCATTTCATACCCCAGTCCGATCAGCGGTGTTGCGAAAATCGTATAGCCAATATAAAAAACAATGGAGAGTGTCAGGAAATAGAAAAAATTATAGGTCTGGGAGTTTTCCGGGTTCAGTTGCCACATGATCATAAAGGCAAAGCCCGTGATCAGGCTGCCCAGGAAAATATAGGGTTTTCTTCTTCCCCATTTCGAACGTGTATTGTCGGAGATGTATCCCATGATAGGATCGGTCAGGGCATCCAGCAACCTGGGCACGGCCGCCAGTACACCTGCAAGAAAAGGGTCCATCTTCAAAGCCAGCACCAATACTACCATAAAGACCCCGAGTGCTGCGGGAAACAGCTGGTTGGCCAGGTGACCGGAACCGAATGCTAATTTTTGCCCGAAGGGTACGATATCCTCTTTTGCTGTAACGTATTTTGCCATGTAGGTGTTGGTTAATTAGTGAACATTGTTTTTGAGAGGGTTAGGTTGCTTTTAGTCCGGGGGAATACAATTCGATACGGATGATGGATGCGTCCCTGCCGAATATAGATTTTGAAATATGTTCCGGGATCAGGTTTCCTCCAAATCTTTGCGTTCCGTCATGCGCAGTATGCACCACAACATATTCTTCTTCTGCTGCATTGTAGATCACGGGTACCTGGCAATAGGTGAATCCCAATTGGTTTTTTTCGAGTATAACATTTTCAAATGTCCCGTTCAGGTTCAGGAACTGGAATGATTTTTCTTCACGTAGCATTTCATTCCTGTTCAATAGGGTAGTGTTGAAAACGATCTGTCCCTGTTCAATGGTCAGCCCCAGTTCTCCGAATCTTGAGATCACATCCTCCTTTACCTGGCCTGTAAGCCCGGGTTGTTTTACCCCTGCGTTTCCCGGCGTATGGGAATAGGCATCTGTTGGGAATGCACCATACAAGTCCGGTTTTTTATAGAGGCCGATTCCTGCTTTGATCTCGTAATAATGTGCTGCTATTTTGCTGATCACAGATGTAGGAGCCTGCTTTCTGACCGCGTCAAAATAGCATTCCTGTACCGCCAGCAATAATTTGGATACCATATGCCAGTAGATGCTTCCGAGACCTTCATACCCGTAGAATGTGCCGGATCTACCTGTAAAGGACTGGTGATCGAACATCTCTTCGTAGATATCCAGGACAAGTTGCTTCTCCCGGGCAAGAAGATCCCCGTAAATTGCTTTGTCAAGATTTTCCAGGGCTTCTGAAAGCAATGCACCATTTCTGAATGAAGCATTGAAATGCAGGTTCCCCTGGTCGTCTTCAACGAGTATGTCCGTTTGATTTCGCTGAACACATTTTTTCAGCAAAGCCGACTCCGAGAGTTTTTCCGGAGGTATATTGTTCTTATCTGTAAATCGTGTGAGCTCCCTGTCGGGGTATAGGATGTAACTGTATTGATCTTCCCTGAACAGCTTGCTGGATTTCAGGGCATCCATCAGTGTGAGGCTTTCCTCGGGGGTCAGGATCCCGGCGCTCAGGACGGCAACCTGTCCTTCCAGCATTTCATAAAGGTACCTGATGGCAATCTTTCCCTCCTTGAATGACACCAGGTTATAAGCGTGGTACAGGTGATCGTCTCTTTTATTATTTCGGATGGAGTGGTCGACAAATCGAAGGGCAAGGGTGATGAATTCAGACAGCTCTGCTACGGACAGTGACGTTTTTTTTCCGCCGAAACTGTTTTTGTAGATGGTCTGTCTGTATTTACTCCCCGACTTCCCAAGCAATGCTGTGAGTGTGAACCTATCCTCATCTGTAAATGTTCCGTCAAGCTTGTCCTGGTGGGTTCGGAATGCTTCAAAAGTCTCCTGAAAATGCACTATGATCTCCTCTGCGATGAAGAGTTCTTTGTGTCCTGTTGTTTCCAGGAGATGCGCCCAGAAAGCAAGAAATCTTCTGATATAGTAAAGGGTAACCATGGAAGTGCCATTTCCGACCAGCGCATTATTGGCATCATTCCATTCAGGCCGTTGTGTATTCAGCCAGATACCGGCCTCCGGAATAAAGTTACTTAGTTTGGCAAGCAGGGTAACAAGGATCTTTTCTGAAAAATTTGCATGAACAACCGATCCCTTTTGATCCCTGAGCAGTTTGCCATCGGCGCCATGTTCCGCTGCAAGCTGGTTCAGCTTCTTATCCAGTGCACTGTTGAATTCGATGGTGTCTTTGGGATTGCGGACGATCGATTCGAAGGTTTTAATTTCATAGGGCACATGTGCATATACAAACGCATCGGTTGTGAGGAGGCCATCGATCCTCCCGGGATAAAACGCCTCTATGTGTTCCAGGAATTTCTGGAGATAGATGATTTGATGGTCGCCCCAGTACCCGATAAATGCCCATGGGTCGTCGGGATCCTGCACTTCCCAGTCAATTCCTTCCCTGGTAATGCGATAAGGATTGTAGCCATCTGCAGTGGAGGCATTGACAAATTTACCGATCATGCCTTCAAGGTATTCCGGGAAGGAGAGGCTCAGTGCCTCCCAGTTCTGAAAAATATCTCTCCAGTTCCCCTCGTAATGAAGTTTGAGTGATCCGTCAGGGTGCTTGTTATCAATGGAAAAATTATTCCAGGGCCTGCTGGGGTCACCGTGTCTTCTGCTGAAAGTCAGTGGAAAATATTCTTTTGCAATCCTGAGCAGGTCCGGGTCATCCTGCTGGCGTGCATGCCCTACAAGCTCGCTGTATTGGATTTCTCCAGGCAAGTTGGATAACCATTCATTATATTTTTTTGATAATGCGGTACTGGTCTGGTACAAATATTTAATAAAATCTTTCGTATCTACCTCGTATCCATTCAGAAATACACCTCCCCGCATTACGTTGTAGAGAGCATTTGACATATGGCGCGCTGCACTTAGATCTTCATTGCTCACCTGGAAACCATCTGTGGTTCCAATGATCTGTTTCAGCTTTGTGGTTCCATTTTGAATGTCTTCATTTACTGCATCTCCGATTTGCGTATTGTTCTTTAATTCAAGCGCGAGATTGGCAACACTTTTGCCATCCTGGTTCACCTCGGCAGCGAAAAACCAGGTTTCCTCTCCTGTTGAAGACAGCTTAAAGGTGTTGTGGATAAAATAGGCACCCCGGGAGGCCCTGATGTCGGTCTCAGCCCGGACCCCTTCGCCTGTAATGAACTGCTGTACCTGGTGATCAGAAAGAAGTATTGTTGTTTCTCCGGTGGAGCCGGATGACCAGACCGTGGTTGCTTTCAGGGCTTCGCTGGGTTCAGGCCTGTCTACCGGTATAGAGCTTAGCGAATAGATGGCCAGTGTGGACTTGTGTACCAGCTCATTCTTTTTATATGCATCAAGCAGGTTGCTGTATTCATTCTGAAATGCATAATCCGCACCGGCGGGCAGAATATTCCTGAGTCCGTCGAGTACTTCGATGTGAACTGGTTGGTCTTCCAGGTTCCTGATCCATGATTTTTTAATGAATCCATATCTGCTGCAGTTGTACCATCCATAGCGGAAGCTCAGTCCCAGCCGGGTGTTGATCTCCTCGAAGATCAGTTTGTTTCCATATACACTCTTATATATGTTCCTTTCAAGCGGATAGGTGTGTTCTGATTCTTTTGTAAAGGGCTCCCACAGGAATGTGTCATTTCCCTTCGTTGCCAGCAGGTAGGTTTTACTGCCGGTCCTGTCCCTGTAGTCGTGAATTTTATCAACTGTATAATATGGGAACAATGCATTGTTTTTGTTTTTCCTTCCGGCAGTAAGGGATCCATTGCTGGAAATGAACATAAAATGATCCGCATCACTGACAATGCTCATAAAGAAATCAGCCATTTTATGATAGTTGGTGATCTTGTAGAACTTTTCGTTTTCAATTTCCACAAAGCTTCCATCAACCTGTAATTTCCCTGAAATAAGTTGGTTGTCTCCTGATTTTATCCTCCTTTTTGACATGTCTCTTTATTTTAAAATAAGCGTATCAGTATTATCCATTGCTAAGCATTCCATTTCTGAACTCATTTCTTTATTGTACCATAAATGGAATATTGACAGTTGCAGCGTGGTTATGTCCGTCGGTCCCATAAATAAAAAGCCTGTAAGGACCTGGCTCCCCCGGGCTGACAATGGATGCGCTGTTGCTGTGGATGTCGGAAACTCTTTTATCCAGGGATTCCGGCCGTGTTTCACGATCGCCTCCCACTTTCAGGTCGGTACTTTCACGCAATATCTCAAATCTGAGTTCCAGGGAATCTCCATCCGGATCATTAAAATTGTAGGTGACATCGTATGATTTTCCAGGCAATAGCGTGATATTGTCATACCGGGTTTTATTATCGAGGGTAGCTTCCAGGATTTTCGGTGCGCGATTTTCCGGCCAGATCCCTTTCCAGAGATAGTGCATGACGTCTACGGCCTCAGTTGCCCTGCCATTTTCAGTGAACAGGCCGTACCACGTAGGTGTGCGTTCCTGTTTCTGGCCCCAGAGGAAGACAAAGGATCCCATGCAGGATGCACTATCTGCGAGAATTATATTTTCGTACCGGTATTTGATTTCCTGCGCTTTTTCAGTGGAGGTATTTTCAACAGGTGCGTTCCATTGGGTGGAAGAAACCTCCCAGTGTCCCGTCGTTCCCCATTCAGTGATAAGATAGGGGCCTGTGTAACCTGCTTCCAGGATCAATTCAGGCAGGTCTTCGATGGCCCCGTAAAGCTGTATGGAAATAAAATCAATACTGGGACAATGCTCCCTGATATAATCCACTTCCGTTTTTCCAATTCCGGCAAGCATGGTGGTCACAGGATGTTTTCCGTCCACTTCATGAATGAAGGCAGCGATTTCTTCAACAGCATCCCAAACTTTTAAATTGGTTGATCTCAAATTCAGTTCGTTACCAATTCCCCAACCCAGTAGTGCAGGGTGATCCTTTATGGAGAGCACCTGTTGTTTGATTCTTTCAAATTGCGCATTAACAGCTTCCTCATCATTGTAATCAAATCCGTGCCTTTCCTTGGCAACCGATATTCCCATCATCACCATGAGTCCATGCTCCAGGGCTTCGTCTAATACCTCTTCAGAGACACTCCAGGTCCTTAGGGCATTGGCTCCGTGTTCAGCAAGCAGTTCAATTTCACCATTGCTCACTCCGGCACCTTTCACATAAAAAGGTTCATCATTCAGGAAAAGTCTGAAGCTGTCATCCGCATTCCGCAACTCAACGGTCGAAGGTTCTTCTTGCTTCGACGATTTTTCGTTCACATTTTTACAGGATGTTGCCAGGAACAGCATAACAAATAAAGCAGGTAGCAGATCTTTTTTCATATACACAGCGTTAATTGTTACCTACAAGGGTTTTTTCAAGTTCTTCAAGCGATTTTCTTTTTGTTTCGGGCACGAGGATCAGTACAAAGATCAATCCGACTGCACCAAACAATCCGTAGATCATGAATGTACCCGCAGTGCCCAGCGTATCCAATTCCCAGGGAAAGACCAGTTGCACGGAGAAACTCACCAGTGAATTGATGAAGCCGACAAATGAGATGGCCACGCCACGGATCCAGTTGGGGAACAATTCAGAAAAAAGCACCCACATCACCGGGCCAATGGAAACTGCAAAGGAGGCTACAAACCCCAGGATTCCTACGAGAATAAGCCATGGATTGTTATTGATGGCCCCGGCGATCAGTTGGGACTGAAATTTTGTTACAGCGGCATCGCCGAGTTTTTCAGAGAGCTGTTGTTTATATTGCACATCGCTCTGATATATTTCTCCCTCAATCTCGTACAGTGCTGCTTTGTCGATTTCAGCCGGCATCACGGCGATGGCAGCTGAGTTGAGTGAATATGTAGCTGAGTTGAAACCATAAGCCAGCAGCAGCATAAACACAGTGATGCCGGCCAGGCCGACCCCCAGGAGAAACTTTCTCCCCAGCTTGTCGATCAGGTATATGGCAACGATGGTAAATACGAGGTTGGTGAGTCCGACGAGGATTGCCTGGGAGAAGGCTGCATCCGTACCGATTCCTGATTGTTCGAATATCATCGGTGCATAGAAAAACACCGAGTTGATACCAGTGATCTGCTGCAATATTGCAACCCCCACACCTATAATAAGTACCAGCCTTAATGCGGGCTTGAACAGCTCCTTCAGCGGGACTTTCTTACCGCGTTTCTCGCTGGTAAGGCTCCGTTGGATGTTTTCGAATTCTTTTTCGGCCACATCGGGTTCGTTGGTGCGATGCAGAACCTTGATGGCCTCTTCGTGCTCCCCTTTCATCATGAGCCACCTGGGACTCCTGGGTACGAAGAAGAGAAAGAAGAAGTAGAATATGGCCGGAAGGGTCTCCAGCCCCAGCATCCAGCGCCAGTTATATTTTGCAAGGCCGAGTGTTTCCACCCAATCCCTGTCCATGGCTCCAAGTCTGACGATCAGGTAATTGGTAAAAAACGCAACAGAAATACCGATTACGATATTAAGCTGGTTCAGAGAAACCAGCTGTCCCCTACGTCCCGGGGGAGCCATTTCTGCTATGAATACAGGTGCGATGATCAGGGAGGCTCCCACTCCAAAACCACCGATCATCCGGGCAATTACGAGCATCACAAAGTTGGGAGCCAATGCTGATCCGACTGCCGAGATGGCATACAGTACCGCTGCATACCTGAGAACCGTTCTTCTTCCCAGCTTATCACTCACTGGTCCGGCAATCATCATGGCCAGTGTGGAGGTCAGAGTGAGGCTGCTCACGGCCCAGCCGAGCTGGATTTTCGAAAGACCAAACGCCGGTTCAATGAATTTAACTACCCCCGAAATCACAGAAGCATCAAATCCCATTAGGAATCCTCCGAGTGCCACGATAAGCGAGATCGATAATGCGGATCTTTGGGTTTTTCTCATGGCTTCAGGATATTATTTGGTTATCACTTTTAGTAATCTCCCGAGACCGATCATCAGATTGGCTGTTGTCATCCTGTGTAATTACATTCTTGATCATGGTTTCCTTTGCGGTTTTTAAAATATGTGCAATAGACCGCCTTCAAGGGTCATTTCCGATGCAAATTTTTTTCGGGGCATGATCCCGGTAAACTATTCTATCTTGGGGCTGTGCTATTTCGGTTCCTGGTAAACCCGAACATAGTCGATCTCCATGCTTTGCGGGAAGATCGAATCATCGATTCCCTGCGCACCTCCCCAGGTGCCCCCGACGGCAACATTCAGCAGGAAGAAGGCAGTCTGGTCAAAGGGCCAGTTCGCCTCTGTCTTGGCTGCAGGTGCATAGACATGGGTTACATTTTCCGGGGTGTCAGTGTAAAATATCAGTTCCTGTTCGTTCCAGATAAGTCCGTATATGTGGAATTCTTCTTCGCAGGTGGTTAGTGTTTTACTGCTGCCGTCACCTTCACCGGCAAATCCAGCGGGTGTATGAACAGTTGAATGTATTGTATTGGGCTGGTATCCCACATATTCCATGATGTCCATCTCCCCGCAGGCGGGCCAGCCGACACTGGATATATTTCCTCCCATCATCCAGATGGCCGGCCAGATGCCCCTGCCGGATGGCAGCTTCGCGCTGATCTCGATACGTCCGTACATGAATTCTTTTTTGCCTTTAGAAATAAGTCTTGCAGAAGTGTAGGAACCGACCGTCTGATCATCATTGATCTTCCGGGCTGTGATCACCAGCTTGCCATCGACAATCTCTGTATTGCCCGAGGAAGTATATCGCTGGAGTTCGTTATTTCCCCATCCCGAGGCGCCGGTTTCGAAGGTCCAGTTGTCTCCGTCGACGGTTACTCCGTCGAATTCATCCGACCAGACCAGTTCCATGCCTTCAATATAATTGGGGTCGTCCTGGGTGATGATCACCGTTTTTTCCAGGCTGAAGGGATTCCCGTTTTTCAGTACCTGGAGTTCCACATCATAGCTTCCTGCTTTCGGGAAATAGGCTTCATGGGGGGATTCATTCTCCACTTCCATGTTGCGGTATACCCATTTAAATGAACTGTATGTACCTTCAGTGGTATTGGTAAGGGTCACATAGTTTGGTTTTTCCTGGTCTACCACAGCGTTAAAGGAAAGTTGCAGGTCGGCAGTTGCAATGGCAACAGACCTGGAGGCAGTGTCTGTGTTACCCGCATAATCGAGAATCTTTAACTCCACATTGTAGTTTCCTGCATTCGGATAATAGATGTCAAAGACTTCCTTTTTATTGGTTGTGGTTTCGGTTACCCCGTTGCCAAAATCCCAGGAGGCAGAATAGTAGTCACCCGTGGATTCATTCACAAACCTGACTTCGTTGTCATTCAGAAATGAATAGCTGAATGCTGCATCGATCTCCGGTTCAGGATTACAGCCTGTGACCATCGATGCAATGGCTATTCCTGAAATCATGGTTACCATAATGGATTTCTTCAACGACCCTACCAGTCCTATTTGCCTTTTTCTTTTTTCGTACATCTGCGTTTTTTTATAAACAGGTCCTGCACTCACTGATGCATCCTGACATGCAATGCAGGACCTGTTCAATATATTAACCACCATTTCAATGGACCATTATGCGGTCACTCTTGTACCGGTTTTGTAGTGGTGAAGGTGTGGTACCATGCATAGGTTTCATCCTCTTCAATCCTGACACTCAAAGTGTTTTCCGTGATCTCAATGATCTCGTATTCACTTTTCCCAACGTACCAGCACATAAAGCCTCCATCAGAGAAACTCATAGAAGTACCACGGTAGTCACCATCTTCGGTCGCAATGGAAGATGCCGGTCCGAAGGAAACATTTTTGATGCCATAAAGCGTGGGAGCTACATCCTCACCATGACATTCATCTCCCGCGACGCCGATTTTTCCTGCATAGGTTCCCGGTACATAGGCTGGTCCTTCGGTTTGCTCAAATGTCAGACCATCACCGACTTTTGTAAATACGAATTCAGCATCGTACATGCAGGTTTTCTCAAACGCAACTGCTGCGTACCATGCGGGCCATGTATGATTGGTCCCATCCACAAAATTGGGTCCCAGTCCAACGTGGGCCGGCTGATCGGCTGCCCAGTACCAGGTCTTGCTGCTGCCCCCGGTAAGGAATTCCAGCGCTTCATCATCTGTAAAGCTGCTGAGCACCTCGACCGCTATCGTTTTGGTGGCCGTTAAGCCTCCCGTCCCCACGGCACTGAGTGTAACAAAATAGGTATTCACACCTGTTTTGCTGAATACATGTGAAACGCTGCCATCCGGGGTTACTTCAACGTTTTTACCATCGCCGAAGTCGTAGGTAAACGTGATGATATTGTCTGCGGATGCAGTGAAAAGCACCTCCCCGCTACCATCACCATAAGGATTCTCATCATCTGTTCCCACGATGACATAGGAAACATCCACGTTGGTGGGTGTGACCAGTTCCCCTAGCCTGTAGTCATCCTGCGTGCAGCTGCTGAATATGAACATCGCTGCAACCAGTGTTACGATTATATATTTGTTATACTTCATCTTCTTGAATGTTTAATTGGTTAATACAATGTCATCGAATAAGTAGGTGAAGTCTGCCGAGCCATCTCCTACGGTTCCCAGTTCGAAGATGAGCACGATCTTCTGGTACTCCTGGTCATCGATACCACTGTAGTCAAACGTCAGCTCTTCCCAGGCATTCCCGACCGTGGTGGCGACCTCTTGTTCAAAGGCGATCGCTCCATTGTCTGCGTTTTCCACTTTCAACAGCACATTGTCGCCGGCATTGGGGGCAAACACCTTCATTTTGAAGGTTTTGTTCACTGAGAAGTCAATGGGTGCATCCAGGGTGATGTAGCTTCCACCCCATGGCTGACCGGCATTTTTCACCATTTGGCCAACTTTTGCGCTGGTGTTGATTCCACCCGACTGCGGGTTATCGATGATCGCAACCTGCCCCCCGTCAAAATCGGTCCAGGTGTAGTCTACTGTGGAGGATTCGAAATCCAGTGGCAGTTCCACGGCAGTCGATGCTCCTTCGCGATAGAAGAATATATTGTCCAGGTAAATGGTCGACCCTTCAGTTCCGTCAAACTTGAACTGAATAATGTCCGACAGGTCCACAACGGTTGAAAACTCCGAAAGCGCTATGTCATAACTCACCCATTCACCGGACGTGATGGGCATTGCATAAGGCGTTTCCGCCGGGCCGGAGCTGATCAGCGAGAAGTTGACCGATGTGGCATTGTCGGTCCACATATCCACGTGGATATATTCCATGCCTGATGCATCAATCGCACTTTCGAATTGGGTCCCCTGGTAATTCAGGTTGGCATATTTTAATGTACTGTTGTTTTCAATTGCCTCAGTTGTAACAATAGTTGACTGGCCCCAGTCGGGATTAAAATCGGTATTGGCCAGGTCCGTATAGGCATCACTGAAGACCGAGATCACATCTGAATCGAGTCTTCCGGAAGGTGTTGGCGCTGCTTCCTGGGGGCCTGTTATTTCAATGGCATTAACCGTGATGGTGGTATCGACGGTTTCAATGGCTGCATTTTTAGCCACTATTGTGATATCGTAATCACCGGCCTCTGCGTATATATGGGAAACGGTTTCCCCCGGGTCCGCAATTGTTGGATCATCACCAGTGACCTCTCCGAAATAGAATTCGATGGAGGTGGCATTATCGGCTGTTGCAGAAATATTGATTTGCCTGGAAACCGACGGATCGCTTTCTGCGGTGACCGACAGGTTGGAGGGAGGGATGAAGGATACGGTGATCTCATCCGTGAATTCCTCTGAGGTCAGCCCCGTGATACCCACGGCAGTGATGCCATAGGTATAGGTGCCTTCGCCATAGAAATGTGATATTTCCTCCTTGATCCCGAATTCCGCGGGCTGTTCATCCACCGTGTCGCCAAAGGTGACCATATAGGTGGTGGCACCTTCGGAGCTCGGTATAAAAACAACTTTACCGGTATTATCAGCAGTGATGCTGGTGATCGCAGTAACATCCGAAGGGGGTGTCACCTCTTCAAATGAGTATAGTCTGTCTTCAATCTGGTTGCAGGAGACTGTCCCGACCAGGATGAGAATAGCTGTTATGATTTTTGAGATTTTCATCATGGTTTTTTTTAGTTTATGTAGTTCGGATTTTGTTCCCAGTTACCATTTGAAAACTGGATTTCCTCGAGCGGAATGGGGAACACTTCGTTCTTATCGGTTTCAAAACCTTCGATGGCGTTGGCCGCCTTGCCGGTTCTGACCAGGTCGAAGAACCGGTGTCCTTCGCCCATCAGCTCCAGCCTTCGCTCAGTGTAGATGGCTTCGGTAAGATCGGTTCCGGTGAATGTGATGTTATGGTTCTCGTCCCCGAAAGCCCTTTCACGAACCTCGTTCAGGTATTCCTGGGCCTTGGTATCGGAGATCTGCCCGCGGTTGTAAGCCTCGGCAGCCATCAGCAGCACATCAGCGTACCTGATTGCCCGGTAGTTGTTGGGGTTGGTCAGGTTACGGTCGCTTGCTGCCTCATCGCTTCTTTTGCGCGGAATGTATTTCCTGTTGAAATACCCGGTGTGTTCATTACCGGTGGTGTAGGATGCTCCTGTGGAGTCGGCCCAGGATGCGATATCCAGGATGGCCACATTCTTTCGATGATCCGCATTCGAAAAGGCATCCACTGCCTCCTGTACCGGCACGTTGAAACTGAACCCGGGAGTGAACAG
The DNA here is from genome assembly GCA_964406495.1 of uncultured Bacteroidaceae bacterium. Lineage (GTDB taxonomy): Bacteria > Bacteroidota > Bacteroidia > Bacteroidales > M55B112. Next base: position 34,812 of record CAYOSB010000001.1, on the reverse strand, counting down.
CGGACCTTCATATCCGCGTACACCGCTGAATCCAACTGCTACATTTCCTTCACTACATTGCAGACAATCAAAGCCGGCACCTTCTACGTCGGTGTATTGTACTTCAAATACTGATTCCGGGCCATTTTCACCCTCGGCTTCAAAAATGGAGTTGAAATCGGTGACCAGGGAGTAATTGCCGCTCAGGATAACTGAGTCGAGTACGGCTGCTGCTTCCGTGAATTTTTCCTGGAACAGGTAGGTTTTTCCGAGCAATGCCTGTGCAGCGCCCTTGGTTGCCCTGCCGATCTGGACAGGTTGTTCCGGCAGCACACTGGAAGCATAGATCAGGTCCTGTGTAATATGATTGTACACATCAGCTACAGGCGACCGTGGTATGGTTTCTGCATCTCCAAGGCTGAACCTTGCATTTGGTTTGATGGGAATAGGACCGAACCATTTTACCAGCTCAAAATTGTAATAGGCTCTCAGGAAACGGATCTCTCCGATCATCTGTTCTTTTCCTTCAAAGTCGATGTTTTCCTGGAACTCCATGAAATAGTTGGTACGCTGCACTCCTGCGAACATCCAGTTCCAGAGATCCTGGAGGTTGCTGTTGACAGGTGTATGGATCATGTCGTCGATCTGTTGCCAGCCGATCACATCAGTTGGATTTTCACCTCCGCATAAGGTATTGTCGGAGGCAATTTCTCCAAGGATGGCATTCAGGTAGGTGGATTGCAGCATGTCATAGGCTGCAATAAGTGCATTGTAATAATCTTCTTCAGAGTTGAAATAGTTCTCGGAATCAATGGAATACTCCGGGGATACGATCACAAAGTCATCGTTGCAAGACGAGACCAGCAGTAAGATCGAAAAGATCCCGGTAATGATTGTTCGCTTGAATATGATATTTTTCATTTTCCTTATGATTTAGAAGTTAAGGTTCAGGCCCACTGTGTAAATTCTGGCTGCCGGGTAGAAACCATTGTCGAAGCCTGCTCCGACCGGCGCTCCTGTAGATGCAGCCGGGTCAAATCCCATATATTTTGAGAGTGTGAAGAGGTTGGTTGCAGCAACATATACCCTCACATCACGCATGGATGCTTTCTCTGTAAGCGATGACGGAAGGGTATACCCCAATTGCAGATTCTGCAATCGCAGGTAGGAGCCATCCTCTACGTAAAAATCAGAGAAGACATTATTTGAAGTTGCTGCTGTCGTAAGCCTTGGAACTGTTGTACTGGTTTCATTGCCTGTCCATCTGTCCATATAATAGGCCAGGCGGTTCACATTGGGCTGGGTACGTTCGTAGTTGCGTACGATCTCATTTCCGATAGAGGCGTAGGCGTAACCAACAAGATCAAACCCTTTGTATGCAACCGTGAGGTTCAGTCCCATTACGAAGTCAGGGATCGGATCCCCGAGGTACACCCTGTCATCGGTATCAATGTCACCATCTCCTTCTGTATCCTTGAACCTGATGTCCCCTGGTGCAGCTTCAGCTCCCAGTGCTGACTGCGAGGGATGTGCCTCCACTTCCGCCTGGGTCTGGAAAATACCATCGGTTACATACCCATAATAATACCCGATAGGGAATCCTACTTCCATTCTGGCCGGTAGTGGCTGTCCCACACCAAAGGATCCTCCTTCAACGTACCCGGTATTATTGTCCACCTGGGTCACTTCGTTCTGCAGGTAAGTGACATTATAGTTAATGCCATAGCTCAGCTCTTCTCCAATGAGACCCCTGAATCCCAGGGCCATTTCAAGTCCGCTGTTTCGGACTGCTCCTGCGTTTACCGTAGGATACCCGCTGCCCGGGGCTCCTGACCCGTAGATGCCTGATACCGGTGTGACAAGCAACAGGTTGTTGGTATTTTTGATGAAATAGTCGGCCGTAAAAGTGAGCCTGTTGTTCATAATCCTGAGGTCAAGCCCGACGTCGAACTGCTCCGATTCCTCCCATTTTACTGCAGAGTTGGGCAGTACGCCTACTGCTCTCCCAAACACCAGTCCACCGTCGAGTACATAGGTGGCTTCCCCATTGAGCTGGGAAATATACCGGTAGCTTCCGATCTTGTCGGAACCGAGGAGGCCATAACTCATGCGCAGTTTCAGGTGATTGATAATGTCGATATCCGACATGAAACTTTCTTCAGATGCTTTCCAGCCCAGGGTAACTGATGGGAAAAACTGGAAGGTATTGTCGGGTCCGAATTTCGTTGAGGCGTCACGACGCAGCATGGCCGACATCAGGTATTTTCCCTGGTAGTCATATTGCAGTCGCCCGAAGTAGGAGAGACGCCGCTGGTCATATACCCATGATCCGACAGATTTTGATTCGATGATGCCATCTGCCAGTGCGATATCGGCAAATTCCCAGGAGTTGTAGGGAATATCATACCCTGTGCCTGAAAGATTGTTGCCCCATTCCTTGAACACGGAGGTACCCACGTTCACGGTCACCTGGTGTCCGTCGAGGAATGTATTGTTATAGGAGGCGTATAAATCAAAGGTATAATCGTTGTAGTTGTTTCTCCCCTGGTTAACACTGCTGCGTGCAACGTCAAATACCTTACCTCCGTAATCAACAATTTTCGAGAATGATTTGTTCCTGTCGTTCGTGGTATTAAATCCGATCCGGGCTGTGGCGGTAAAGTGCTCTGCAAAGCTGGCATCCAGGCCAAAATTCCCGTTCAGTTTATTCAGGTTATAGTCATTATAGGTATTGGCAATCTGCGCCATGGGATTGATGATTTCGATCCCCAGGTTGCCCGGAGCAAGGAAGTAGTCCCCGTCTTCATTGAATACAGGGTGGGTGGGTGGCATGTTGATCGCATTAAAAAGCACGGAGCCAAGTCCAAAATCGTTGATGGATTTCCTGTCCAGGTAAGTATACACAATCGCACTGTTGAATTTCAGCCAATCGTACAGGTCTCCTCCCATGCTCAGTCGTGCCGTGTTCCTTCGAAAGCCTGTCTTGTCGGCACCAATGATACCCTGCTGACGAAGATCAGATGCACTGAGAGAGTAAATGAACTTGTCTGTTCCGCCGGACACACTGATATCGTTATTGGTGGTGGGTGCCCTTTCGAATAACACTCCCTGCCAGTCAGTCCCGAGTCCGAGTCCTGAAACATCCGGATACGGAAGGGCTTCCCCGCTTGCTGCATAGCTTTCATTTAATAGTACTGCATATTCAGTTGCATTCAGCAGGTTCAACTTTTTTGTTGTTTCCTGGATACCGTAATTACTGTTGATAGATACCTGTGTGGGCGTATTCCTGGTCCCTTTCTTCGTGGTGATCAGGATCACTCCGTTGGCACCAATCGTTCCGTAGATGGCAGCCTGGGCATCTTTGAGCACCGTGATGGACTCAATGTCATTCGGGTTCAGAAGGCTCATGTCGCCCTGGTACCCGTCGATCATCACCAGGGGCGATGCATCGCCATTGGTGGAGATACCCCTGATGCGGATATCCAGTCCGGCGCCTGGGGCTCCCGACTGGCTGGTTACATTTACACCGGCAACAGTACCCTGCAGGGCCTGCTCAGCCTTTAATGGCTTCAGGTCAGAGATCACCTCTGAATTTACCACCGATACGGCACCGGTAACATCTTCCTTTTTAACTGTACCATAACCGATGACCACTACTTCTTCGAGACCTGCAATATCCAGGTCGAGCTGTACATCAATAGTGGTTTGATCGCCCACGGGCACATCTTTTGTAAGGTAGCCTACATACGAGAAGGATAGCACCTCATCATCGGCTGCCTGGATGGAGTATTTTCCATCGAAGTCTGTGATGGTACCTCTGGTGGTACCCTTGATGACTACTGAAACTCCGGGCAATGTTTCTCCGGAATCAGTTTCCCTGACGGTTCCCTGAACTGTCTTTATCTGCGCAGACAGGGAAAAGACCAGACCAAGAAACAGTGTTAAGGCAATAAATCTTTTCATAAATTCAATTTAAGTTGGTTTGAGTTCGATACATTGAAAAATAAAAATAGATGATTACACAAAACACTACCTAATTATTTGGCTCATCATGGATACATCCGTTCATTTTTTATAATACATCATTATTACATCATTACGTTTGTAAAGTGCTATAAATAAGCGTATAAATAATATTGAATGATGCTTCAATCTTATTTTTCAATATCTCTTCATTGCTTAAGAAGTATCGGAGGTCGGTAGTGAAGCAAGTGTGTTACCGTGGTGATTTGCATCTCTTCCGTGCCAGAGCATTCAGCGATTGAAATTTATTGTGGTATCGCATGTCAGGCAAAAGCGAACCTTCAATTATTGCTGTAACATAGGATGCACGGGCCATCCCGGACATATTAGATACAGGCAGCGTCTAAATACTCATGATGTATTCCGTCAGGTTGGTATCCCGGTCAAGATCAAGTTTTTTTCTCAAACGGTAGCGGCTGATTTCCACTCCCCTTACAGAAATGTTCATCAGGGGAGCGATCTCTTTCGTGGATATGTTCATCCGAAGATACGAGCAAAGCCGCAGGTCATTGGGTGTAAGGGTGGGATGCCGTTCCTTGATGCGTTTGGTGAAATCCTGGTGCACTTCTTCGAAATACTTATCGAACACTTTCCACTGCTGGTCACTTCGTATATCCTTATCGATGCGTCTTACAATTAGTTTTAACTTTTGCTTGTTGGATTCAAGCTGTAATTGACTGATCAGCTCTTGTGCATCATTTTTTATTTTGTTCAGAAATCTGTTTTTCTGTATGATATGCATGGTTGAGTTTGCAAGCTCCATGTCTTTGTGCCGCATTTCAATAAGTAATTTTTCGTTTTTAAGGCGTTCAATCTCTTCCTGCGACATTTTTGTTTCTTCAAAGAATTCCTGTTCCCTGGCTTTTAGCACCTTATTAAGTTTTCGCTTTTCATGTTCCCTGGCTTCTTCAACTTTTTTCCTTATGTACTTGACAAGGAAATAGACCAGCAGGACCAGGGAGATCAAGTAGATGGCATAGGCTGCTTTGGTTCTGTACAGCGGGGGCAGCACCTGGAATTCGAAGGAAGCCGGGATACTTACATGGTCATAAACGTTTTTAGCCTGCACTTCAAACGTGTAAATTCCTTCCCTCAGATTGGTGTACTCCCTGTTGGTGAGATTGCTCCATGAAGACCAGGTATTATTGTAGCCTTTCAGCCTGTAGGAATAGGTGATCTGGTGCGGAGCTTCAAAGTACGGCGACATGAATTGAAAAGAGATGGAATTGAACCTGTAGGAAAGTTCGGCATCCAGGGTTTTCTTTATTTGTGATGAATCGGGCAAATAAGTATGAAACAGCAGTGAATCCTTTGAATTGCTTTTTACAGTGATGTTCCGGAGAAAAGTGTTATAAGGAATTTGGAAGTCTTTTATTGCTTCTGCATTATAATGCAGCAGGCCATCACTACCGCCGATGAATACATTTTCATCATTGTAAACGAAAATGTTCTCAAAAGTGGATGACATCAGCCGATCCTTCACCCTGTTGAAAGGAACAGAGATCTTTGAAAAACTGCCATCTTCCTGGCGCCTAAGTACGCTTAATCCTCCTGCACTGAAAAACCAGATGTCCCCCTTATAGTCTTCGATTACCTTGGTGAGCCCGCTGAAATCTCCCAACAAGCCAGTCAGCCGGGGGTCAATATAGAAGCCGTCCTGGTCGCTGTCATAGAAATAGATTCCATCACTGGCGACAATATAAAACGCTCCTTCAATTTCGGACAGGCTGTAAGGCAATCCAGGCAAGCCCCTTGAATTATTATAAAGTTCCGCGTGGATCACATTACTTCCATCCGCAGACAGTTTCAGCCTGTATATTCCTTTATAGCCGTGTGTGATCCAGAGGTTTCCGTCATTATCAAACAGCAATTCCCTGGAGGATTCGCTGAATCCTTCCACCGGGCCGGCCAGTTTCATGCCATCCCCTGGCCCTGAAGCTTTCTCATACAGCAGCATTCCCTTGTAGACACCTCCGATTACCTTGTTTTGATCCCAGGGTACTTCAATGTAATCCCATCCACCCTGAATATCAGATAGTCGTTCGGCGGAATAACCGTCGATACTGAAGGTGCCGTTGGCATGACCACAAATCAGGGAGTTGTTGATGATCTCAAGGGACCAGACCTGTCCCTTGGTGCCTTCGATCAATTGAAATTCCTCGTTCAAAAGGGATTGGTTGCTGATTTGTGCAAGATTCATGGCAAAAAGCCCGCTATTGGTTCCAATGTACAGAATTTCATTGTGAATTGTAGAAGCATAGGTGGAGAGGTAATTAAGTGTTGTAATCGGGGAACTTATTTCAAGTGCATCGATCCCGTTGTCGAGCCCCAGCCAGAGGTTTTCCTGTCTGTCGGTAAACAGGCTCAGGACGGAATTATTCTGCAATCCTTTTTTGCGATTGATGTGAAGAATGATATCTCCTTTCATGTTAATGACATACAGCCCATCCTGTATGGTGCCTACAGCTATCTGTTTTCCCGGGAGTGCGATCCCGGTATAGATCTGCTCTTTGCGAAAAATTTTATTCAACGCTCCCCGCCAGGGAATGAGTTGTGTACCATTGAAATTGAATATGCCCTGGTTGGTAGTGCCGATCAGCAGGCTGCTGTTACTGGTGGGAATGATAAAGGGTATTTCATTTTCCCGGAAAAAAACCTTGTCTTCATACAACAGTTCCAACCGGTCATCATTCAGTGTATAGATTCCGGTTTCCCTGTCAACCAGGTAAAGAATGTTATTCACATAATAAGAAAAACCGAATTCTGTTGGAGGTGCAATGGAGATCAGTTCATCATTTTTGAAGATATAGAGTCTGTAAAAAGACTGGAATACCAGTCCGTAATGCGTTGAAAAGATACCCCAGATTTCTCCACTCGCCTGCAGGTCCACGGGAAGCTGATCGTACAGGGATATATATTCCAGCGAACCCCTGGGATTCATCTGGAAATAGCCGAACTCATCAAATCCGCCTGCATACAGCCTGTCGTTGTAATAGGCCACGGACCTTACCACCGATCCATTGGGCAGGGGATGTAATTCCCAGTTGGTACCGTCGTATACCAACACGCCATCATTGTTTGCGAAATACATGTTGCCCTGCGGATCCTGCGTGATGGACCAGTTCTGGGTTCCGGCCTGGTAACTGCTGCGGCTGTAATTGTTGATAAAAGGCAATCCGATATCCTTGATCTGTGCAGGCAGATGAGATGCAGACAGCCACACAAATGCAACCATAAAAAACAGGGCCGGGCCACGGCAAAAATCTGGTTGCAAACAATTTTTAATTGAGTAACCCATATTAATGTTACTTACATGATTGTAAGACAAATATATACATATTTATTGATGTAGTATTGATGTAGTAATAAATTTCCTGCAATGTATTCTTGATGTAGTATATAACTTGTGTCGTGGTGGCAGGGATTTTACATTTACTTTTCGTTTTTTGGAAATCCTGCATGGAGATCAGGATCTTGAAACACGAAAGCAAGGAATGGATGCTTGTTGTTCCTTGCACTTAAATCGGCAGGACACATGCATTACATTTTATAATTATACATAACAAAACCAGTACAAAGATTATGAGAAAAACAACTACTATTTTAGTGATGCTCCTGGCATCGTTTGGTTTCCTGAAAGCCGCGGATCTTCCGCTTGACTTTGAGACAGGAACCTATGACATTACTGACTTCGATGGTGGCGCATTGACCATCATTGACAATCCGCAATCCTCCGGGATAAATACCAGTGCCAAGGTGGCACAGATGATTAAAAGTGCAGGACAACCATGGGGAGGGAGTTTTATTACCCTGGACAATCCGATTGATTTCACAACCAACAAGCTCTTCAAAATGAAGGTGTATTCCCCGAAGGTAGGAGCAAAAGTCTTGCTGAAGGTGGAAAATCTCACTGATGGTGGAATTGCATTCGAAAAAGAAGTGTTGACAACAGTTGCCAATGAATGGGAGGAGTTGAGCTTCGATTACAGTGCGATTAATACAGCAAATTCCTATCAGAAAATTGTGCTTATTTTTGAAAATGGAACAGAGGGAGACGGCTCTGCTGATTTCACCTTTTTACTGGACGACATTGTGCTTACAGAGGCACCCGCTGGTCTGGACCAGATCGACCTTCCGGTTGACTTTGAAAGTGACCAGGTGGATTATACACTTACCGATTTCGGTGGAAATTCAACGGTACTCGGAGAAGATCCTCTCGATGCATCCAATACAGTTGCCATTACCACGAAAACCAGCGGATCAGAGACATGGGCAGGAACCACGGTTGGTACAGATGCAGGATTTGCAACAGCGATTCCTTTTACCCAGTCGGCCACAATCATGACTGTGAAAGTATATTCCCCGGCTGTCGGAAAGCAGATCCGCCTGAAAGCAGAGGACCATACAGATCCTACGAAAACAGTTGAAACAGAAGCAACCACCACCGTAGCAAATACCTGGGAGGAGCTTGTATTTGATTTCAGCAACGTTGCCCCGGGAACCAACCCCTTTGATCCTTCAACCAATTTTGATAAGCTTTCCATTTTCTTTGATTTTGATGTAGCCGGAGCAGACGATGTCTATTACTGGGACGATGTGATGTTCTCTGAGGAGACTGTCCTGGGTCCCGATGCACCTGCTCCTACTCCCCCTGCAAGAGATGCGGCCGATGTAATTGCAGTCTTCAGTGATGCATACAATGAAGTGGCCAACACTGATTTCAATCCGAACTGGGGACAATCAACTGTTGTAACCACTGAAGACATTGCAGGCAGTGCAACCCTGAAGTACGCGAACCTGAATTACCAGGGAACACAGTTTGAAAGTGCACTTGATGTTTCAGGAATGGACTACGTGCACATTGATATGTGGACAAATGACGCAGCAGCGGTTAATTTCTCCCTGATCAGCTCCGGTCCTGTTGAAACAGCCTCAGCGTTGACGATTACATCCGGCCAGTGGGTCAGTTATGATATCGCACTTACCGAATTCGCAAGTGTGGTGAACCTGGCAGACGTCATACAATTCAAGTTTGACGGAACTGCAGGGTCGACGATCTACCTGGACAATATCTATTTCTACAGCGAAGAGGTAGTTGCAGGTTCTGATGCCACATTGAGCGACCTTCAGGTAGACGGTACAACCATTGAAGGATTTTTAGATAGCAAATTAAACTATACGCTCACAGTGGCAAGGGGCACCTCAGTTGTTCCGACTGTCACTGCAACTCCTACAGATGATGCAGCCAATGCAGTTGTCACTCCGGCAGCTGAAATTCCCGGAACAACTTCAATACTTGTGACAGCTGCAGATGGTACTACCACAAAAACATATACCGTAGAATTTATAGAATCTGTGGAACTTCCGCTTGATTTTGAAACCGGAGAATATACATTCAATAATTTTGACGGGGGCGAGGTGACAATTATCGACAATCCCCAGTCATCGGGTATTAATACAAGTTCAAGAGTGGCGCAGATGGTAAAAAATACCGGACAGCCCTGGGGAGGCAGTTACATCACGCTTGATGAACCTATAGATTTTTCAGAGCATAAAACTTTCAAAATGAAAGTGTTTGCCCCCAATGCCGGCGATAAAGTGCTGCTGAAGGTTGAGAACCTGACAAATAGTTCCATTGCTTTTGAAAAAGAGGTTGCATCTACTGTCGGTAATGCATGGGAAGAACTGACGTTTGATTACAGTGCCATTGACGGACAGGATTACCAGAAAATTGTGCTCATTTTCGATCTCGGTACAGTAGGAGACGGTTCCGCCGAATTCACATATCTTTTCGATGACATTGAGCTGGTTACAGTTACAGCGTCAGATGATGCAGCTTTGAGTGACCTGCAGGTGGATGGAGCTACGGTAGCAGGATTTGATCCGGCCACGCTGGATTATACCGTGGAGTTGCCTTATGGTACCACAGATGTTCCAGCTGTTACTGCTGATGCTAATGATGCAAATGCTTCTGCTGTAGTAAATGCTGCAGCTTCCCTTCCTGGAACTACTACGGTTGTCGTAACAGCTGAGGATGGAACCACTACACGTACTTACTCAGTTGCGTTTACGCTTGCTGCCAATGATGATGCGTCATTGAGCGACCTGCAGGTGGATGGTACAACTGTTGCCGGTTTCGATCCGGGCACCCTGACCTATTCGGTGGAATTGGCGCAGGGAACCACGGATGTGCCGGAAGTAACTGCTACACCCACGGATGGGAATGCTTCAGTTGTAGTAAATGCTGCTGCAGCTTTGCCCGGAACATCAACTGTTGTTGTTACGGCAGAGGATGGTACCACTACGCAGACCTATTCGGTTGAGTTTACACTTGCTACATCAGTTGTGAACAACAGCTTTGAAAATGCAAAAATGTATGTTTCCAATGACATGTTACGCATTGAAACTGACCGGGAATTTGTTAATGGGACCGTTGAAGTGTACGACATGACCGGAAGCAGATTGATGGTGAAGCAGTTGACCGGAAATGTATCCAATTTTGCAATCAATGCAGAAGGAGCGATTATAGTGCGCCTGACTGACCCTTCCGCTCAGAAAACTATTGCCAGAAAGTTGGTGGTGCAATAAGGATTCACATACTTATATTATAGCACATTCTGAATGCAAGCTGCCTCGAAAGGGGCAGCTTGTTTTCTTAATAGCTATCTTTGTAGTTGAATCGGTAATTCTTTCAATAGCTTAATCTGCAATAATTAGGATCGGATATGGACCGCAATTTAGTCATCGTTATATTGTTATTTTTTCCGGTATTTGTTGCCGGACAAGGGCATTGGGAGTCAGTGATCCTGGCAAGTCAGGACTGGAAATATCTTCCTGCTGTGAGTGAACCGCCTTCGGACTGGATGATGCCTGGATTTGATGACAGTGCCTGGATGGAAGGTCCTGGTGGGATCGGGTATGCTGACGGGGACGATGCAACAGTGATCGATCCGGTGAATTCCCTATACCTACGGCGTGCTTTTAATGTGCCTGTGGATACCCTGATCCGGCGGCTCCTGCTGGACATCGATTACGACGATGCCTTCGTGGCCTACCTGAACGGCGTAGAATTTGCCCGGTCGGCGAATGTGATCGACGACAACCCTGCCTTCGACGGGGCACTTACCACTCACCGGGAAGCACAGATGCAATTCGGGGGACTGCCGGAGCGTTATTACGCCGATACCTCATTGTTACAGACAGGCACCAATGTGCTGGCGGTGCATATTCTGAACAACAATATCAATTCCTCCGACCTCTCTTCAATTATATATATGCAGGCTGCGATTACGGCGGACGGATCATTCTACTCCCCGACACCGGATTGGTTTACTGCCCCGGTGGACGAAGTCGCTACCCGGCTTCCGGTGATCCGGATCAATACCAACGGACAAAATATCATTGATGATCCGAGGATCGTGGCACATATGGGAATCATCTACAATGGTCCCGGTCAGATGAACCGACCAAATGACCCTTTCAATGAATATGACGGCCGGATTACCATTGAGACACGCGGTCAGTCTTCGCAGATGTTCCCCAAGAAGTCCTACCGGCTCGAGACACAGGATTCGACCGGTGCAAACCTGAACATTCCGTTGCTAGGCATGCCTGCGGAAAATGACTGGATCCTGTATGCACCCTACAGCGACAAGTCGATGCTGCGGAATGCCGTCACATTCGAGCTGGGTAGGCAACTGGACACCTATTGTTCGCGCATGGCTTATGTCGAATTATATCTGAACAATGATTACAGGGGGGTTTATATCCTGATGGAAAAGATCAAGCGGGACGACAACCGTGTGAACATTGCACGTCTCGAGCCTCATGAAAATTCTGGTGATGAACTCACGGGCGGTTACATCTTCAAAGTGGATAAAATCGATCCTGATTACACGGAAGGGATTGACGGATTCCGTTCCAGCCCGGATCCCTCCTATCCAAATGCAAAAGATATTATTTACCAGTATTATGATCCGGGAAGCGATGAACTTACTGCAACCCAGCGGAATTACCTGGGAGAAGCTATTATTGAGGCAGAAGCCGTGCTGATCTCCAGCTATTTCGATGATCCGGCACTCGGGTACAACAGGTACCTCAATACAGGTTCTTTCGTGGATTTCATGCTGATGAGCGAGATCTCCAAGGAGGTCGACAAGTACCGCTACAGCAATTATTTCTATAAGAAAAAGGAGAGCAAGGGCGGGGAGATCTTTGCCGGTCCGCTCTGGGATTTCAACCTGGGATACGGGAACGTGAATTACTGGGAGGAGGGACTGATCACCTCAGGCTGGCTGTATGATGACCTGCAGCCTTACGACTGGAGCATGATGTTCTGGTGGGACAGGCTCAACGATGATCCTTGGTTCGATGACCTGGCCACCACACGCTGGAATGAACTGCGCGATAATGCCTTCAGCAATGCAAGCATCCAGGCCCTGATCGATTCCCTGACCGGGTACATTGATGCTGCGCAGCAACGCAATTTCGATCGCTGGCCCATCCTTGGGATCGAAGTATGGCCCAATTACGACTGGGAGAATAATACGTACCAGGATGAGGTTAATTATTTCAGCAACTGGTTGTTTGCCAGGCTGGCATGGCTGGACAGCAATTTCACCGGCAAGATCCTGGAACCGGAGGTAACGATTTCCGAATTGGGAACGGTAGATGTATATATGCGTTTCCGGCTCGATCTTACGGATGATTATTTTGACAACAGCAGTCTCCGGAAGAAGTATTTTAACCTGAACGCAACAAATCCCTTGCTGTTAATCGATACAGTATATTATGAAAATCCATCCACAGCAACGCTTTCACTCCTGATGAGTCCGAGTGCATCGAGTGACGATGCAGCATTTACTTTGGAGATTGATGACCGGATTTTAAATGGTTTTAAGCCATTGGTCACTGAAGTAATTACCGTGGATGCAAACGCTCCATTATTCGAAGATCCCTTTGGAGTAGAGATATATGCCGCAGGTAAACGAATTATAATAAAGACCAATGATATGGACATGTTACCGGAGCAAATAAAAGTGTTTAGTGCAGCCGGCAGACTGGTTGAGATCCATTCCCTTGAGCGATCATCCTATAATGAAGTCCGTACGAACCTGCAACCCGGCATCTATGTAGTGACCCTCGAGACGAAGGCGGCTCCGGTTTATAAGAAGGTATTTATCCGGTAAAACTAATTGTCCTGTCAGTAAGACATCCCGGGAAACTGCTTCAACGGCATAAGGATTGTTTGGTTAAAATTGCATACCGATTGGATCTAAAATATTATATTTGAAGACCATCGGGAGTTGATCCAATGAAGCAAAGAACAATCACGTTTTTTTTTCTGTACCTGTTGTTTTTCGTTTCCATAACAGCGGCGCAGGTAGAAGATTCACCATTTGACCTCGAGCGTATCACCAGGGAAGACGGGCTCGGACATAACCAGGTTGAATGTATTTTCCAGGATTCGGACGGGTTTATCTGGTTCGGTACACGTAACGGACTGGGCAGGTATGATGGGTTTGAGATCCTTAATTTCAGGCATGCCCTGGCACCCGGGGCTATCTCCGGGAATCGCATCCTCAGCATCAATGAAGACGGAGAGGGTTTTTTGTGGATAGGAACTTTTCAGAGTGGGATCAACCGGCTCAACCGCGAAACTGCGGTCTTTGAACAGTTTGACGCTCAGCCCGAGCTGGGCAGCAGGATCAACAATATCTCCGTATCGGGGGATAGTACGGTATGGTTGTGTACCGACAACGGCCTGGCAAGATACCGGCCGGAGACCAATGATTTTCTGATCTACCAGGTGGATCCCGGCAATCCTTTTTCGCTGAACTCCAACCAGGTTTCGGATTTTATGCAGACCAGCAGCGGAGAATATTATGTGGCGACCTGGGACCAGGCGATTCAGCGTTTTGATCCTCAGACAGGTCGTTTCACGGATATTCAATATGAACGTGACCCCGGGCTGATGGTCGAATACAGGAAACGTCTTGCAGAAGATCTCCAGGGCCGGATATGGATCAGCGCCAACCAGCATGGTCTGTGCAGTTATGATCCGCAAACCGGTGTCTCTGAGATATTCACCGAGGAGAACAGCGGACTGAATACCAACATCCTTAATGGGGACATGCTTGTTGACCAGGAGGGAATGATCTGGATCTCCACCGATGGCAACGGGATCAATATCATGGATCCTGAAACCAACCGCTTTTCTTACCTTTCCTCCGCTCCGGGTCCACTTGGAGTATTACCTGGAGACCAGGTGTATGCCATTTACCAGGACATGCAGAATCATATTTGGGTAGGACTGTTTGATAAAGGAGTGGTGCACATTAATTCGCTCGCTAACAATTTTGAGCGGACATTGTTCCAACCATCCGACCTCGACCTGCTGCTCCGTAAATCGGTGCTGACTTTGTTCCAGGATAGACGCGGTACTGTTTGGGCCGGAACGGACGGTGATGGTTTGTATTGTTTTCCGCAATCAGGTGCTCCTGTTATCTACCGTCATGATCCACTCGACGAACAATCCGTATCTTCTGATGTAATCACCAGTATCGGTCAGGACGCCGACGGAAATATTTTGATCGGCACCTATGCGGCAGGATTCAATATCCTGGATCCTGTCACCGGGAAATTTCAAATTTTCGAACAGGGAGGGGGTCCCGGATCAGTGCATTCCTCCAGCATATGGGATATTTACCGAGATAGCCGGGATAATATATGGCTGGGGCTGCTGGGGAATGGTCTCGATCTTTATGATCCGGTGGAAAAATCTTTCCTGAACATGGGAATGGCATCCTCTGAACGTAACCGGGTCAACCATCCGAATATTATGGTGATCCTGGAAGATGCTGACGGCGACCTCTGGTTCGGAACCGAAGGTAACGGGGTGAACATACTGGACAGGCAGACCGGTACCATGACAGAACCCATGTTGCGCGGAGACAGCAGTATCCTGCAGTCTTGCATGGTCAGATCACTATTCCAGGACAGGAAAGGACTGGTGTGGATCGGTACAGAGGGACAGGGTGTTTTCATATTAAATAAAAAGAGCGGAGAGGTCCGGCAAATGTCGGTCGATGATGGATTGCCGGACAATATCATCCAGGGAATCGCTGAGGACAACCGGGGGATCATTTGGATCACAACTGGAAATGGTTTGGCCATGTACAATCCTGTCACAGGTGTTATACTGAACTACTTTGAATCCGATGGGCTTGCTGCAAATGAATTTAATTCCGATGCGATCATTGAATTAAATGATGGCAGGATGCTGGCAGGTTCTGTCAACGGTATCGATGTGATCGAACCCACAGAGATGGTATTTAACCAGAATATACCGCGGGTTGTGCTGACAGAACTGGAGATCATGAACGACCGTGTAGAAGTCGGCGATATGGTGAACGGGAGGGTGATCCTCGACCACCTGCTCACTTATACGGATCAGATTACGCTCTCACACGACGATAAATTGTTCAGCATTGAGTTTGCGGCGCTTAATTTTGTTCACCCCGAGAAATGCGAATTTATGTACATGCTGGAAGGCTTCGAGGAGGATTGGGTTGAAACCTCTTCGGACAGGCGGATTGCCACTTATTCCAACCTGAAACCGGGAGACTATATATTCAAAGTTAAGGCCTCCAACAATGATGGCAAGTGGGGTTTCAATACCCGGGAGTTGAAAATCAGCGTATTGCCTCCCTTCTGGAGTACCTGGTGGTTTATCACAATAGTTGTAATGGTGGTGGCGCTGGCCATATTCTACGTGTATATGACCCGCTTGCAATCATACAAGAATTCATTTCTCCAGGAACGCGCCCAACAAGAAAAGCGCATCATGCAGCTTGAAAAGGAGAATCTTGAGAGCGAACTTAAAAAATTAACATTCTTCCGGCTGAACCGGAACCGCAACCTGCTTGAACTGAAGAACAGGTTGACGGGACTCTCGCTGAAGGCAAGGGAAAGTGTGAAAACAGGACTGGAGGGTATCATCCAGGAAATTGATTCCGAGATCTCCTCAGACAAAGACTGGAAACACATTGAGCCCCAGCTTGATATTACTTATAATAATTTTATAAGCATACTCAGGGAGAAACATCCTGATATGACCCTTTCCGAGATCAAGATTGCGGCGTATGTCCGGATGAACCTCTCCACCAAGGAAATCGCTGAATACATGCATAAAACCATCAGGGCAATTGAAAACGACAGGCACCGGCTGAGGAAAAAGCTTGGATTGGAGGGTTCCGATTCCCTGCGTGCGTACCTTTCCTCTATATAGACAGGGCTATTTTTTTGTTTATAATGATTCTAAAAAAGGTTATTCCAGGATGAGCTTGTCTTTAACAGACACTAAATCAGCATAATATATCTATTATCACAATGCTGCACCATGCCTTTGAGAGGTTTTGAGAGGTGCCAATAACTTTCCTTCAGATTTTTGAGAGCCGCGTTTTCTTGCCAGCGCATATAGCAGAACATATTTTTGCTTCCATCAACTATGTGACTAAAATTATGAGCAGAAGAGCAGCAGGCTTATCATTGTTCGTCGTGGGCATCCTGGTATTGGCGATCCAATGTAAGACCACGGAAAGTAAAAAGACGACGGAAACATCCGCTCTTGACCTGAATTACAAGGTCAGCAGTGCACGTCAATTCTTAACTTCAAAGCATACAGACCAGCGCCTGACGGAGATCGGCAATGTACGTCTGGAAGAATATGATCAGCCGGATGAGCATTTTCCCACCATTATCATTGATCCCAACAAGCAATTCCAGGTAATTGAAGGATTCGGAGGAGCGATCACGGATGCAAGTGCCGAAACATTTTATAAATTGCCTGAAACACAGCAGGAGGCGATCCTTACTGCCTATTTCGATCCCATCAACGGCATCGGATATACCCTATGCAGGACCCACATCAACAGCTGTGATTTCTCAAGCGCCAGTTATGCCTATTCAGAGGTCCCGGGCGATAAGGAACTGGCACATTTTTCCATTGAACCCGACATGAAATTCAGGATACCTATGATAAAGCAGGCAATGGCCGTTGCGCCATCCGGACTGAAACTCCTTGCTTCGCCATGGAGTCCGCCTGCATGGATGAAGACCAACAACAATATGCTGCAGGGAGGTAAGCTGAAGCCTGAATATTACGCATCCTGGGCGAATTACTACGTGAAATTTTTCCGGGAATATGAGAAGCAGGGCATTGACTTCTGGGGACTCACTGTCCAGAACGAACCTATGGCTACCCAGACCTGGGAATCGTGCCTGTACACTGCAGAGGAGGAACGGGATTTTGTGAAGAACCACCTGGGACCGGCACTTGAGGCGAGTCCCTATGCAGAACATAAGCTGATCGTTTACGACCACAATCGTGGCGTGATGTACCAGCGTGCAAGTACGGTTTATGACGATCCGGATGCATCGAAGTATGTCTGGGGAACCGGTTTTCACTGGTACTCGGGTGATCATTTTGAGAACTTAAGGCATGTGAATGACGCTTATCCGGATAAGAAACTCCTCTTCACCGAGGGATGTGTATTCCCGTTCGATTATGAAAAACTGGATGAATGGCAGTGGGGAGAACGTTACGGAGAATCACTGATCCATGACCTGAACAATAACGCCGTCGGGTGGATCGACTGGAACATATTGCTGGATGAAACGGGCGGACCCAACCACGTGGCCAATTTTTGCTATGCCCCTGTGATCGGGGACACCCGGACAGGTGAGGTACATTATATGAATTCCTATTACTACCTGGGACATTTCTCAAAGTTCATCCGTCCCGGGGCCAGGCGGATCATCTGTTCCTCCAATAATGACGATATCCTGGCTACCGCATTCATCAATCCGGACAGTTCCATTGCCGTGGTTACCATGAATATGACGGACCGGGATACGGAATTCAGTATCTGGCACGACCATACCGGGATCCCGCTCACCCTGCCGGCCCATTCGATTTCAACAACTGTTTTGAACCAGGACTGATTCATATGAAAATCGCCAAAATGAGAACACCCATTCAACGAGGAACGATATGCTGAGAAAGATTCTGATACTCCTGTTTTTTCTGACCATTACTCCATCTGCCATCCTTACGGCACAGGGATACCTGCGTGCGGAAGGAAAACTGATCGTGGATGGCAACGGGGATCCGTTTATCATCAGGAGCATCGGTACCGGCAACTGGATGCTCCAGGAAGGTTACATGATGCAGACTGCAGGCGTGGCCGGAACCCAACACGAGTTCAGGAAAAAACTTGAACAAACCATAGGCGAATCACGCATGGCACAATTCTACGATGCCTGGCTTGAAAATCATTTTACAAAACGGGATGTGGATTCCATGGCGGCATGGGGATTTAATGCGGTGCGGCCTGCACTCCATTACAAGTGGTTCACCCTGCCCATCGAGGAGGAACCGGTTCCGGGTGAACATACCTGGCTGGAAACAGGGTTCAATCTCACCGATTCGCTGGTGAAGTGGTGCAGCGACAACGAAATGTACGTTATTTTCGATATGCATGGTGCACCTGGCGGACAGGGTGCCAACGCAGATATTTCCGATTACGACGAAACCAAACCCTCCCTCTGGGAGAGCGAAGCCAACAAGACCAAGCTGGTCGCCCTCTGGCGCAAGATTGCGGAACGCTACCGCGATGAACCATGGGTAGGGGGATATGATCTCATCAACGAGACCAACTGGACCTTCCCGGAAGGAAACAACAGCCAGCTTCGGTCAATCTATGAGCGGATCACCGACACGATCAGGCAGGTGGATCAGCACCATATTATCTATATCGAAGGAAACTGGTTTGCCAATGATTTTTCGGGTCTGACTCCCCCCTGGGACGACAACCTGGTATATAGTTTTCACAAATACTGGACCTTCAACGGTCCCGGATCGCTCGATTATGCCACGTGGATCCGTGACCAGTACAACGTACCACTATGGCTTGGGGAAAGCGGTGAGAACAGCAATACCTGGTTTACCAACCTGATCGCACTTTGCGAACAGGAGCAGATCGGCTGGTCATGGTGGCCGGTTAAAAAACCGGGTCTGAATAACATTTTACGCGTGAATGTGAATCCTGGCTATACCAGGCTCATCGATTCGTGGCGGGGAAATGCCACGAAACCTTCAGCAGATGAAGCGTTTGCTGCGGTGATGCAGTTTGCCGAAAACCACAGGTTCGAAAATTGCGTGATCCAGTGGGATGTGATCGATGCCATGATCCGCCAGCCACATACCACCGAACTCCAGCCCTACAAGGAATTTTCAGTCACCAACCACATCTTTGCCACCGACTATGCGTTGGGAAGGAACGGATATGCCTATTTCGATCATGATACTGCCAATTATGCCTTCAGTACAGATGAATATACTCCGTGGAATAAAGGCTGGCAATACCGGAATGATGGGGTGGATATCCAGGAGTGTACCGATGCGGATTCCACAAATGGATTCAATGTGGGCTGGATTGAGGATGGGGAATGGCTCGTGTATCTCATTCAAAACGAGCATGAACGGCTGGTTGACGTGGAGATAAGGGCTTCGTCCGGAGCTTCAGGCGGACAAGCTTTACTGGAAGCCAATGGTCATTTTATCAGCGGCAATATCTACCTTCCTGCAACGGGAGGATGGGACAACTGGCGCACGACAACTGTGGAGGACATCCTGCTTCCAGCGGGTGAGATCCGCCTGAAAGTGAAATTTCCAAAAGGAGGTGTAAACTTCAGTTACCTCAGATTTAAAAATTTCAGGAATTCCTCGGAAGCTGCGCTTAAAATGGTGTATGCTGCGACCTCAGGAATCTATAATACGGTAAGCTTGCACCTGAACAGGGAGGCTACAACCAAGGAAGCATCGGCGGATGATTTCGCGTTATACATAAATAATTCGCTGGTACCTGTTACATCTGTTTCGTTCGACCCAGGCAACAGGGTGATCACACTCGGCATCAGCGCCCTTATTGCACCCGGTGACCAGGTAAACGTTTCCTATACCGGGCAGGGGATCAGTCACGATACCAAGCCCCTGCCTCCATTCAACAAATTGGAAGTGGTGAACCAAATAGCCCCGTTCCTTAATATTCCCGGAAGAGTTGAGGCGGAAGACTTCTTTACCAACGTTGGAATGGAGCTTGAAGACTGCCTCGATGAAGGCGGCGGACAGAATACAGGGTATGCCAATCCGGGCGATTACCTGGAGTACGTGATACACGTTCCTCAATCCGGGTTGTACCAGCTGGATAACAGGGTCGCCCTGCAAAATGGTAACGCCCAGGTGTATATTGCACATGACCATGGGGGAAGTTTTAACGATGGGAAAACAATTAACCTGAGGCAAACCGGGGGGTGGCAGACCTGGCAGACCCAGCCCACTTCCATACATCTTCCGGCAGGCAAATACCGGTTCAGGATCAGGTCTGTTTCGGGAGAATTCAATCTGAATTGGCTGGAATTCAGTCTGATCAGCAATGTGCGACTGGCAGGACATCGTCACTCGCCTGCGGTCTATCCCAACCCGGCGGATGATTTTGCACATATCGACCTCAGGGCATTGGACCCGAATAGTGGAAAGATCCAGCTGTTCGATAATTCGGGAAGGGAAGTTTGGAACGCGGAGCTTCGTTCAGAGATTTGCCGCATTGACACCAGCAGCTATCCTGCGGGATTGTATTTCCTGGTTCTCAGAGACCAGTTTTACTATTCAAGCCAAAAACTACTGATAAACTAATACTATGACAAAGCGTATTCTTACATTAATCATGATGACCTGGGCCATTGGCTGGACACCTGCATTATTTGCCCAGTCGATTACCATTACAGGCGTGGTGATCGACCAGGAAGGTGTTCCTTTGCCAGGGGTGACGATCAGGACACCGGGAGCATCAACGGGATCAATAACCACCATCGACGGCAAATATGCGATCACCAACCTTTCCCCATCCGATACCCTGATCTATTCATTCATCGGATTTCAGACCGAGCGCAGGGAGGTAGGATCCAACCAGACGATCAACGTGATCCTTAAGCCCGCCCAGGAGCAGCTCGAAGAGGTGCAGGTGGTGGCATTCCAGAAGCAAAAGAAAGAGAGCGTGATCGCATCGATCAACACCATCAATCCTTCCGAGCTGAAGCTTCCCCCGACGAATCTTACCACAGCGCTGGCCGGACGAATGGCCGGGGTCATTTCCTACCAGCGATCCGGTGAACCCGGGCAGGACAATGCAGAGTTCTTTGTCCGCGGCGTTACCTCATTTGGATACAAGAATGATCCGCTGATCCTGATTGACGGACTGGAGGTCACTGCCAATGACCTGGCGCGGATCGAGCCTGATAATATTGCCAGTTTTTCTATAATGAAAGATGCAACGGCCACTGCCCTGTATGGTGCCCGAGGTGCCAACGGTGTCATCCTGGTCACCACGAAAGAGGGAAGGGTCGGGAAGGCCCAGGTATCTGTCAGGGTGGAAAACTCCGTTTCCTCGCCTACCATGACCAATGAGTTTCTTGACGGCGTATCGTACATGGAGCTCTACAACAGGGCGCTGAGGACAAGGGATGCAGGTGCATTGCTGCATTATTCCAAGAATAAGATCGAAGGCACCAGGTCCGGGCTCGATCCCATGGTCTACCCGAATGTAGATTGGTACAACGAGCTGTTCCGCCAGTCGGTGATGAACCGGAAGGCCAATATGAATATCTCGGGTGGGGGAGAGATCGCCCAGTATTACCTGGCAGTTTCCTACAACAATGAGAAAGGCTTATTAAAGGTGGATGATCTCAATAATTTTAACAATAACATTGACATCAACCGTTATAACCTGCGGGCCAATGTGAATATGAATATTACTAAGACCACTGAAGTGGCTGTGAAATTCTATTCATTGTTTGATCGCTACAATGGTCCGGTGGACGATGCAAATTCCATTTATGCATCAGTAATGCAGGCGAACCCTGTCAATTTTCCCATGTATTTTGAAAAGGATGAATCGACACAGTTCCTGAACCATACCTTGTTCGGAAACAAAGGGAACGGCGGGTTCCCCAATCCCTATTCGGATATGGTCCGCGGGTACCGCGACA
This sequence comes from uncultured Bacteroidaceae bacterium, assembly GCA_964406495.1. Taxonomy (GTDB): domain Bacteria; phylum Bacteroidota; class Bacteroidia; order Bacteroidales; genus M55B112. The sequence continues at coordinate 12,702 of CAYOSB010000001.1, read as the reverse complement.
GGTTTACCTCCACCATTTTGTCACAGGTGCAATTGTTGCAGGACCTGGATTTTATTACCGAGGGACTTGAGTTCCGGGGAATGGCTTCGATCCGGTCCTACAGCATGAACCAGAGTGCAAGAGCTTTCACACCTTTTTATTACGGACTCTCGGAACTGAATACTGACCTGGGTGTCGAGCATTCGTTGTACCAGATACAGGAAGGGACAGAATTCCTGAATGATCCGAGCATCAGCAACCAGGCCAACAGCAGTTTCTATTTTGAGATGATCGCACAATACAACCGCTCCTTCGGCGAAAGACATGATCTTGGCGGCCTGCTGGTATTCACCAGGAAAGAATCACTCAACACCATTGCAGGCAGCACAACCTATTCCACCCTTCCATCGAGAAACCTGGGTCTTTCCGGTAGGTTTACCTATGCATTTGACGGCAGGTACCTTACCGAGTTTAATTTCGGGTACAATGGCTCTGAAAAATTTGCCGAAAACCACCGTTATGGCTTTTTCCCATCCGCAGGAATCGGCTGGGTGGTATCCAATGAAGCATTTTTCAGCTCCCTGAAACCTATGATCTCCAACCTGAAGATGAAAGCCACCTACGGACTGGTGGGGAACGATGCCATCTCGGATCCCAGTGACAGGTTCTTTTATCTCTCCGATGTGAACCTGACTGACGGGTCCAGGGGATACACTTTTGGCGAAGATTTTGGTGTTTACTATCCAGGCTTTGTGATCAACCGGTACCCCAACCCGGCTGTCACCTGGGAAGTCTCACGAAAAGCCAACTACGGGATTGAACTGGAACTCTTTAAAAGCATCAACCTGCAGGCAGATTATTTCACGGAGCACCGTACCAACATCTATATGGTACGGGAGTATACACCGTTGACTATGGGCCTTACTTCGAGTATCAGCAGTAATATAGGTGAGGCCTATTCCCACGGCGTAGATGCATCCATAGATTACCAGCAGTTTTTTACCAACGATTTCTGGATGACCGGGCGTGCCAATTTCACCTACGCAACCAACGAGGTTCTGAAAAATGGTGAACCCAATTATGCGTATGATTACCTGAGCCGCATCGGGCATCCCATCAACCAGGAGTGGGGACTGGTGGCTGAGCGGTTGTTCGTTGACCAGGCAGAGGTATTGAATTCACCCACACAGTTCAACCAGCCCACAGAAGGATCTGACCTGGCGTACCTTGCGGGTGATATCAAGTATGTGGACATCAACGAAGATGGCCGCATTGATGACCTGGACCGGGTGCCGATCGGTTACCCGACCATTCCCGAGATCGTATATGGATTCGGGATCTCATCGGGTTTCAAGGGTTTCGACCTTTCCTTCTTTTTCCAGGGCATCGGCCGTGAATCCTTTTTTATCGATCCTGCAACCATCGCGCCATTCATCAATGAGCGAAATGCGCTCGATATCATTGCGGAAAATCACTGGTCGGTCGATAACCCCGATCCCTATGCCTTCTGGCCGAGGCTCTCCACCCGATCGGTCCAGAACAACGACCACCGGTCTACCTGGTGGATCCGCAACGGTTCTTTCCTGAGACTGAAGAATGTTGAATTCGGATATACCCTTCCCCGAAGGGTAATCCAGCGGATCAATGTGGACAAGGCACGTTTTTATGTAAATGGAGTGAATCTTATACATTTCAGCAAGTTCAAACTATGGGACCCGGAGATGGCCGGTAACGGGCTCGGGTATCCGACGCAGCAGGTGTTCAATGTTGGTGCACAGATAAGTTTCTAAAGATCTAACAATAACAGTTATGCAGAAGACAATCATATATATATTAGCAATACTCCTCACCGGACTGTCAACCTCTTGTGACAGCTACCTGGACATTGTACCAGACAAGACACAGGAACTGGAACTCCTGTTTGAAAGAAAGGATGCAGCCTACAAGGCGCTTGCCACCTGCTACCAATACCTGCCGCAGGATGACGGGGTGTATTCCACCTATGCATTTGCTTCCGATGAACTGACCACACCCATTCCGCAGGAGACCCCAGGCGTGGAGATGATGCGTGGGAAGCAATCCTCTGCCAGTCCGCTGATGGGTTACTGGGCCGGGCATTTTGCCTACGGAAGAAGCCAGGAATCACTGTTCCGGGCGATTCGCAACTGCAATATTTTCATTGAGAATATCGACGCGGTACTGGATATGACCGAGAATGAAAAGGCAACCTGGAAAGCCGAGGTGGTTTTCCTGAAGGCCTATTACCATTTCCTGCTCTTGCGGCAATACGGTCCCATCCCGATCGTCGACAGGAACATGGCGATTTCTGCGGACGTCGACGAGGTGCGTGTACAACAGGAAAAAGTTGACGATGTATTTGCATACGTGGTGGCCAAGATCAACACGGCCATGATGGATCTTCCCGAGCGGTATACCAACAATAATGAATTGGGCAGGGTCGACCAGGTCATTGCTGCAGCCATAAAATCCAGGGTGCTGTTATATGCCGCAAGTCCGCTGTATAATGGAAACTCGGAATTTTACGAGACTTTCACCAATGCCGACGGCGAAAAATTCTTCAATACTGAATATGATCCGGAGAAATGGCAGATCGCTGCAGATGCAGCCAAAGAGGCGATCGATATGGCCCTTGCAAGCGGGGTGGAAATGTATACCTACAATGATGTAGTGCCCGGTTTTGATTCTGCCGCCTACCAGGAGGATGAGGTGAAGGCATTGTACAATTACCGGTATATGTTTACGGACAAGTGGAACCGGGAACTGATCTGGGGCCACTCCAAGCCGGTGGACGACGGCGAATGGTGGACCCTCCAGGCAGCTGCGATGATGATAGGTCCGGATGCTTCCTCGAATTACGGCGCATGGCAGTGGGTGTCACCTACCCTGCAGATGGCCGAGCGCTATTATACGAAAAACGGTCTGCCCATTGAAGAGGACCTGACCTTTTTATACGACCGTCGATATACACTTACGGTAGTACCTCCCGATGAAGCACTTCACGCACAGGAAGGAGAGGTGACTGCCAATCTGCATCTCGACAGGGAGCCAAGGTTCTATGCTTCCATAGGATTTGACAGGGGCATATACCGCACCTGGGGGACAAAGTGGGATTTGCAAATGAAAAAAGGTGAGGACCATGGACGCAGAGCACAATCGAATGATTATGTAATTACCGGGTATGTGCTGAAAAAGATCTGTCATCCCTCCTCCATAGGTGAGGAGTACAGCACCCTGGTAGTCTATCCCTGGCCCACCATCAGGTTCGCTGAACTATGGCTGAACTATGCAGAGGCGCTCAATGAATTCAGCGGGCCCTCACAGGAGGTGTACGACGCACTGAACCGGGTGCGGTCGCGCTCATTTGTACCGGATGTAGAAGAGGTATGGTCCGATCCCACCCTGGCAAAGACCGTGGATAAACACACCACCAAAGAGGGACTGCGCGAGATCATCCGGCAGGAACGATCCATTGAGCTGGCTTTTGAAGGCAACCGCTATTATGATGTGCGCAGATGGAAGGAAGGAGCGAAATATTTTGCCGAACCGGTGAAAGGATGGAGTGTCGATGAGAGCGCAATCAATAAATTTTATGTAGTCAGGGATGTGGGACAGCGCTCATTCATTACGCCGCGCGATTACCAGCATCCCATACCGATGGATGAAATGATTATTAACTCAAACCTGGTGCAGAATCCGGGTTGGTAAAAGAGATGAACATGATACCAAATATTTTAATTACATCCAGGGAGCTAAAATATTGGCACAGGATTGTCCTCATCGGGCTTACCATGGCCATGGTTTCACTTACGTCATGTGGTGAAGAAGAGGATGCCGATCTCGTACCACCAGGCGAGGTTTCAGAGATAACCGTTGAGCCATTGAATGGCGGGGCCAGGTTCGATTACAAGCTCCCGGCAGATGAAGACCTGCATTATGTGAAAGCAGTGTATACCAATGCACAGGGAGCCAGCGTATTCAAAGTGGCCAGCTTCTATGAGACCACAATAGAAATCGATGGTTTCAATGACACGCTTGCACATACAGCCACAATCCACACTGTCGACCGAAGTAAAAACATGTCCGAGGGTGTTGAGGTAACCTTCAATCCGCTTGTTTCTCATATACAGCTTGTCAAGGAGAGTATCTGGATCGAACCGGCCCTGGGCGGAGTGCAGGTGCACTGGCAGAACGAAGCTGCCAAGCAGGTGTTTGTATACCTTTACATTGAAGACGGGAATCAGTCCGAGGAGCGTATCCTTTCCTCATCAAGCGCGGATGAAACCTTCATGGTGCGTGGACTGGATTCCATCCTGTATGATTTCTCAGTGGTCGTTGAAGATTTCAATGGTAACAAAACAGACAAAGTATTTAAGCAGGCCATTAAACCACTGTTCGAGGAGAAGATTGACAAATCCGACTGGTCCCTGGTTGGTTCCTTGTCGGTCGACGGCAATGCATGGGAAGGGGAAACCGACAATTTCTTTGACGACGTGGTAGATACCAAAGATTCGCCCGCTGACAACAGTTATTTTATCATTAACCGGGATGACAACGGCGGCGTATTGAACTTCCCGTTGGATATCGTCATCGATATGAACAAGCATGTCGTGGTGAACCGCTTTACCGTGTGGCAGCGTGCCTACTGGTATTCTGAAGCTGAAAACCAGGGGGTGAGTGCAGAGTATTACTACTACCAGAATGAGAACATGAGATCTTTCGACCTGTGGGCAAGCAATGACCTGGATGAATGGCTGCTGCTGGGCAAATTTGATATCGGTGATCCCAAGGATGATGACGGCAATATTCCACCCGACAAGATACAGGAAGCCATTGATGGACACGAATTCACCCTGGACGAAATCTCAGATCCCTTCCGTTACCTGAAATTCAGTATTACTGCAGGTTATGGAAGCGAGACCAATGTGTATGGGTCCGAGATCACGCTTTTTGGGATTGATAATGTAGCAGGGAAATAGACAAGCAACCGGATCACTGACCCATGCCTGGAAAGTGCTTTTGAAATGAATGACAAATCAAAATGTAAACCGATGATAAGGATAAAAAAGACAATAATACCCGGAGTACTGCTCCTGCTGCTTGTTGCTTCCTGTGACAAAATGGAGGACAATTACGCACAATACCTTGCCAGGGAGCGAATCTACCCTCCCAAGGTAAAGAACCTTGTGGCCTATGAAGGGCTTCGGGAGGTTTCCCTGACATGGGAGAATCCTTCAGGTGACCTGGCCAAAAAAATCCTGGTCGATTATGGCGACGACAGTCTGCTGATCGAAACCATGGTGGATTCAGTTCATATTGGTGACCTGGAGATTAAAGGATACAATGTTTCGGTGTACACCCTGGATGATTATAACAATCGTTCTGTGCCCGAATCGACCACGATCTTTCCCAATGGAGAAAATTAAGCGAATTATTATTTCAAATACTTACACTAAAACCAATTACTATGAAAATTAAATTACAATTGATGGCGTTTGTCTGCATTGTTTTCCTGGGTTTTTCAGGGATGCTGAATGCGCAAACGAACCTGCTGCAGGCAGGGAACATGGAATCTGAGACCGGGTGGTCAACATCCATCTTAAATAGCACTGTGAATTTCCCTGACGCTACCTGGAATAATACTTCAGATGTTCCAACTGCAGGTGTTGATGGAAATCTTCACGTCACTGGTTTGGCTTCCGCTTGGTGGGCGAATGTTCAATATGCCATTTACCAGCCTGTTACGCTCTCTAATACTGAGACCTACACTTTTGACGGGGCATTCAAAGCCCTTAAATATGGTGAATCCTGGCTTGAAATATACCTGGGAACCAAGCCAGAAGACGGAAGTGATTATGGTGATGGTCAAAACAAGATCGTTGTAGTAGGCTTTTGGGACCAACCTGCCAAAGATGATGGTACATTTAGCGTAGATGCGTCAACGTATTCCTCCTTTACTCCGGATACCAGTGGAACGTACTATTTTGTATTAAAAATGGGTACCGGAAATCCGGATAATGGATTTGAGTTTATTGTGGATGAGTTATCTCTGGTGAGCAGGGCAAAACCTATCGTGAGATTTTCCAGTAATCTGACTACGGCTTTTCCAAATGATGACATACAGTTTACAGATGAGTCCATTTATGCTGTCTCCTGGTCCTGGGATTTCGGCGATGGAACCACCAGTACAGAACAAAATCCAACGCATGCTTATGCTGCTGCCGGTAAATATACGGTTACCCTGGAAGTAACGAATGAACTTGGTACCACAACCCGAGTGATGACTGAAATGATTGAGATTACTGATCCTCCTGTTGAAGTGACTGCCGGTGGATTGATAAAAGGAGGTGAAATGGAGTCAAACGGTGAGTGGAGCATCAGCTACCTGGATAACTCAGGCGCATCTCCAACAGCCACATGGAATTATACCACCGACGGACCAGCTGCTGGCACGGGGGGTAGTTTGCATGTTACAGGTGCAGGAGATGGATCAAATGTACAATACGCTATTTATCAGCCTGTACACCTCTCCATCGATTCTATTTATAATTTTGAAGCTGCATTTAAAGCATTATCGATTGTAAATAGCTGGTGTGAGGTCTTTATAGGCACTCAACCCATCGATGGTCTCGACTATGGATCCGGACAATTTGTACTGTCAAAATTCTCGCACTGGGGGCAACCAGCAAAGCCTGATGGTACATTTAGTATAGATGCTGCTGAATATAACCGGTTTATCCCAGACTCTACAGGAACCTATTACTTTGTCCTTAAAGTTGGATGTACTGGGGATGGGAATTTCGAAGTGATTCTCGATGAATTATCATTGACAGATTCACGTGAGAAACCCTATACAGGATTCTCGTCGGAGAATGCCGTTGGATTTGCGCCTCTGACCGTTGATTTTGTAAATAATTCAAAATTTGCAGTTTCGTATAGCTGGGATTTCGGAGATGGCTCAGCGCTCAGTACTGAGGAACATCCGACACATGTGTATGAAACAGCAGGGACTTATACGGTTGTGCTTACTGCAACCAATGAAAAGGGCGATTCCACGGTCACGAAGGCCGACTTTGTAAAGGCCAATGAAAAGCCTGCACTGCCGGAAGGCGAGAAATTGTATGGGGGCAATATGGAAGATCCCAACCTCTGGAACATCACCAACCTAAGCACTGATGTTACTCCTCCAACAGCCACATGGAACTATACCGATGAGTCGGCTGCTTTTGGTGAGGGAGGAGCCTTACATGTGACGGGGGAAGCCCAGAATGGAACCACTCATTACTGCATTTGGCAGCCTGTAGAATTGCATCAGGATTCTGTCTACCATTTCGATGCTGCTTTCAGAGCCCTGAATAGCCTGGATCATTTTTGGACTGAAGTATTTATAGGTACTGAGGCACCAGCTGACGGAGCTGATTACGGAGCTGATAGCATCAAGATATCATATTTCAATACATGGGAATCCTGTACCGGCAATTCAGTGGACGGGACTTTTATGGAAGATGGATGTGTATCCATAGAAGCCTTCCAGCCGGCTGAGACAGGAACCTACTATTTTGTATTGAAACTGGGGGTTACTGATTGGGAGGGTACGAACTATACTTTTGATGTTCTGATCGATGAAATCTCTCTGCAGGAATCCACCTTTGTGCCAGCAGCAGTCGCCGATTTCTTCTCGGATGCAACCGAGGGTGATGCACCGCTTACCGTCTACTTTACTGATCTCTCTGAAAATGCAACTGCATGGGCCTGGGACTTTGGTGATGGCGGCACCAGCATGGAACAAAATCCAAGTTACACGTACACCGATCCTGGCGTTTACACGGTAACCCTGGTAGCTTCCAATGATGCCGGTGCAGATACACTGGAAGTAGCGGATCTGATTACAGTGAATGAAGTCAATTCTGTGGCAAGCTTTGATGCCGGAATGCTTTCCATCTACCCGAATCCATCCACTGGCATGGTAACCATAGAACTGCCTGCCGGGTTGACCGGAAACCTGGTAATCTCGGATATGACAGGCAAAGAGGTGATGACGAGAGCGATATTCGGATATGAACCGACACTGCAGGTTGAGATAGATGACCCGGGAATGTACCTTTTCATGTTGCAAACACAACAAAGCACAATGTACAATAAGATCGTCATCCAATAAAGGTTTTCAGAAACTGGGGCTGTTCTTATGATAAGGGACAGCAAGTATTTAAAGATGCCGCAGGGAACCACCCTGCGGCATTTTAATTGCGATATTTTTTTTCAACCTGCCCTCCACTTTTTCCCAGTTAATTTCCACCTGCTTTCCACCTGCTTTCCATTTGCTTTTCGCCTTCTTTCCACCTGCTTTTCCAACAATTATTCCGTTTTCTGTTTCGCCTTCAGCTCCATACTCCTTCATTCCTGCAGGATCACACTTCCGCTGCATCACTAAGTGTAGTTATTATTCCATCTTTTCATACTCCATCTCCACGGTCACTTCGATCTCTTCCGCGATCTTATTCCGCATGATCCCCGGGATTTTGATGTCAAAATCGGCAGGTTTAACAATGAATTTTGAAGATGCCTCCAGGCCATTCCGGGTCACCTCGAGTGTGCCGGGGGTCTGCATGGTTTTTGTAACACCATGAATGGTAAGATCTCCCTTCACATTGACTGAATACTGCCCCGGTTTGGAGTAGTCCACTTTATCGTTGTTGGTTATAAACCCCTTGAAGGTGGATTTTGGAAATTTGTCCGATTCCACGTAATTCTCATTAAAATGCTGCTGCATGAGCTTTTTTTCAAACTCAAAGCCGGTCATTCGCAGGGTAAACACCATTTCTCCGGTTGCGGGATCGATGATACTGCCCACCCCATTATTATCAGCCGTGATGTCCTCGATCGGTGCGCTGGAGAAAAAACTAATATATCCATTCCTGGTGATGTATTTTGACTGTGTCATTCCGCTCATAACGGTTGCTGCGAAAAGGACTGTAAATAGTATCTGTTTCATAAGTATATATTTTAGTTATAGTATTTATTTACAATTAATTACAATCTTCGTTTATGCTCAAGGTGACTAGTTGCCTCGCAGAATACTTATATTTTATAGGTGCTCGGCGAACCTTCATCAATAATCCTTGAGCTACGTGCAATAGATACATGCACTTTTGTGCTTGCTTCCTCTGAAATTAAAATGCTCAATGATGAAGGTTTCATTACTGTTGACTTTTATTTTAATCCGAACACCCTTGAAATATTGAACCCGAAGTGAATGTCGCCATCCAGCCAGTTGCCGGTGGTATTCCCGATGATCCCGTGTTCGGTCATCGCGACTGAGTTCGTAAAGATCAGCTGGAAGATATGTCCGCCGGTCTCCAGGTCAAACCCAACCGAGAGGGGATTGTACAACTGTGCGGGATTCAGCGCATCGTCTTTATTCATCAGGTGAAAGTATTCCACGTTCAGGGAGAATCCGTTGGTGATCCTGAAACTGAGTCCGCTACCTAGGGCCAGCAGATTGGTTTGCTCCTGCAGGGCAGGGATCGGGGTGCGTCGCAGATAGGAAGGCATCAATTGTACCGAGACAATTTCTCCGAATTTTCGAGCGATCATCAGCTGGTGTACATGCTCAAGTCTTTGGGTGAAGCTGAATCCTTCAAGATCAGCCAGGAACCGCAGCGTGTTGACATAGATCGAGGACTGATAGGCCAGCGAAAAAGGGAATGATTCAGCACCGCTCTTCTGGGACAAGGGTTTGACCCTGAAAAATCCATCGTAGGTTTTTTCATACGTTCCCCTTCCGGCGCCGATCATCAGCCAGTCTGACAAGCCGTACTCGAAGCTGAAATGGATATTTGCATTGTCCAGTCCAAAAAGCTCATACACCCCCCCGTTGATCTCCCCGAACCGGTGCTCGATCCTGAAATCCAGGGTCCCGGGTGGCAGCATGTTTACAGAATGTCCGTTGACAATGGTTGAGGATCTGAAGATCGCAGGTTGAATCGTTTCTTCGTCCTGCATGGTCTCATTGAGCATCGATTCAAGGTCCTGGGCATTTGTATCTGCAGAAATCAGCAGCGTGGTTGAGATAAGGAGAATAAAAATAGATATTGATTTCATGTGAATCTGTTTATTTGGGATCATTTTTTTAAATCCTGGCTGCACAAAGATATACTGCAATTTCAATAGAATAACACATCAATTTGGTGACCAGGGTCACATTCAGTAGCCTGACAACCAATTATTAACAACTATTTAACAGCATATGGTTCCTGATTGTGATGAAAGTTACAAAGACCTGGTGTTATACTGTCGATATTTAAGTTGCAAGGCGCAGTTATACCTAAAAATTAAATATAACCTAAATAGTGCAGTATGAAAACAAAATTTACACCAATCAGTCCTCGCGGTATTTATCTTGCCGCTTTATTCATGCTCCTTTATGCAGGAGCACAGGCCCAGACAACACACTCTGTTGATGTTACGAATAATAAGTATACCCCTGCGGTGATAACCATTTCACCCGGTGATGAAGTAACGTGGACCAATTCCGAGGGATTTCACAATGTCAACGGCACCACGGGTACCTATCCTGGTAATCCTGAATCATTTGGAAATAATACCGGGACAGGGTGGACCTTCAGCCATACCTTTAATACACCTGGGGTCTATGACTACCAGTGTGATCCGCATGTAAATCTTGGAATGGTGGGACAGGTGATCGTTGAAGAAGGCCTGTTTAAGTTGACTGTCAATTTTACCGGTATGGATCCCCACGTGGGCCAGATGTTTAAGTTATATGTCAGGGATCAGCCTACCGGTGACATTCTGGATTCAGTTGTAATCAATTCTATTGATAATGCAGACTTCGATATTGAATTACAAATTCTCGAAGTCGGAGGCGATTATTTTGTTGACTTCTATGCAGACCTGAATCAGAATTCAGCCTATGATGCACCTCCTGCAGACCATGCCTGGAGGTTGGTGGTTGACAATGCCATGGGAGATGTGGATCTTGACTTCACGCACAACACCACCTTTACGGATATTATGGATCCTGGCACTACCTATTCTGAAACTGCATACGCAGAAATGGGAATAATGGTTTATCCGAATCCTGCTTCCGATATGATCACTGTTGAATCTGAATCGATGATCCGCTCTGCAGAGATACTTTCAGTGACCGGAGCAGTAGTGAAATCCATTACAGGGATCAACACCTTACAGCGTTCCATTTCCCTCAATGCGCTTGAAGGGGGTATATACTTCCTGAAAGTGACATCGGACGAGGCTGCCGAAGCCGTGGTAAGGATCATGAAACGGTAATTGTGTGATTGCATGTGGGGTGGAAGGTTATCTTTACCCCGCCTGTAGCGCATATTCCGGAATTTTGCCGGGCATTGAAGTGTTATTCCTTCTTTGTCCGGCTTTTTTTTATCATGCCATGGCAAGAAACATCCCCCCAAAGTATGGGACGAGCCATACCAGCCAGACGAATACACTATAGCGATGGAATTTTGTCTTCATGTGTTCCTGGCCTTTACGGATCACTATTGTGGCCCAGCTGGCATGGGCCAGCATGAGCCAGAGGGCGAGCTGTCCGGTGAGTGTATGCGGATCCTTCAGGTCAAACAAACCACCTGCCATCTTGTGCATAAATGCTGTTCCCGCAACATCAAATACGAAACCTGCCCAAAAAAGGACAACATGCCAGGGTTGGAGATACCTGGCGATCCGTTCAGCCCATATCCCGGCTGAATAGAACAGCAGGGCAAGGGTGATCAATATCGAAGAGGTAATGAGCAAATCAGATGGTATTAGAAAATAAAAATAGAAAAAAAGCCATTCCTGCAGTGCAGTATGGCTTCATTATATACTATTTTCAGCTGAATTTTTTCCAAATATTGCCTTTACCCTGGCTCAACAACCAAAAGTTAGCAGGATGCGGATAAATATTCGGAGTGAATGTTCCTGATTACCCGAGGTCTATTTCCAGTACGTCACCGTTTTCAGTTACCGGATATGTTGCCAATGGTTCATCAGCCGGGCCGTTCAGAACAGAACCGCTTGTATTGAACAGTGAACCGTGGCAGGGACATGGCAGGTTGTTATCATTTGCATTGTAGGTGACCGTGCATCCCTGGTGGGTACAGACACTTGACAGGGCAATATAATTTCCTCCGCTGTTGATGATGATCACGTTGTCCCGGACAATAAAACCTCCCGCTGTCAGAAGCGCACTATTTTGCGCATCTGTGAGATCCACGACAAAGGGTCCGTCGCCATTGGTTCCATTGTTGCCATTGGGATCCGCGATTGGATCCTCTTCACAAGCCGTAATCAGCGTGGGAAGTACAATAAGGGTTCCTGCTCCTTTGGCAAGATTCCCTAAAAAGTTTCTTCTTTCCATAGTATTTATTTTTTCCTGGTAGATAGTCGAAATGGCATATACAGCGGACATGTACTGATCAGTGCGGTTCCCAGGGGTATGATACCAACGAGTCCCCACCATGATTTGAAATAGATACCTGTTGCAATGATTGCCAATCCGATGATGGCCCGGATCCAACGGTCTGCTTTTCCCATATTCTTTTTCATAGTTTTATTGTTTTAATTTAGTCCAAATATAGGGCAGGATATTTAAAGAATTATGTGACCGTAGTTACAATGGCAAAAAAATGAAACCTTCATCATTGAGCATTTTAATTTGGCTTCGCCGAGCTA